>CAKVGH010000021.1 GCA_934747255.1 uncultured Clostridia bacterium | reverse complement strand
ATCCTCGAACCTACGTTCAAGGAAACTCAAAAAATGCCCGTTTTAATTGAAATTAGAGGATAAAACTATGCTTTTTACTACTAAAAGGTGTTCGTGCGAGGTTAAACAAACGCACTTTCTCCAACAAAAAGAATATCTCGCCTTTTTAAATTAAACTTCGGAATTTTACCAAAAATTTTAGATATTCTTTTTAAACAACTACAATTACTAAATGCGCCTTTAGGAAAATCTGTATTAAATACTCCAAAAAACTCAAATGACGCAAGGTTTATACTTTCTTCAAATGCATAATCAGCAAGTTCAGGTGTTTCAGCAATATACTTTACATTTTTTAGATTTACACCACTAAACGCATGGCACCCTATTGAACCATTTATTTTTTCTACAACCAAGTTCTTACATCTAGCAAAGGCATAATTCCCAATTCTTACTGCATTTGTCAAATCAATTTTTTGTAAAGCTTCACAATTATAGAACGCATAATCCCCAATATTTATTTGTTCAATTTTACTAAAATCTATATTCTCAAGTGATGTACAATTTCTAAATGCATGCTCCCCGATTTCTTCTAAAGAATCAGGTAATTCGATTTTTCTTAAATTATTATAATTAGCAAAAACACAAGCGTCAATACATCTTATCTTACATACATTATCTTGAACAAAAAAACTCTTATTAATATTAACCGATAACAAACTGTTTTCATTACACGAAATCAACCGTCCAATCGGTTTTTCAACTAAATCATCAAAAATATTAAAATCATCATCCGACTCAATTATAAGCAAACTTTCTGGCTTAATTTCTTTTATTTTTGCGATTTTTTTCTCCAAAAAATCATCAAACGACAAAAATATTCCCTTGTCGTTAAATGCTTTTTTAAAATTCTCCTTATACTCCTCCGAAAAAAAATGTCCACGTTTTTCTAATTCGCAAAGCATATCATATCCGCATTGAGCAACACATCCGTCAAGCGGTTTATTAATGGAAAAGAACTTTTTATTATGCGACAATGCATATTTTACTTCTTCATTACACGCAGTAGACAAAATTGAATTTTCAGTCAAATAAAAAATAATTCCTGTACATTGAAATTTAGCAATATATAATTCAGCAACTTCACTCCAATTTTCGCCAATGTGAATATCTTTATCATACCAAATATTTATTCCATTTTCTTCCAAATTAAAAATATCTGAATAAACATCTTTATAATCTTTATGTGAGTACGAAATAAAAAAATAGTTTTCCCTATATACCGTAGGGAAAACATTTGCTGGAATCTCTTTAAAATCTTTTGTATTTTTGATTATTAAAATCTTTTCTTCACTTGTAAGCCGAACATTTACTAAATCGTTATACAACATTTTACTTGCTCTCCACCTTTCTTTATTTCAAAATAACAAACATTTACTCAATTTTTTGAGATAACAAACGACCACTTCAACCATGGCATAATCACATAACACCCGCTCTTCGATCATTCGCTATCCGTATCGTCATCATTATCGTTTGCGGTCATTGCATATGCCGAAACGATTTCGTCGAGCCGAGAGTAAACGCCATCCTTGCCGAAACCCGAA
>CAKVGH010000020.1 GCA_934747255.1 uncultured Clostridia bacterium | reverse complement strand
TTGGCATTCGATGACCAATGTACAGGTGCTAACCCAGCTTACCCATTGATGTCTGATATCAAACAAATCTACATCGACGGTTACTATGGTAATGTTTAATTAATATTTAAACAATAACAACAAAAACGGTGCGTTCTTCGAACGCACCGTTTTTATGCTTTATATATTTGTCGTGTTCAATGAAAAATGTTGAACACGACCTACAGGCTATATTCACATCTTATGAATGTTCAATTTTACCGTTAAACTGTCTTGAACCGTCAGCATAAATAGTGTTATATACTTTTCCAGTTCCACCTAATTGTTTCATCCTGCTGTCAATTGCTACATAAATTTCTTCTAAAGCTTTTTCAAGCGTTTCTAAACGTTCTTGAAGTTTATCTACAGTTTTTTCAGATACAGTTTGTTCAAGAATTTCGGCAAATCTTTCTATATCTCTTTGCGTAGCATTAGTGGTAGTTTTTTGTACCCATCCGCTTTTTCGTCCGAAAGTTCCGCTTATTTCTACAACATCACCGTACGTATTTGCAATTTTTCTATATAGTTCTAATTGACTTTTCAATTTGTTTTCAGCATCTGTAATTTTAGTTTCTAACATCTGAATTGTATCGTTGTTTTTACTTATGGTAGTATTTTCAACTTTTTCAGTAGAATTTTCGGACTTCTCAGTATTTTCAGCTTCTTTTGATTTTGTTGAAAAACGTACATCTCCCATTTTTTTTGTATAAGGGCTGTAAAAGTTTGTATAATTAAAATTTGCCATAGAAATTCCTTTCTGTTTTTGTGTGAATATTTAAATTGTTTGTCGACAATTAGTATAACGACATTTTTTGCGAAAACTTTAATCAAAAGTAGAAAAACGCGCGTTACTACTACTACTACTACTACTACTACTACTACTACGTTTTTGCCAATTGTAACAATTTTCCTAGCTTCTTAACAATCGGATATATATTAAAATAATTAATTCATATTTTTTAACAATCACTCATTTTTTTTTGATATGCATTTTATGGACTAAAAAAATTGTTAATAAAAAGCTGGATTGCTTCAGGCTAATCGCCTTCGCAATGACTTGGCGTAAGACTACCGGCTTGGCGTCATTGCGAGAAAATCTTTGATTTTCGTGACAATCCATTGTAAATAACAAGCAGTTTGTAGGTCGTGTTGGACAATTGACATCCAACACGACATTAATATTCAATATTGCGCATTCGGAGAAAAACTGTTATAATATCCGTAGAATATTCGGAGTTTAGCATGATGTATATCTATCGAAATCCAGACTAGCACAGATTTGCAAGGTTTGGGAAATGTAAATAGTTTTTATAAAAAACGATTATTGCCAAACTGACAAATACCTTTCGCCGCTATCTGGAATTATTGCAACGATTGTTTTATTTGGATACTTTTTTGCCAAGGTTTTGGCTGCGCAAACATTTGCTCCGGCTGAAATTCCGCAGAAAACGCCGTGTTTTTTAGCTAGTTCAATCGCTTGAGCCTTAGCGTCTTCACCTTTTACAGTCAAAACACCATCCAAATTATTATCCTTGCAGATTTCCGGTATGAAGTTCGCGCCAATTCCCTGAAT
>CAKVGH010000019.1 GCA_934747255.1 uncultured Clostridia bacterium | reverse complement strand
AAATAAATATATTTAGTAGTAGTAGTAGTAGGTCCTGTGGATTATGTGGATAACTATGTGCATAACTGATTTCCCTATGGTTTTAGATGTTGATAATTTTGTGGAAAACTCAGCAAGTTATCCACAGTAAAAAAATCCAATTGTGGAAAACTCAGTTATCCACAGCTTATCCACACGATATCCACACCCCCCTGTGGATATCTAACCAATCACTTCCGTAGAGAGGGATTGGGTGCAATTTTTAAAATTTCCAAAAAATTCTAAAATTGCCAATTTTCGTTGATACCATACTACTTTTCGGCTAATAAAATGTTTTTCACACTTTCCACAATTAGCTTAGTATTTTGATTTTCTTTTATCTCATTTTCAATTTTTGTACAAGCATGCATTACAGTTGTATGGTCTCTTTTACCAAAGTCTTTTCCTATCTGAGGTAGAGACATTTGAGCTACATTTCTGCAAAGATACATTGCAATTTGTCTTGGAAATGCAATATCATTAGAGCGCTTTGAACCTCTTAAGTCTTTTGCATTAATATTAAAATATTTTGCAACTGTTTCTTGTATAAATTCGGCAGAAATTACCTTTTCTTGTTGGGCTACTATATCATTAATAGCTCTTTCAGCCATTTCCATTGTTATAGGACTATTGGTTAATGATGATTTTGCTATTAATTTATTTAAAGTTCCTTCAAGTTCTCTGATATTTGAGTCTATTCTATTTGCAATGTTTGATAAAATTTCGTCATCAATAATGATATTATCTAATTGAGCTTTTTTTCTAAGTATAGCTAAACGGGTTTCGTAGTCTGGATTAGATATATCTGCAATAAGACCCCATTCGAAACGTGATTTTAATCTATCTTCTAGTAGTTGAATATCTTTTGGAGGTCGATCACTTGAAAGAATTATTTGTTTTCCACTTTCATGTAAAGTATTAAAAGTATGGAAAAATTCTTCTTGTATACGTTCTTTTCCTGCAATGAATTGAATATCATCTATTAACAAAACATCAATATTTCTGTATTTATCTCTAAATTGTGCACTTGTATTGTCTTTTATTGCGTTAATAAGTTGGTTAGTAAATTTTTCTGAAGTCACATATAAAATACTAGCATTTTTGTTTTTTCTTAATATAGCATTACCAATTGCATGCATTAAGTGAGTTTTTCCTAAACCAACTCCACCATAAATAAACAACGGATTATAAGAAGTAGCAGGTGCTTCTGCTACAGCTAAAGCTGCTGCATGTGCAAATCTATTATTATTACCAACAACAAAAGTATCAAAAGTGTATTTGGGATTCAAAGTTGAATTTGAATAACCATAACCAACATCGTTTGGTAGATTTATTGCATTTTCTTCTTGCAACTCGTCCTTTGAAACGATGTTAATTTTGCATTCTTTATTTGTTATAAAATTAAAAGTGTTTGTTAATAAATCATAATACCTTGATTGAATAGACTCCTTTTGAAAACTAGAAGAAGCTACCAATACAACAGTATCATTGTCAAAACTTTGAATTTCAAGATTTTTTATCCAAGTTTCATAAGATATTTTTGTTGTTTCGTCTTTTAAAAGTTCTTTTGCTTTTGTTAAAAGTTCATTTAATTCGTTTTGCATTATCGTTCAATCCTTCCAA
>CAKVGH010000018.1 GCA_934747255.1 uncultured Clostridia bacterium | reverse complement strand
TTGATAAGATTACAATACGAGATAAAGCAATTGAGGTAGATGAGAAAGAATTATACGATATAGCGTATGATTATGATTCAAGTTTTGCGCATGGGTTATGGGGCGCAGTAAGAGAGAGTAGTATGTTATGCAGTGATAATGTGTTTTATAATTTTTGTCCTTTTTCCGATGCGACATTAAAACAAAATCTTCCTGACGTAACTCTGGATTGTTTTACTTATTTGCTAAAATTGATTTGCTTCGTCAATGATCGCTATGCATTTCCTGAATGGTACAACAAATATCTTGAAGGCTTGAATAAATGAATAAGTATAAAAGTGAATTAAGAAACATTCAAATGCAGTATACTGAGTTAATTTCCTCATTTGATTTTGCCAATGCAGATGATTCTTTTTACCATAAGGCTGTAACATTGATTGAAAAAACCGAGCAGTTTTGGATGTGTAATCGCCAAAAACTTTCTATTATTATTGATGATTTATCGGCATCAAATAATTGTTTTGTTTTAGTGGGCGTTAGTTTCTTGGATGTGAAAAATAATGGTCATTACGAGTTTGCCGCTTTGGGTGATTTTCATTTTCTTAATGATCCATTTGTTAGAATGAGAAAAATTTTTGCATTGGGAAAGAACTCAGTTACTGACTATTGCCGCAAATTATTTCTTGATGCCTATAATGATACAGTTGCTATCCTTAAAAATTACGCTGATTATTTCTTTTTTATTTCTTTAGAAGTATTATGTTCTAATCAATTTGACGAGAATATAATGTTTGGAAATGAGGTCTATTGGAACATTATTTCTGACGCATTAGGAAAAAAATATTTATCAGTAGATGAGTTGCAGCGTGATTATCAAGGGCTCGATGAAATTGAACGTAATGTAAATTCTAAGGTTGCAGACTGCTTTATTTTTTCTGACAAAAATGATATTAATCTATCTTTAAAGACGCGTGTTGAAAAGTACTGTGAGCGTGGTCGAACTATGGTTAATATCCAAAGTCAAACAGAAGTGCAAAAGTTTTATCTTTCTACTATTTCGCTTATTCAAACGGCAGTAAATATTTTATTGAATTGCTTGCAATTTAATCTTCATCCGTTTGTACGATATGATATTATATATCACTACTTGACATTATTGCTATATAGCCTTCCGAATGAAACGGAGATAAAAAACTATTTATTAGACGTAATAATTAGCTACTTCTTTTCTACACGAGTTATCGGGACGGAAACTTATAAGATACCTTTTGTCGATTTTTATGATGAATGCCAACAAGGGAAATTGACTGCTAAATTATATGATAAACTTAATAAAATAGATTTGAGCGTTTCTAAATTAAACGCAAATGAGATAATAGACGAGTTATCAAGCACATATCACAGTGTATTAAAAAAAGAATGAATTATTGAAATTGTTTTGGATATTTCATTAAAAAACATTTTGAAGAAAATATAAATCGTTTTGAATTTTAGTTGACACCTGCTAATATAATATGGTAAACTATATAGGACTTGAGCGAATAAGTTCGCTTCTGTTGATAAAAACTAAAGGGTATCTTTTTTGAAATCCCTTGACAGGTTAGGGCTACAAAAAAGATACAGCCCATAAAAACTCCGATTCTATCGGAGTTTTTTCATATCAAAACGGCGGTAAACTACTATCATTTTTCGTAGATGCCAAAATGCGATTTTCCGTAACCGGACAGATCCGGATTCGCGCAAACTCGTCATGAGCAAAAAAAATAGAAAAATTACATAAAAATTCAGGCGTATAGCGTAAAAAACTATACGTCTTTTTTTATGCAAAAAAACAGGAGAATTGAAATATGGATTTAACAGGAAAGGCAGGAAAAAGCATAAGAACGATTAGTCGTGCGATCGATGAATTAAAGAATAATGGGTTATTATTAGGTCGGACTTCAAATAAAAATGGCGAATGGATATTAAGAAAATGAGTGGTTGTAATACTACCACAGAAACTACCATAGAA
>CAKVGH010000017.1 GCA_934747255.1 uncultured Clostridia bacterium | reverse complement strand
GAAGAATTCGACAAAAAGTTCCCTCCGAAACAAAAACTGAAACTCCCGGGGCAATTATTTTAATCTCTTGCTACGCCCCCCTGCTTGGTAATTTGTTTTGTACCCTATTTTTGCATATTTAGCCATATGCAAGTTGACATACGCCGATTTTTGTATGCCGGCTTTGCCGTTATTCAGCTAAAACTCGATTAAAAAAGGGGCTGCCGCATTAAAAATGCGACAGCCCCAATTTTTTTGCCAAATATGCGATAACGGGCTTATAGGCGGGGTTTTTGAATAGCATTTTGCTAATCATGCCCATATAGTATTTGACTAGCGCGATATAGCAAACATTTACTATTGCTATAATTCTTCCCGTTTGAGATATCAAAGAATAAAAACTAGAAAAAAAATGATTGCAAGCCATTTTATTTTTCACGACGAGTGACACGCTCATCGGAAACATTTGAATCGCCAGCGATAATTGCCATATATCTACTCAACCAATAGGGCTTGATAATTTCCTCTTCTTGAATAGTGCCAACTGCAAATACAATACATATTTGGATTGTAAACTCCGAATCCATCTCCGTCAGATACCCAGCAAGCGATGTGTTCTACAATTAATTAGGGGTTAACATATAATGAATCATCGGGATCGTTATTATCGTGACAGTATTTATATAAGGCACACCCTTGGCAATTATGTCTATCCATATTTGAACTATTACAAAAAAACAGGTATTTTTTATAAGCCTTTGATAATTCTTTAATTTTTTCAAAAGACATTTCTCCACTTAACTTTTTAGGAAAACATTTTCTACTTATATGTCCAACAAAACCACAATTTTCTGCATTAATAACATTCTTTAGTTCATCATAAAGTTCAGAAAATTTTGAGTTTCCCTTATGTATTCCTGTAATGCCAGAGAATAATACAAAAACCTTGTCATTAAATAAAACAAAGTTTGTTAAAAAATCTTTTACAATTTTTTTCGATGTCGAAATTTGTTCCTTCCTTAAATCACTAGTTTTTGATGTCGAAATTAAACATTTATTAAATTTTACCGACTCAGTTTCTTTTATATCAATTTTCCTCAAAAAATTATGGTATTTATAACCAGCAGACCTAAAAAAACCAATATATTCATCATTTTTATCGTAATATAAATAGGTAAAATGTTCCTTTTCCTTTGTTCCAGGATTATCAGCAATGAAAATCAATTTAGCAATTTTCCAACTTTCTATTGCTGTTTCATTAATCGAATAAGCATGTTTATCCTTATCAAAGTCAAAATAATCTTTATCCAATAGAAAAAAATCCCCCTTTTCTCTATTGTTAAATTCGTTTATCTCAGAAACCCATTTTTTTAAGAATTCAAGAAAATCATCGAAGTCCATAGTGCCTCCTTGTACGCGAAAATTTGATTCACATTTCAAAATATCTTTGTAAGCAGGAAATAATACTATTGCTATTATTCGTTAGATTCTACATAACATTGTAGGCAATCAACCGTTTGCCTGTCTTCTTCTTTAATGTTTTGCTCAAATATATTTATCAGATGTTTCAAAGCAAATTTTCTATCATACTCGCATAGTTTTTTATAATAATTATTAGACTTCAAAAAATCATATTCTGTTGCGCTTGGATTTAATTTCTTAAAGTCTCTTGCCTTGTTTAAAAACGTGCTTACATCAAATGACATTACACCACCTCCAGCCATGCATTAAAACATAAAGATCATTCGCTTGTTGTAGTCTTTATATTCTCAAACAACTCCCATACAAGAAATTCTATCATAGTTTTTGAATATATACAAAATCGTTCATCTAAATCCCAAATAGTTTTCCCGTTCGCTTTTGCATTCATCGCACAACCGCCGCCACAAGTTCCTAACGCTATACATTTTTCACATTGCGGCATACAAAACGGAGTTCGTTTATTCCATTCCAAAAACAAACTATTGCTTTGTATATCAAACGAATCATCATCAACATTTGTTACAAATGTTTCTCTTGATGATAAATAACCTTGGCACAATCCTACTGTACCATCGGGAGCAACTACAAGCTGATTTCCTCCCTCTGCACCACAATCTTGATAATGGAGCTTGTGCTCAACAAATGCATTCACCTTTCTCATCGCCCTATCTTCATAAACGCCGCTTTCTCTGAAAATTTTATAAGCTTTAATAATAAATTGACTGGCTTTTACAAAGTATTCATCTGGAACATCGTAGTTTTTATCTGTTAATAAAATATTAAACCCTATTGATTTAATATCATATTTTTTTATTAAATCAAAAACTTTTTGACTTTCTGCAAGAGCTTCCTGCGATAAGGTTATTGACAATCCAACATTACAATCATGTTTTTAATAAAAAATTGCAAATTTACTTGATTTTCTTGTTCTTCTCTTTATCGAGCAATTCATCTATATTGCGACC
>CAKVGH010000016.1 GCA_934747255.1 uncultured Clostridia bacterium | reverse complement strand
TCTTTCACGCGCGCGTTATCATGTATTATTTTAATTTTTTTAATATCATAATAATCTATTGTCAGCAGTCCGTTACCCATGTCTTTGAAGCCAATTGCCGATAGGTCAAAACCAGTAGGCAATTTGTTGCCGAACAGCACATCAAAATCTACCTCAAGATACATTTCTCTTTTAAGTTCGGAAAGTCTGTTTAAGATGCCAAGCTTTTCGAGTTTTGTTATGATATTTCTAATTTGCCTTTCCTTAATATCCAGTATTGGCAAGTCATCCATTATCTTCTTGTAAGTTAGTTTGAAATACCACTTTCCATCAAGTCTTTTACTTCTCATATTTCCACTACTAATAAATTGTTCAATGTAATCGAGTAGTAGGATCTCTTTAAGATTTAATCCCAGTCTAAGTAATGTTTCTTGCGGAAAGTTAAATATTTTTGGTCGCATAGATCACATGCTCCTTTTGTATGATTTTTGTTTTCATTTTTATCTCCTTGTTTTAGATTTTTTGCATTCACAAAGATTGATCAATTCTTTGCTTTGGCATATATTTTAACGAAGTCTGCAGTCCTTCGATAAAACCAGATTTGGTTTGAAAAATAGGTGAGAGCGTTTAGCTTTAACTACTTTTCGATGTCATTTTAACAATTTCGCTAGTTCACCATTTGACCTAGCGGGAATTATTTTTAAGAAAATTTTAACAATCTCGTGGCACCACCATTTGGTGTAATGGAACAAATTTTTCAAAAATATCTTAATTTTTTTCAATATAACAACATTTGTCATATCGAGATTACTTTCTAGATAAATCTTATTTAAGTCCGTTTTTCAAACACTTTGTACATCGCAATCCAGTTTTTATAATCTTTCGCTCCTTTTATTTAATTCTAACATTGTCAATAGCCCACCATTTGAACCATTGAGATAAATTCTGCCTACATTTTAATAAACCCGCAAAGGCACAATTTGGACACATGAAAATTTTTTCTTTTTTATTTTAAGACCCCCGTTGTAAACGCATTTTTGACATCGGAAAATTTTTTTGTTTTTTATGCCAAAATTTTACCAGGTAGGGTATATCGCTATTTGATATACCTAAAATATTTTTTTAAAAATTATAGTTCTTAAATTCATCTATTTGACGACATAAAAAAAGAGGTACTTTTTGCAAGTATCTCTAAAAAAATATTGATTATATATATCAATAGAAGATAACGTTAACACCCTCACATAAATAAAAAAGAACGGATTGTTTTCCGTTCTTTTGAGCTTTATATAATTCCAAAAAATTTTTCAAAGAATGCCAAAATTTTTTCTATAATGTTTTTCTTTTTAATTTCACGATTTCCGCCACCGAATCTTGACATTGCAGGCATTATTTTATCTATATCTGTACCTGTCGTTTTCATATTTCCGTCTCTAAATGAATAATCTACAAATTTTCTTGTTTCAGCATCTTTCAAACCTTCTTGAGAAATTATCTGTGCAAGTTCTTTTTCCTTTTGCTCTGCAACAAACTCATGCCATTCAATCATTATGTCATCAACATCATTAATTCCAGCAATAAATGTGTCAATAAGTTGTTTTTTACTTCTAAGTTGCAAACTGCTATCTATTGCCTTGTTTATTGAAACAAGAATTTCTTTATCTTCACAATGTGTATCATGATATTTTTGAACTAGCAACAAGATATAATCTATATTAATCTCAATTTGTTTTATAAGCTCGACTTCAAAGACAACATCATCATTGATATTTTCTTTATCACTATTATTTCGTCTACGTTTCCATTCTTCATACAAATCATTATATCTACCTTGATAATCCTGCAAATCTCTTTCTGTTAAAATTTCATTGCCAGCAAATTCATCAAATGAAGACAGAATATTACGCATTCTAAGTATTGCTCCAAACAATCCTATAAAGTCTTTTTGTGCCCATTCTCCATAAATTTGAGAGTTTGATAATGGATATTTATATTCTAATTCCGCAATTAAATCCTTGTATCCAGATTTCTTATTTCCTTTTTCATCAGTATATCCTTCAAAATAGTCCTTAAAACCTTTCATGAGACAAATGCCTCCAGCATTTTTATCTCCAAACAAACTAATTGCATCATCTGTTCTTTTCTGTAGGTTTCTAAAGCAAATTATATTCCCAAATGTTTTTATTGAATTAAGTATTCTGTTTGTCCTTGAAAATGCTTGAATAAGTCCATGCTGCTTAAGATTTTTGTCAACCCATAAAGTGTTAAGGGTAGTGACATCAAATCCAGTTAAAAACATATTTACAACAATCAATAAATCGATTTGTCTATTTTTCATTCTTAGTGATACATCTTTATAATAGTTTTGAAATCTATCGCTTGAAGTATCATATTTCGTTTGAAACATTTTATTATAATCATCTATTGCACCATTCAAGAAATCTCTTGAAGTCTTGTCAAGCCTTGTTGTATCTTCACTGTTTTCTTCACCAAGTATTCCATCAGACTCTTCTTCGTTTGCTCCATAACTAAAAATTGTTGCAATTTTAAGTTTTTTACTTGGGTTTTCTTTCATTTGCTTTTTGAATTCATTGTAGTAAGCTTTTGCCGCATCAATAGAAGCAACACAAAGCATAGAGTTGAATCCATTCAAGTATAATTTGTCTTTTTGTTCTTCAATATTTTCGTTTCTTTTAGCGCTAGCAACTTCGGTAATATTTAGAAGGCTATTGAATGAATACATTTTTTCATTCCTATAAGTTTTGCTGTTATAGTGATCTAAAATATAACTTACAATTTTACTTATTCTTTGTGGCGCTAAAAAAGCCTTTTCTCTATCAATATCATTAACTGGTTTATCATCAATGTCTGGCTCTTTGTCCATTGTTTTTACATAATCAACCCTAAATGGTAAAACATTTTTATCATTTATAGCATCTACTATTGTATAAGTGTGGAGCATATCACCAAAAGCCTGTTCAGTTGTCCTTAATTGAACATCTTTTCCACTACTAGAATTTGCTGCGAAAATAGGCGTCCCCGTAAATCCAAATAAATGATAATTTTTAAATTTGCCTGTAATAGATTTATGCATATCACCAAATTGCGATCTATGGCACTCATCAAATATAATTACAATATGTTTATTATAGATTGAATGATCTTTGTTCTTAGATATAAATCTATCAAGTTTTTGAATAGTTGTTATAATAATTCTACATTGGTCATTTTCTAGTTGTTTTTTTAGTATTGCAGTAGATGTATTGCTATTTGCTGCCCCTTTTTCAAATCGATCATATTCTTTCATTGTTTGATAGTCCAAATCTTTTCTATCAACAACAAATAATACTTTATCTATAAAAGGCAAGTTAGTAGCAAGTTGAGCGGTTTTAAATGATGTAAGAGTTTTACCACTTCCAGTTGTGTGCCAAATGTATCCACCAGCTTTAACTGTTCCATATGTCTTATAGTTGTTTGATATTTCAATTCTGTTGATAATTCTTTCGGTCGCAACTATTTGATATGGTCTCATTACTAAAAGCATGTTTTCAGATGTAAAAACACAGTATTTTGTTAAGATGTTTAACAATGTATGTTTAGAAAAGAATGTTTTTGTGAAATCAACAAGGTCGGAAATAATCTTATTACTTCCATCTGCCCAGAATGAAGTAAACTCAAAACTATTGCTTGTTTTAGACTTCCTTGCAGATTGTTGTTTGTTAAAATCTTTAACATGATTCCATCTTGTTGTATTAGAGTAATACTTTGTATTTGTTCCATTAGAGATCACAAATATTTGCACATACTCAAATAATCCACTTGACGCCCAAAAACTATCCCTTTGATATCGTTCTATTTGATTAAATGCTTCACGAATTGCAACTCCACGACGTTTTAATTCCACATGAACCAAAGGAAGTCCATTAACTAAAATTGTTACATCATATCTTGTGTCATGATTACCATTTGTTTCTATGTATTGGTTTATTACTTGTAATTTATTATTATGAATGTTGGTTTTATCAATAAATTTAATGTTTTTTGTCGTTCCGTCATCTCTGTGTAAAATTTGAACATAGTCTTCTTGAATCTTTCTTGTTTTTTCAACAATGCCTTCATTTTTACCTATTATGCACGAAGAAAGAAACTGATCCCATTCACTATCAGAAAAATTGTATTTGTTTAATTCTTCTAATTTTTTTCTTAAATTCAAAATCAAATCAACTTCTGTGTGAATAGGTAAGTATTCATAACTTTGTGATTCAAGCAATTTGATAAACTCTTTTTCAAGTTCAGCTTCGCTTTGATACTTATCAGACTTGTTATTTGTAGGCTTATATTCAGCCATAAC
>CAKVGH010000015.1 GCA_934747255.1 uncultured Clostridia bacterium | reverse complement strand
TTTCGGCTAATTCTTTTACCGCAAATTTATCGGTTGCAAAACAATCTATAAGCATTTTTATATACACGGCGCACGAGATAATGCACCGTTCCTCTTGATTTTATGCCTTTATGATAAACCTATAGCGGTAACGAACGGGTAAATCTGCGGTAAAATGCAGGTTAAGTTTAAGTTTTGTCGGTTCGCGTATCGCCACATGCCCGCCGCTTGCATCATTCGCTGCTTGACTGCACAATAAAAAACGACGAGATTCAAAGTTATTATTTGGCAAAATAAATTTAAACGTGAAATTAAAAAAATGAGCCGCAACAAAAAACTTTGCTTTAGCCCACTGCCTATTTATTTTTTGTAAAAAATCAGATAAACTCTATCGGCAATACGACAAGATCTTCTTTCAGATATAATTTTTGATCGTATTGGCAAAGTATAACGCCCGTTCCGCGCTTTTTATCGGCGACTTTATCCAGCACGCCGAAAGCACTCGCCATTGACGCGGTAGGATTTGCGCTTTTTTTGATTTCAATCGGATATAACGTGCCGTTTTCTTCCACAATCAAATCTATTTCTACCTCTTTTTCAATAGTTTTATCCGTATCGGAATTCTTTATTTTATCTTTGCCCCTGTAATAAAACAAATTAAAATCATACTCCAAGCCCTCGTTGGTGAATGATTTTATTATTTCTGAAACAACAAACGTTTCAAACATATTTCCCGCAACCGCACTATATTCGAGTGATTCATAACTGTTCCACCTTGACAAATAGCAAGCAAGCCCCGTATCGCGAAAATATAATTTCGGTGTTTTGATAGCACGCGTTAAATGGTTTGAATAATATGGTTGCAAAAGATAAATCAACCCTGTTCGACTTAAAACCGATATCCAATTTTTAATGGTTACCTGAGACACGCCGACCTCTTCTGCAATGTTTGCATAGTTCAATAACTGCCCTGTTCTTGCCGCACAAGCCGTTAAAAAACGAGTGAATGCGATTTCGTCCTTTATCTCGATTTCTCCGCGAATATCTCTTTCGAGGTATGTTTTCACATAAGAAGAATAGAAATCAACCCATTCACGTTCGGTAACATAAAGTTCGGGGTATGCTCCGCGATGTATTGTTTTCCATAAATTTTCGTAGGGCTTTAAACTTTTTTCACGCGACAAAATATATTCGTCGGTCGGAACAAAATGCTTGTTAAAATCTATTCCGTTAATTTCCCTTAAAGACAGCCCCTGCAACTCGAGTATGCTAACCCTACCCGCCAAGGACTCCTTTACATTTTTCATTAAGTTTAACTGCTGAGAACCCGTAAGATAAAATTTTTCGTAAACGCTATCTTTATCACACTCCATTTTTATATACGGAAAAAGACTTGCAGCATATTGTACCTCATCTAAGATAGCAGGAATCGAGATATTCTTTAAAAACAATTTAGGCTCGATTTCGGCGATCGACAAAAGCAATTTATCGTCAAACGTATAATACTTTACATTCGGATACATTTCTTTATAAAGCGTTGACTTACCCACCTGCCTGGGGCCTGTAAGCAACAGGCATTTACTGTTTTTCGCCCGCTTTTTTATAACTTCCTCTATACTTCTTTTTATAAACATTTTAACCTCCGAATCGCAATGTCGACAAATCTAAAGCACAATTTTATTTTAGTCGATATTATCGGAATTGTCAAGTTGTTTATTGCAATTTGCTGCACTTATAGCAGAAAAATACGGTATTTATCCGCAAAATAATATTTTTACGTCAGTTTTCGACATCTATTTACACTGTATTCAACAACCAATTAACCATTTTATAATATGTATTTTATAACACAGCGAAAGTTCAAATTTTAAATTGAACATAAAGCAAATACTAACGCTTCCGCATTGTTTTCAACTGCTTCCGATACAATTTTCTTATCGGCTTTTAATGAATCAGAGGCAAACTCTAATGCTATCCCATCATTTTTAACTGCTTCTAATACTATTTCTTTATCGTTTTTTAACTCGTTCTCCGCAAATTCTAAAGCTAAGCCGTCGTTTTTTACAGCTTCCAAAACAATTTCTCTATCACTTTTAAATGAATCGGCAACAAATTCCAAAGCCAAGCCATCGTTTTTAACCGCTTCCAATACGAACTCTCTATCATTTTTCAATGAATTCGCAGCAAACTCTAATACTGATCCGTCACATTTGGTTGCAGCTAATACAATTTCCCTATCATCTTTAAATGCGCAAACTACAAATTCTAATACCGTTTTCATCCTTTCTAACTTATTTAAGGCGTTTTCTAAATCTTCTATATTATCACAGTCAAAATCTTCTATACCTTCTGAATCTTCTATAGATGTATCATCCATTAATTCTAATCGTTCACTAAAAGCATTTAGCGACGCTAAAACAATTTCTCTATCATTTTTTAACAAATCTGATGCAAACTCTAAAGACGAACCATCATTAGCAACGGCAGTTAACACAATTTCCCTGTCATTTTTTAGTTGCTCAGCGGCAAATTCTAACGCTAAGCCATTGCATTTGACCGCCTCTAATACAATTTCTCTATCTTTTTTTAATGAATCAGCCACAAATTTTAATGCCAGCCCATCATTTTTAACTGCAGTTAACACAATATCTTTATCAGCCTTATATTTTGTATTCAAAAACGATAACACTTGACCGTTTCTATTTACAGCCTCTAAGACAAATGTTCTATCTTTTTTTAGCTCTTTATCAACCAATTTGAATGCCTTTTCATCACATTCCATTGCTTTTAACATAATATCTTTATTTTTTAAAACATCATCACTAACATAATCTAGAATTTCTATCGTATCATTTAAAATGGTTAACAATATTTCCTGATCGTTTAAAAATTTATTTGACATATACTCATACGCATCGCCATCCTGACTGACTGCAGTCAAAACAATTTCACGATCTTCCGTTAGTTTTTGATCAGCAAATTCTAACGCACAACCATTTTGCTTGACAGCCTCTAAAACTATTTCGCGATCCGATTTCATTTTTTTATCCGCATATTCCAAAGCACTGCCATCTTGTTTTACCGCTTCTAATACAATCTCACGATCCTCCTTTGATTTTTTATCAGCAAATTCAAGAGCCCAACCATCATGTTTGACCGCAGTCAAAACAATTTTCCGATAATTTATTGTTTCTTTATCGACGAATTTAAGAGCAAGATAGTCCTGCTTTACGGCATCTAAAATAACATCTATATCCATAGCTAATTCTTTATCCACAAATTCCAAAGCTCGTCCTTTATTCTTCACCGCTTCAATCACAATATCTCGATCAGAACGGAAAGGCTCATTAAGATACTCAATAATGCAACCATTTATTCTAGCCGCTTTTTTTATAAAATCTCTATTATTTTTTAATTCAGGTGCACAAAAGCAATAAGCTTTATCATCCCTCGCTATCGCTTTGAGCATAAACTCACTATTGGAAGTAACAAAATTAGGTGCATAAGCTAGCGCATCTGTACAATAGCTTACTGCCTCAAGAATAAAATTTGGATCTGCTTTTAAAGCCTCCGAAGCATATCTAAAAGCATCACCATCATCTTTTATTAAATTTAACATAAATAATTTATCGTTTTTTAAATCATTTGAAATATATTCTATAGCGTTAAACCAACGCTCAATAGCTTCTAATGCAATCTTAGAATCAGCTTTTAATTCGTCAGCAACATATTCTAAAGCTAATCCATTTTGTTTCACCGCAGCAAAAGCAATTTTCTTATCGGATTTTAATTCATCGGCGACATATTTAAGTGCTAACCCATTTTGTTGCACGGCGGCAAAAGCAATTTTCTTATCGGATTTTAATTCATCAGCAACATTTTTAAGCGCTAACCCATTTTTTTGCACGGCGGCAAGAGCCAATTTCTTATCTATCTTTATATCACTTGAAGCATATTTTAATGTATCACTGCTGATTTTTAAAGCCTTATACATAAAATCTTTATTAGCCTTCAATTCGTCCGGAATATACTCAGTTGCCCCCGGATGACGACTAATTGCCGTTAAAAGAAAATCTTCATCATATAATAGTTCCTTTGGCGCACGCTTAATTACAAAACCATTATGCTTTACAAGTTCTATCATAAACTCTTTATTTTCCAACAATTCTTTTGGAATATAAGCTAGAACTTGACTATTACGTAACGCAGCCGCATAATTAACGTCAAAATCAAATTTAAAACATTCTGGCACATATCTAATCGCAAAGCAATTACATTTTACCGCTTCAATAACAAAATCTTTATTTTTTTTCAAATTTTCTGAGGCATACTCTAACGCAATACTTTTCATCGCAATAAGTTTAATCATTACATCATAATTATCAAGTATCTCAAACGGCAATTCATTATAACGTTTTTTATTCACTAAGATAAAAGGATTAGTTTCTGCCTCTTTTGGAAAAA
This sequence comes from uncultured Clostridia bacterium, assembly GCA_934747255.1. Classification (GTDB taxonomy): domain Bacteria; phylum Bacillota; class Clostridia; order Christensenellales; family UBA1242; genus CAKVNM01. Next base: position 932 of record CAKVGH010000015.1, on the reverse strand, counting down.
ATGAAAAATAAAGTGCAACCTGGTGTTTGCAAATGATATGGTTGGTACTTGCGATCGGACAATTACAATGCGATTCCTTTGGACTCTCAAGGTTAATGTAAACATCATAAGGAGTATCGATACTACCACTAACTTTTCCAATAAATTCAGTATCAGATATCTTTGTTTTAGAAAATACTTTATCTTTTAAAAAGTAGTCATATCCTCTACAAATTGAATTACCCCAAGCAAAATCCAAAAATCCCATAAAATTATTCTCCTGTTAAAAAATAAACTAATGCTCCATCTTACACTCATATACACCTTGAAATCTTCCGTTAAATACACAGCAAATAAGTGTATAGAATTTTAAATGGAAACAAAAAAATAAGTATAACATCTAATCTTATATTACACCTACAATTTTGTGTATATTATATATAATTGGTGAGTTTATGTCAACATGTAATTAAAAAATATTTTTTAACATTATTTCTTTAGTTTAAAAAAGTATACTTGTACACAGTACAACAAAATAGCATTTTGTTTTTTTAAGTATTTTTGCTCATAAACGCCACATAAAACACACTTATGCTAATATACGCAAATCAAAATATAAACCATATTTTTTCCGCAGGTCTAATCAACATGTAACAACGACTTTTTACAAACTACACGATAACGGGCTTATAGGCGGGTTTTTTAAGTAAAAGAAGCCCGATTTAATTAAATCAACGCAAATACACCTGTATTTTATTAAAAGTGCCGATAATCGACCTATAGCCCGTTAAATTATTATAAACAAAAATATAAATTAAACTGCAGGATAAAGTTTTTTTTGACAAATCTAAAGTTGTACTTTAGATTTGTCAACATTAAAAAACAGCTTAATCAACTACACTCAATTTGTATGTCAATGTTAAAACTTGAGTTAAAAAAATCGTTTTTTAAGA
>CAKVGH010000014.1 GCA_934747255.1 uncultured Clostridia bacterium | reverse complement strand
GTGTGTATATGCTATAGCGTGTGCCTATTGGCTATAGTGTGTTTTTTCAAACATTATCCATAGTCCCATGTTATTTCCTTAATTCAGTTTAACACAGTATACCGAACCAGTTTTCTTAACCTTTTTATATGGTTCTTTTGTTTTAACTTGTTCTTTTACAACAGTGTCAAACTTTTCTCTAAAGGTGAATTTTTTACAACCTTTCGTGAACTCTGTTTCGTGTTCTACTGGGTCATAATATTTGTTAATGTCACCATAGAAAGTAATTTGGCGTTCCTGGATGTATTCACGACCACCAAACTTAGTGCCCTTTGCATATTGCTTCCATTCTGTTGGACTTAGTGGTGGTTCGTGTTTAAAACCACAATTGAGCACTTCTTCATTCCCGGTATAAATCCAAACATTCCAAGTTGTTTTTATGCGTTTATTGAAAAAGTGTTTATCTTCTCTTTCTCTCCAAACATATATTAAACAGTCCATTCTCTCACGTTCCCATTTCGCTACACGCCTTAAGAACTGTGTCTCAGCTAGTAGTGTTATGTGCCCGTGACGTTTTTTCTTTAAAAATTCCAGTTTTGTTTTATCAATTTTTTGTTCGCTAAGGTTGTCATTTGCCAACTCTATATCTTCAGATATTGCAATTACTGAGCCGTGAAGAAAGTATTGGAATGGCTTATCTTCTTTATTTGGCATTCGGATTTCACCATAATCTACATCGTGTGGCTCTACAAATTTTTTACCAATTTTAAGTTTATTGCCATAGTTACTATACATTGCGTGTTCTGGCACTTCTTGATTTCCGCAAGCTTGTCCAGTAAGTTTGTACCACTTAAACTTTTGCTTTCTAAATTTGTATTCTTTTTTGTTGTTAAAGTAATAGAATATTGCCTGCAGAGCCGTCAACAAACTTGTTTTACCAGCACCAGTCGTAACACCATCAATGCCAATATATTTGTCACGAAAAATGGCTATTAAGTTGCTTTTATAATCCTGTTTTCTAAACCATCTCATGGCACTTTCCTTTTGCCCCATTGGGGCTAGCCTACACTATATGCGTAGGCTATTTTTAAACACTAACAATAGTGATTTCAAATTTAGCGTTGTCGCCGATGTTTGTGAAATAAATCGAGTTTTCACTTTCCTCAACCGTTAGTAAAGTCATATCAACACAAGATGTATTATCTTTAATTGATTTAGTTGTATCGGCTAAACGAATGGTTGAGTTTACGTTTACATATTCCGATTGTTTTTCAAAATTGAACAAAATTTGATATTTTCCGAAGTATCCTACTTCTAAAGGTTCTGTAGCAGATTTCCAACTTGAAGATGTCACCCAAGAAGCATCTCTAGAACAAGCATCATTAGAAAATTGCTTTACTTTATAATAAATGGCTGGAGCTGTTCCGTTTTGGTCTGTTATGTTAACTGTTTTCGTTAATTCGTCCGCATAAAAATCAAATTGAAGGCTATCAACAGTAATTTTGTCAAACTTAACTTCACAAACATATTTGATATAGTCACCATCTTCTTCCATATAGTTTTTAGCCATACCGAAACGCGTTTCAGCATTCTCTGGAGTGTAACCACCAACATAAATATCTTCAGAATTACCATCACCAGATAGGGTGAAATGAATTCCACCTAGACCTTTTAAATTGACTTTAGATATTCTGTAGAACACTCTAACAGTTGAATATGGCAAGTATTCGTATTCGCCACTATTGTTTTTAAAATTGTCGTCAACATCTTGAGTGAAGAAAGTTTCACCATTTGGTTCTGTAGCAGATATTGTTGCATTTCCTAAAATTTTTGATTTATTTTTTTGAGCATAAGAACTTACATAATTTATGTTCATATTTGAATAAATTTTAAAGCTTGCAACGTTTTGAACTTTCTCTTGCCATATAGCATATAATGTAGAAAAATCAGTTACAGGACAGCCGATAACATCAATAACTTCACCATTTTCAGTTGTTGACCAGCCAGCAAATTCGTAGCCATCAGGTGTAGATAAGGCTTGATATGGAGTTGATTCAAGGGTTTCAAACTTGTCTGTTTCAACGAATTTAACTGGTATAGTTTCGCTTCCGTTAACAAAGTTAATTGTTACTAGATTAACGATTTCAATGTATATGTCCCAATTACCTAAAATGCGTTCCTGACTAGTATGCAAAGCACCGTTTGCATTAAAACGCACTTGCTGGTTCTCTGGGTCTTCTAAAGTCGTTTCAGGAGCCACACTCGCAAAAGTTTGTCCTTTATTAATTACATAACGGTTAATGGTGAGACCATCAACGGAATGGAAAGTGGCAACAACTTTTTCACCTGTTTCAAGTCCAACGATTGTATTTTGAACGTTTTGCAACTTATTGTTTATATCATTGATTTTTGCGTCTTTTTCAGCGACTTGTGTGGTTAGTTGAGATTTTTCAGTTGAAAGTGTGGTTATTTGTGAATTTAAAGTTGAGATATTGTTTTCATAACTAGCAATATTGTTGTTTAATTCATTGATTTTCTCAGCCTTTGTTGCAATTTCAACATTAAGTTGATTGATTTGTTGTTCGTTGGCTGTCTTATCGGCGTTAAGTTCTTCAACTTGTTTTTCAAGTAAAATTTTCTCATTTGTTACAGTTGCAAGTTCTTGTTCAGATTGATTTTTTGCTGTAGTAACTGTTTCAACTTCAATCTGCTTATTTTCAAGTTCAGTTGTCAACTCAGTTATTCTAGTAATAGCATTGTCACGTTCAGTAATCGCTTCAGACCTTGCTTCACGTGTTTCCACTAGTTCTTTACGTAAAGCATTGATTGTTTCAGTACAAGAAGTTTGACCATCTTCGTAGCCTTTTTTGTATTGTGGTGTATTCTCAACTATGCCTGGCGTCATATCTGCTTTATTATGTTTATAATCATTTGCTATAGCTACTCCACCAATAGTTGCCCCCATAACCCCAACTAGCAAGCTTGTGGTCACTAAAACGTTTTTACCTTTAGCCTTAGCTTCAATTTTTTCGTTTTGTAGTTTTATTCTTTTCTTTGCCATCTTACATCTCCTTTTTTAGTTTTTTGTATTGACAATTTTAATTTTTTTTGCATATTCTATTAGAAATAAGTAAGCAACGGGGGAAATTGTATTTCCATGGTTTACTTATATTTTTTATTTTTAGCTATTTTTTTAGTTTTTGTTTTCATCGTGTTCCCTTGTATTGTCACCCTTTCGGGTAACTACTCCGCATGACCCATGCGGGTAGTTTTTTTAATGTAAACAATTCTAACTTATAATTAGTCCACCACCACCTGAAGTTTTCGGGTTCAAAGTATTAAACTTTTCAAGCGATATTGAATCAGCACTATTGAAAATATCGTCTAATACCTGTACAAATTCAGCTCTAGAAAATGGTTCGAAATTGTTATGGTCAATCATCTTAATTAATTTGCTGGCTAGTCCGTCATCTACGACAGTCCAAGTAGTGCCACCAATCTGATATTTCCAACGAAGTCCAATCTGCCCTTCATATACTACATTTGAAGCTCCAAATTTTGTTCCAAGCAATAATTTGAAATACCTTACTCCTTCGATTGTTTCTGATTGATAATAAATGTTATGGTCTTCATTAAGAACCGGATAAGTAATATCGTATTTCTCTTTCATTTTTTCAAACAAAATTTTATTCATTTCTTCTAGATTGATTTCAGCTCCCCATACAGGATAGAAGTTGTAATTTTGGTCTATATAAAAATCACCTAGTTTGTAATTGCCTTCTATTCCAACCCAAGTGTTGCCATAAGCCTTCCAGCCAGTAAATCTATAATAATCAACGGGCTTTTCTGTTACGCTTGGAATCTCGTTGGATATATTACTTAAAACACCTTGCCCGTGTTGAACAGTAAATGTTTTTGTTTCGTCACCATAGAAAGTAACTTCATATGTGGCTATATCATAAACCGCGTACAAATCTACATTTTCAGTAACAGAAACTGAAGACAAATCAATAATATTTGCTTTATCCAAACTCCAACCTTTAATAATATATCTACTCTTGTCGTAATCTAGATTGCTTAAAGGCGGATTTTCAATTCCTGTATTGGTTTTTAAACAGTAATATGAACGCAAAACCAAATCGGTTGAATTTTCAACAAGATGAAACTTCACAAGAGATAACTGGTCAGCCTTTGTTTGTTTAAGGTCAGTTTCGGTTTCTTTCATTGTTACGACAAACGAATTTTTCTTAAAAAAGTCATTCCACTGTTTTACAGCTTGCGAACCACCATTCGACTGAACAATAAACTTGGAGCATTGTTTGTAAAATGCAAATTTTAATTTTAAGGTGTCATTCAAAATTAATTCCTGATTCTCACCGTAAAAATTGTATTCATAGGTTGCCAATAAGTAATCAACCGAAAACTCTGTTATTTCCACTGGAATGTCATTTATGAAAACACCATATTTTGTATAGTTCGTTACATCAACTATTTCGTCCGTTTCAAACCTGGCTTCATATAACATATCGTTTGACGCATCTTTCTGAGTAAGCTCAATGTTGTCCATATTAAATTCCAAGTCTTTAACTGTTAGATTATTTGTAGTTGGCGGTTTGGAAAACTGTCCAAAGATTCCACCACTAGCACTGTTGTAATCATCAATTTCAACTGCTGAATATATCGCCGTGCCTATAAGAACTATGTATATAAGTGCACCGAAGAAATATTTTCCCCAGCTAGTTCTAATCATCGCAATTATGCATAAAACAAGGGCGATGATTAAAATAACATCATATACAACATTTGCATCGAATAAAATTTTTAACATTTTAATCTCCCCCTTTTATTCCTGTAATCGTGTAAGTTTTAAAATTGCCAAAGCAATTTTCTGCAAAGCCTGTAATATTAACATCTGCTGGTGCTTCAATTACCACTTTTAATAACATCACTTCAGCATACTTACTGTATTTGTTTATAAAAGCATCAGAAAGTTTTAATTTAAATGTGTTTGGCGTTTCTCCAGCAACATATGTAAAGTCCGCAAGTGTTACAGTGTGAACCGTACGACCATATAAGTAGTCAGATGTTTCGGTTTTACCTGTTTCGTTGTAATTAGGTGTTCCTGCATACATATTGAACAAACTGTCTGAAGAACGCACTAATTTTTCAGCCGTCTTAGTAACTTTAATAGTGTAATAAGATTTCATCTCAGCTTCTACTTTTGTTGAGTCTTTGACCCTTTCTTCACTGTAAACCTGATTTACAGCATCATACTTGTAGTATTCAAAGAAATCACCAAACTCAAAGCAAACATATTGATTTGTCCCATTCGGCATTGAGTCAACGGCTTGCATTAGCAGTTTTACAAAATAATTGTGGTCTTTGTATGCGTAGTAGTCGTAAAAATATTTTTGTTTGTAAAGGAAGTTAAGACTTGTTTCACCTGCTACATTCTTAGCATAAAGAGTTGAATCATTTGCAATTTGGTCATTAGCTCTAAAACGAATTTTAAACAAATCTTTTCCGAGTTGAACCTTAAATGTGGTTGTTTCTCCAATTGGATTTGTTGAAATCGTAGAAGTTTTGTAGTTGTCCAAAGATGCATAGTTGTAGCAATTTTGTAGTGTCACATAATTACCAAATGCTTTCATTTTGTAATTGAATCTAATAAACACATAGAAATCATTTGCAAGCTGTTCTTTCTCTCCGGTTGTGTCTTTGTCTTTTGGCACAAAAGTCCATTTCGAATTGAAAAATTTAAAGTTTGGTATATTTTCGTTTTGTATATATTGAAGCCCTTGAGAGTATAATTTCGTTTTAGTTTCGTCCATCATATAATTAAACTTAACTTCGAATGCGTTGGCAAACTGCTTGACTTCAACAAAAGGCTCTCGCTCTCCGGCTTCGGTTTCTTGCATTCCAACATGATAAGTGTTTGAAACTATCTTCTCAGGTTCTTTAAATTTGATAATTAAAAACCAAACATCTAAAGCCACACAAACTGCCATAACTATAGCAAGTATGATAATGACAAACTTTTGAAACCCACTAAGCGGTTGCTTAGCAGGCTTTAAAGCTTGATTGTTTGATTTTTTAATTGGTTTTTGTTTTTTCTTTTTTTTCATTTCATTCTCCTAAGCTATTATGCTATTGGGGCTTTGTACAACATTTTTATTGCTTCCCAGAAATTCTGCATTGCTTTACAAACAACATCTTTAACATAGTCAACAAAATTCATATTTAAGCACGATGCTGTGATTAGCCATTTTACAGCCAAGACTAAAGCCAAAACTAAAATAAAAATTAATAGTTTTAACCAGCCACTCATACCTTGTTTGCGATACATCTTTGTCACCCCCTTGTTGTATTTAAAAAACGAGCCAAATTAGTAAAAATAATCTAGCCCGAGTTTTATAGAAACTATTTAGTTTTTTTATTGTTCTCTTCAAGCTTCTTCATCACATCTTTGAGCGAAACTTGTATGAAACAGTTATCTCCATCCACTTCAAATATTGGAGCATTGATTCCATACAAGTCTTCAACATATTGTGCATGAAGTATTACTTCTCTTAAGTCACCAGCCGGTGTAAGTCTATCACCCATTAACACATAAAACGGTGACAACTTAACAATTTCTTTTTTTGAACCTAACATATTTAACTCCTTACAACTGGCATACATATCCTTGGTTTTTTTTAGAAAAATTTAAGAAAAAAATTTTTAAAATCAATTCGTATTTAAAATCATACCAAAAGAGAATTTCGAATGAATAATTAGACATGAAACTTGTGTGTTGTTGTCTGGTGTGTAAAAAATAAATAATATTTTTTAAGGGTTATTTTAAAAAACCAAGGATATGTATACCAGTTGAGATTTTTCTTAATTTCTGAACTTAACCAACTGCACTGTTTCTTCAGGAAAAATTTTCAAAACTGTTTTAATGCTGGCATAGTGAATCGGAATATGATTTTGCGGATTAAAACTTAGAAATACTTTCAATCCACCTTCATTTCTTAAAGTTAAAACCGTGCCGTCATTAAGTCTTTTACTTCGCCCCTGGAACTCAAGTATTTTTAAAATCTCAGGTTCACCAGTAAACAAAACTTTTTCTTTTTCACAGTTCAACATTAAGTCAGGGTCGTGACCAACGTTCCAGTCTTCCCACAACCACTCGTCTTTTGATTTTTCTTCTTCCAATGGAAGCTCAACATCTACAGCAAGAATACGTTTACAGTTTCTTGCAATTTTCAATGTGCTAAAGCCAGCAAATACTAAAACTCGTTCCAACACCATCCAACGTCTGTAATATCTGATATTGGGCGTATCGCAAGACTTATCTTCCCAGCACTGTTCATCAACCATTGTCAGTCTAAAAGTTGCACTTACCTTTCCATCTACGGTTTGTATAATTTTTGTTTTATCGTCAAAATTAAAGTATCTGGAAGCCTGAAGAAAGTGCATAAGCCTTGCTGTCGATTTTTCTCCGCCGTGACTCTTAATTATTATCATCACTCACCACCTTTTCAGATCCAATTTCAGATCCAATAACCTTTAAATTTCCCACTTGTTTTTTATCAACAACGCAAACTGTATTTTCATTAAACATAATCTTTAAGTCGGTTTTCCCGTCCATTGACTTTATGGTGAATCTACCAGTGTGAGCCACTAGTGTTTCAGGCTTAATTTCAACAAGCGTCAAATCTTCTTTTCCCATAAGGGCTATGTAGTGGTGTTGTTTTATTATGCCAGTTCGTACATAGTGACCAAGAACTGTTTGCTGGTCTTCTGTTTGTGCTTTAAAGATTATTGTTGGAATCATCTTCACTCACCCCCAGTGTTACATCAAAATATACCCTTACTGCTTCACTTGACCCACGCACATAATACTCGCCACTCTCGTAATCTATAGTCACGCCCACGGACCTTAAAAGCCCCTTTAAACGCTCTATTTCTTTCGACTTACCCATTACTCTTACTTTCACGATACACACCCCTTAAATCCAAATTTTTAGTATTTTTTTTCTATGTTATACCACAATTTTTTGTATTTGTAAAGTAGAATAATACAAATTTATTGAATTTTTTTTGCTTTTTATCTATTTTTTTATAGGAGGAAACACAAAATGCTATCAAATCAATTAAAAAAACTAAGAAAACAAACTAATATTACTCAAAAAGATTTTTCAAAAGTTTTATCAATCGCACCAACGACATACAACGCATATGAAAAGAATGTAACTGAACCAAGCATTGACACCTTAATAAAAATTGCGGACTTTTTCAATATATCTTTAGACGAATTGGTCGGCAGAGATTTTGCTCAAGCTGGAACTGAAATTGAAAATGAACTTTTAAAAACAGTTAAGCAACTTTCTTTGGTGGAGCAAGCCAAAGTGCTTGGTTATGCAAAAGCTAGAATTGAAGCTCAAACTGAAATTAAAGACATTAAAGTTCGCACCGGGTATAAGGGTTAAAAAAATCTGGAAAACATTTTATTTTTTTATGCAGTGTAAAAAAAATTTTACGCAGGAGAAAAATAATATGATTCCAGATGATTTAAAAAAAACTAGAAAAAGCCGGGACTTATATCGGTGAAATTCTTGGCTGGCTCGATGCTCACGCTGATATGGTCATTGAGAACCGCCAACAATTTAGAGTAATTAAAACTAATAAAAATGACTTTATTGAATCCAACGAAAAAGGAGAAGATAAAGACATGAGATTTAATAATTGCACAATACGTCGTGCCAAAGGGTGTAAAACCTGGTACACTCGAAAACGTATTGACGGCAAGCAAATATATATTACAGCCCCTACCCAACAAGGTGTCAGGGAGCGACTAAAAGAATTGATAGATTACACACCAAAGAAAAAAGCCAGCGGAATGACCTTACATCAATGGTACAACCGCTGGCTGGAACTGTTTAAAGTCGGAAAAGTTAAACAAGCAACTATTGTTGATTACGGGAAAGCAATCAAACATATTCCAGAAAGTATCTGGGAACAAAGTATAAAAACAATTACAAGCATTCAAATTATTGAACTGCTAAAAAATATCACATTTGAAAGAACTAGTCAAAAAGTCTATGAGTTTTTAAATGCCCTATTCGAAAAAGCTGTAGCTCACGATGTGGTGAGAAAAAACATAATGGTGCTGGTTGAAAAACCACACCACATAAAAGAACACGGCATTGCGTTAAACTTTGAACAACAAAAGATATTTGAAGAAGCTTGTAAAAATTGCAAGCTTGGTAGTTTGTACTTAGTTTGTTTGTACCAGGGACTACGCATTGGTGAAGCTTTAGGGCTCACTGTTGCTGACTTGGACTTTATAAACAAAACAATTTCCATTAATAAGTCATATAATGAGCGTTACGGAATGGACACAACTAAAAACAAACAAAGTATAAGACTTGTACCAATGTTTGACAAAACAATTCCAATTTTAGAGAAAAATAAAAACGCCGACTATAGAATTTTTAATTTTTCATATAATCAGGCGATGAAATATTTACATAAACTAACAAATGATGCAGGTTTGCCAAATATATCTTTGCACGACTTAAGACACACATTTATAACAAACTGTAAAAATGCTGGCATTCCAGAGCACATTGTCCAAACTTGGGTTGGACATCAAATTGGGTCTAATGTAACAAAAACTGTATACACCCACATAACCGATGATGCCAATTTATCAAATATTGATAAATTGAATAAGTCAAAATACTACTCAAATACTACTCAAAAAAAATAAAGTGCTAAATTTTAGCACTTTATCAATCAATATATTGTGTTTAACCACTCAAACCAAACACAATATTTAGTTTTTTTGGTGCGGATGAGAGGACTTGAAACACAAAAATCTCATTCACCACAATACAAAAAACCGCTTAATAAAGCCATTTTTTAATGATTTTTAATTACTTGAATACTACTCAAATACTACTCAGCCTTTATTCTAGTTGAAATATTCCATCTTTTAAAAAGGTGGATTTTTTTATTCCGAATTTAAGACTTAGTGTATTTAAAATAATAAAGTTTTTATATTAAATAACGCGTGTGCACGCATATATATTATATATAAATAACTAATTATAATATTTAGACTATCTACTCCCTGTGAATTGGTACTAGTTCGTGTCACTGGTGACACTAGTTTATCCACAATTCCAGCAAATGTGAAAAAACTAGTGTCATCCAAGACACTAGTTTTGTAGTTTTGTATGTAAAATTTAAAATATTAAGTTAAAGTTTCATATTTCTCGACGACGTGTGGCTCTTTTAAAACGAATAAGAAAGCATCGCACAGTGCTCGTTCTATATTGTATTTCTCCTTTTCTATAATGAATTTTTGGTTGTTTGTGAATGTAAAATTGATTTGAGTGAAGTTTGGGTTGTTTAAAACGATATAGCACCTACTCAAATACAGGTCAAATACTCGTTTTGAAACTATTTTCTTAAGGAATGTTTTAAAAATATTAGTGAAAACAGGGTCTTTAGTTGAACTAAATGCCTGATTTTTTTTGTTAAAATCAATTATAAAGTTGTTTTTTAATACACTTGAGTAATATTTAAAGGTCGTATCGTTGAATTGGATGGAATTAAAGTGGTTCTGCGGGCGATAAAATCTTAATGTAACATCTTTTCCCGCCACTGTTTCAAACTCGTCTGTTTCGTACAAGCTGTTTAAATTTAGTTTAATATACAACTTTGTCGACTTGTTGACGGGCTTAAATATGTCAAGAACCTGAATTGATTTGTAATATCTGAATCGCCTTTTATATGTTTCAATGCTCCAATCGGTTATTTGGTCTTCAACTAGCTTTCGATAAGTGATAAACCAATACTTATCATCATCGTGCAGAATATGTTTTGCTTGTCCAGAACTAAAGAACCTTTGTAAATAATCAAATACTGCCACATCGTCATTATTAAGCCCAAATAGCCTTAATTTTTGTCGACTGAAGCCACAAAAATAAAATTGCATAATTTTTTACACTCCTTTTTATAATCCAATCATTTTTAATTGGTTTACACCACGAATAATTTTGTTATATTCTTCTTCGAGTCTGATGGCTAAAGTTGGGCCCGGTAAGCGGTTTTTAAGCTCAATTGCACTTATCATGCTCCGAGTACACCCTAGCTTGCGTCCAAGCTGTTTTTGAGTCCAACGTTTTTTAGCACGGATTTGAACACACATATCGCTGTATTGAATTGGCATACTTCACTCTCCTTTCGTAAATTTTTACATTAAGTATTGACTTTTAACAAAAATTGCATATAATAATAATATATAACTTATGTTATAAGGCTGACTGATTTTATATCAGTAACAGGGGGCTGGTTCTAGTTTACTAGAACCTTTTTTATTTCCTATTTTTTAATTTTCTCAACTTGGATTTGTTCTCAAATCTTGTTTTACTTGATGCTTTTTTTAATGCATCTTTTTTTATTTTATTTACACTTTGTTCCGACAAATCTTTTTTTGATTTGTTTTTAACAAATTTAGCACCATCAATTTTTATCGATTTCCCTTTATTGGTTTTTGTTTCCACAATGGGTTTGTATGTGCTTTTACCATTTTCATATGTTGCTAATTTGTGTTTTCCTTTGGTTGTTAGTTTTACAACAGCAAGTTCATCCTTTCTATTACTATCTACAACCACAACTCGTCGATATAAATCGTTTTTATTTGGATGATTGGGTTTTATGTTGTTTTGCCCATCGTAACTTTCCAAAAACTCATCTCGTGTCTGAAGTGTTGTACCATTCCTGACCTTTTGCGAAACATTCTTTCTTTTTGGTACTTTTTTCTTATGTTTAAATAAACCCATTTGCCAAACTCCTACTCCTACTAGCTCTATGTATTTTTCTGTACTGTGTTTCCTGATACTTTAGCCAAGCACTACGGTCTAGCTTGTACCCTGTTTCTAACATTCGGTTTTTTATTTGTTTTTCACCGGTCGAAACTATCTTTATATGGTTGGTAGAATCAACCAGAGCAAATAATATCTGACCATTAGATATGGTTTTAATTAATTTAAGATTTGTTTCGACATCTGATGTTTCAGGGTTTATTTTTTTGTAAACGCCAAGAACATACGCTTCTTGCATCCTGGTAGCATGTATTTTTAAACTTGAGTCTTGCATATTAGCTCCTTTGTAATTTGTTAAACTGTAGCGTGACGAATATAAGAAGTACTAATATTGTTACAGCTAGAAGTAGAATAATGACGGACAATATTTTAAATGTTTTGGTTCTTGTTCTACAGAGAGATTTTACAGCTGAAATTATGGCGCTTAAAACTAAAGCATAACAAATGACTAAAACAATCCAGCCGAGCGGAACATAAAAGATTTTACTTAAGCCGTGCCCGTCTGATGTTAGCTGTGTTTTAAAGGACTTATTGCAAGCATATAAAAAGCCTAAGCCCGCTCCTGATAACAAAGTTGTTATGATTGATGAGATAAATGAAAACATATTTTCTGCTCCAAAAATTTTTTTGAAAAAAATTTTTTTCGATTTTTTTATTTTTAATTTTTTTGATTTTATGCTTAAGCATACTTACAAAATGGCTTTATTCAATTGTATAAAAGTTGTGTCATTTGTGTCGCCCGCGTGTGCGGTTTCTCACCGCCCACGCGGTTGGATCGGAAACGGCTATCGCCGATTCCTTTTCTTTCTGCCGATAATAACTGTCCGCGGGGCGATACAGACGACACAGTGTGTATATGCTATAG
>CAKVGH010000013.1 GCA_934747255.1 uncultured Clostridia bacterium | reverse complement strand
ACAATAGCTACTAAAAGCATCACTTACATTATTAAATAAGGCTTGGATAGAATCACCTGCTGAAAAATTAAATTCTTTCACTATTTCATTTTTATAATAATTACTAATAAATTTAATTATTTTATATAATTTTTCTTGGATATTAAATCTTTCTTGCTCATCATATTTTTTAGATTGTATTACATCCATAATTATTGCGGCATAATTAGTATTCATAATAGTTTGTCACCTCATGGTTATTATATCATATCAAATAACAAAATGCAACCAAAATAAGTTGCATTTTTGTTTTGCAACCATTTTTAGTTGCTTTATAATATGTAACTATTTTTAGTTGCCCTCTAATAAAAAAGTAGGTCATTAGTTCTACTACTCATAATTGATATCAGTATAAAAAAATGTTCTATAAATATATAGAACATTAAAATTAAAATAAAAAAAGCAGTAAAAACTGCTATTTTGGTGGGGCTGATGGGACTTGAACCCATACTCTTTCGAACACGCCCCTTAAACGTGCGCGTCTGCCATTTCGCCACAACCCCGTTATTAAAAACGAAAAAATTATATCACATAAATTTTGTTTTTGCAATATTTTTTTGTAGTTTTATAAAATTTCTATTTTTTAGCTTTTAGCAATAAAAATATTATTTGGAAAACTTGTATAAATTTTATTAAAACCGCTTGTTTTATTCTATATGCTTTTTATTGACTTTATTTGAAATTAAAACATTTTCACAAACTCAACACAAAATAGTTTTTTGTTTTATACATATTACTAAAATGATATAGATATAATGTTAAAAATTTTCTATCACATTGTAGTATTTTTTATATTAAGCCCTTTTTGAAAACAATAAAAAACACTACTAAATTGTAGTGCTTTTTAATAGATTACTTTGTAAGTTCTTCTTTTTCTTCGTCATCGTTAGAAGCAACCATTTTTGTTGTTTCTTGCGACTTAACTTCGTCTGTCAAAACAGCTTTTTCTTCTTTGCTCAATTCTTCTGCTTCATTCATCATTTTAAGTGCTTCATCAACGGTCTTAACTTCTGGATGTTCCTTTCTAAACTTTCTAAGAGCAAGTTTTCCTTCAATATAATGAGCAACTGGTGTTTCATAGAATGCGAAAATTGATGAGTTTCTAAATTCTTCTGCTTTTGGTCCCATTTCTTTATAGTGTTTTTGGTAATTCACTTCTGTTGCAATAGTTGCACCCATTGTTATAGTGTAAAGTGCACCAGCAAAAATTCCAATGTAAAGTGAATATGCTGGGAAAAGTAAGCAACATCCTGTTGCGATGAATGCAAATGTTAATAATCTAACGATACCAATAATAGTTAATCTTGTTTTCATAAAAATATCTCCTTGATGACTACATAATACTACAATTATTTCTTTTTGTCAATAGTGATTTTGATATTTTTTTGCAAAATAGTTAAATTGTTTTTTTATTTTTCTGTCAATAATGATAAAATAAATTTATAAAATTTTTGGAGAGAAAATTATGAAAAAATTAAGTAAATTTTTATTAACTTTATCACTTGCAATCATATTTTGTTTTGGACTAGTTTTTGCTGGTTGCAATAATGATACAGTTAGCATTTTATCAATAGAAAAAACTAGCACTGTGGGACTTGTTGATACCTACACCATAACTTACACCAATGGGACAACTTCCACCTTTACCGTAACCAACGGCAAAAATGGTCAAGACGGAAAAGATGCCCAAACGATTGACATTTACGAAATCTACACCGACTACAAAAATCGTGTTGACAACTCTATTACCTACTCGCAATTTTTGAAAATGTACTTGTCTTACAACGAAAATGGCATTGCTCAAACAATAAACGACTGCTTGCAATCTAGTGCCAAAGTGTACACTAACTTTTACACAGTATCTTCTTCATTCTCGTGGGGCGGTCTATCAACCACAAAAGATATTACTTCCTACACTGGCTCGGCAATAATTTATAGAATTGATAGCGACTACACCTACTTTATCACCAACTACCATGTTGTATATAACAACGAAATCACACAGGAAAGTGGCTCACAGATTGCGAAAGACATTGTTATTTACCTTTATGGTAGCGAATCAGCACCTGTAAAAACCAGTCAAAAAGATAGCAACGGCTACCCTGTAATTCAGTACGATAGTTACGCAATCAGTTGCGAATATGTTGGCGGAGCAGTTAGTAAAGACATCGCTATTATAAAAGCAAAAACCCAAGATGTCAAAAATGTAAATGCTAATGTAAAAGCAATAACTTTTGCTAGTAAATATTATGTCGGCGAAACTGCCATTGCAATCGGCAATAGCGAAGACGAAGGAATTAGTGCTACACAAGGAATAATCAGCGTTGATAACGAGTATATTACGCTTGATATTGACAAAGAAAGAACATATAGGTCTATTAGAATTGACACTTCAATTTATTCAGGCAACTCTGGTGGCGGACTGTTTAACAGTAAAGGCGAATTGATTGGCATTACAAACGCAGGTAACGAAACCGACCAAAATATAAACTACGCTATTCCTGTTGACATTGTTAAAAACACTGCCGAAAATTTGATTTACTATTGCACAAACACAAATACCAGCGGATATTCTGTAAAACTAGGTTTAACAGTTGTTAGCGAAAACTCAAAATATGTTTATGATAAATCTAGTGGCTACGGCATAATTTGTGAAGATATTTTAGTTAATGCAATATCTCAAAACTCAATAGCAAGCAAGTTGGGACTTACCAAAAACGATAAAGTAGTTGAATTTACAATCAACTCCACCACCTACTCGCTTGATAGAAACTATCAAATCGGCGACTTGCTTTTGACTTTAAGAACAGGTGACACAATTTCATTTAATGTTGTTAGAAATAACTCTACAATATCAACCAACACTTACACTATTCAAAATAGCGATTTAGTAGTGATTGAGTAAATCCAGCAAAATAAACTTACTTTATTGACATTTGCCTTATTCACAATTATTATTCTGACAACTTGACTTACTCACATCTTACTATATGGATAACTTCTCTTACTTAAACCTTAATTATTGTTAACCTGCTTTACTTATAATTTACTATACTGACGATTTGTTTTACTTACAACTTACTTTATTGATAACTTGTTTTTCTTACAACCTACTATATTGAAAAATTGTCTTACTCACACATTACCATACCGACAGCCTACTTTTCTTATAATTTACTATATTAACGATTTATTTTTCTTGCACATTACTTTACTGATAACTTGACTTACTTACACATTACCATACTAACAACTAGGTTTACTGATATTTAACAAAGTCACTACTATTAAAAACTAAAAAATAGAATTGTTACTCAATTTGTTAACCTACTTTCAAAAGTTTTGATACGCACTTTTGTACTATCAAAACTCATATAGCAAACAACTTTTATTAAACATACAATTAAAACATAAAAAAACCGAGAGATTGAACCAAATTTCAAATTTCTCGGTTTTTTAATTGAAATAATACTATATTTTTTTGTAAATTATATGAAGGTGAATCAATAGAAAAACTTATACATTTTAATCATTGTATTTATTCAAACACAACTTTGACTTTTGCAGAGATTTCGATTTGACTATCAAAGTTATTTGAGCCGTCACATTCAAAATAAGATTTGTACATATAGCAAGAATTATAGGTTTCCTGCTCCACAATGTTTTTAACTTTAATATTTTCCGTATCCAAAATTAGTTTTGCTTTTTCGGTTGCGTTTTCAATCGCACTTTGCAAAAGTTTGTTATATTCGCTTTCGTAGTCCCTAACCTGATAGTTTACGCTAGAAACATTTTTAACTCCACACTTAATTAAACTATCAATGGACGATTGAATTTGCGATATATCGTCAACCTGATATTCAAACGACAAACTTGCGTTATAACCCGTTAGCGTTTTGCCATTGGTATAATCAAAATTTGGATAGGTGGAAAAGTAAAGCAAATTGAGTTTTGAAATATGTTCACTGGCACTCAACTCACTTTTAACGCTGTTATAAATTTCAAAAGCCTTGTCCTTTGCCACATCTAACTCCAAGTCCACTTGATTGATTGTTGCTGACACAGTTGCCATATCTGGCGATAGTTTTATATGGCTCTCTCCTATAACCGAAATTTCGCCACTACTCTCTAATGCGTAAACTGGTTTTTGTGGTGCTAAAACAAAGCACGATAACATTAAAAAAACCGCTAAACTAAAAATTAAAACTTTTTTCATAAAACTCTCCTTTTGTTTTAGAATGGCAAATTTTTCCAAAAATATTAGAAAAATTAAAGTTTTTTTATAAAAAACCACTAATTTTTTTGATTTTTATTTAATTTTTTATAAATATCTGCAATTTTATCCCTTTTACATATCATTATTTTTTAGGTATTCAAAATAGCAAGTCAACAAGTCGGTATTCCTACAAAACCTTTACATATCATTATTTTATAGGTAGTCAATATAACACTCGTGGTTTGCTATATAACCCATTACCCTGTACTTTTGACACACAAAATCTATCATTCTTTTTTCCCCCATTGCGCCAATAATCTAGAACAATCAAACACAAAAAAGGACTTCAAAAAGTCCTTTTCAAATTGTAAATCCCATTCTATTTTTAGCAAAAACTATATGCATTTTTTACTTACTATTTACAAAACACCAAGTAACATTATTCAAACTTTTTACCAAAAATTTTGATAAAAAGTTCATATTATCGCTGTAAAAAACTAATTAACATTTTCTTCTTCGTTACTTTTTTGCTCTACTTGTTTTTTGCGTTTAAGTGCGTTTGAAACAAGTTTGTTACGAGCTTCTTCCACTCTTGCATTTAAGTCAACAAGTGCTTCTTCCATTTTGGCATTTGACTGAATAAGACTTTCACAATCAAACGCTTCTGTAAGAAAATTATTTTTGTCCTTAAAGTTTCCGCCATCTTTTAATAAAAATTCTTCGTTCACAAAAGGTGTACATTCACCCGAATCGTAGCCATTAAGATAATTCCTAATTGTGCTATTTTGCCAAAACAAGTGGTAGTTGTCTGGTGTTTCAAACGGATAAAATGGCATACCGCCGATGATACCATTTCGGGTTACCAGTTCTAAAATTGTATTATTTTTTGCTGATAATTGTTGCTTATGAAAATTTAACAAATCTTGCTCAATTTCCTTCCAATTAAGAATAATCCATTCGATAGGTTCAACTTTTACCCAAAAATATTTTTCTCCACCTATAAAGTCTTCAAACATCCACTTTGAATAAAAACCAACATAAGATTCATCTTTAACTCTAACATATCTTTCATTTTCGTACGAAAATTCTTCATTTTGCACAAAAATTTTTTTTTCTGCATCATATCTTCCAGTAAATGTCTTGCCAGTTCTAGTTAATTTATTTTTTTGATAAAGTTCTTCAAGTTTTATGTTTAATGTTTTGCTAGCACAAGTTTGTGGGTATTCTCCAATAGTAACTATCATATCAATTCCAGAATTTAATCTGTTTCGATATTTTTTGAAGTTTACTCCCAATATTGAACTGTTTATGCTATTTAATTTAGACAAATCAAATCTCATCATTGGAACGACCGTGCAGTGCAGTTCGTCAGCCAAAACAGTGTCTTTATCGTCTTGATTATTGCTTATAACATACGATTCCAAAGCATTTGTGTTTTCACAATTTTGCGAGTCAGTAAAAATTATTGAATCTTTTACCTTTTCTTTTCTATAAATTTTTTCGCCGATAGGAACATTTGCATTGAAGTCATAGCAAGCGCCACACAAAATGGCATAGTCAGTTGGAAAAGCCCTTAATGAGTGATTATATTTGTTGGTGTAGTCGTAAAAATTACCAATAAAAACTTTGTCGTATGTTTGAAAAATCACATCATCATAAATACCGTTATTATATTGCTTTTTTGTTGAAACAATACAATTTTTCAAATCTAAATTTGCCAATTTTGTTCCCCTATTTTAATCTATAAAGTTTTTTCGTCTTCCAAGTCAGCAGTGCCACTTTTACTAAAATTACTACTAGCACTACTTTTTGCATTTTTCTTTTTCAGTATCTTTTTAATCAATTCATCTCTATGCTTTTCTAGTTCGCTTTTTGGTTTTTGACTGCTATGATTTGCTGTCATATTTTCTTTGTCTTGATTAAGCAAAACTTCTTCATCAAAGGCATCTAACAAAAAGTTATGATTAGTAAAATCTCCACCACTTGTTAAGAATTCTCCATAACGATTTTTTTGTTTAACATTTACATTAAGCCCATTCAAATAGCCCATAACTGCACTTGTTTCCCACCACGAATAATTTTTATGAGTAGGGTCAGGGTAAAATTGAATGGAATTAAGCACAACATTTTTGCATAATAAATCTAGATGATTATCTTTTGCTTTGCCAAAAGGGTTTAGTTCTCGTGGTAAAGATTCATAGTTACGAATAATCCAAGTGATTGGCTCAACTTTTAGCCAATATATTTTTTCATAAGTCTTGTAACTAATTCGACCAATAGAATGGTCTAAAATATCTTTTGAACATTTTGTCAAAACTCTAACATACTTACTTTCACCATATTGATATTCGTTATTACAGTGAATATTTTTGTTTTCTATCTTTGTCATCGCTCCAAAAGAATTAGCATATATTGAACCAACAAAAGTTTTGCCAGTTGGTTTAATTTCTCCTTTTTGTAACAAATCTTCCAGTGTTTGATTTAGTTCCTCGCCCACAAAAGTTTGTGGAAAAGAACCAAATGTAATGGTGTTAATATACTTTTCATTTTCGTAAATTTGTTTTATTTTGAAATTGTCGCTTTCGTTTTTTGCACGAATTACTTTTTCTGCATCAAGAAAAATTGTTGGACGAACTCCTAAAATATTATCTGGGCTATCTAGTCGTTTATATATTGCGTTAGTTTGTATAGTTGGAACTCTTCCAAAATCGTGTAAAATTCTAATTTTTGGCCTAATCCAAATAAAACAGGGTTCTTGTTTCATTTCATCAAGAGTGGATGAACTTGCATTGTTAATTAAAGCATAATCTGTTGGCATTGTTTTGTTCCACTCATCTTTATTGTTTTTGTCAGTATCTTCCAAATCAATAAAAACAAAATCTTGCTCTTCAATAATTTTTTCTTCCTTTGAAAAGAAAGATTCTTTTTCTATAGTTTTTTGAGTTTGTTTGATTATAAAATCTTTTAATTTCATTTTTTCTCCACTTATTACAAAGTAATAATATCACATAGTTGCAGGCTTGTCAATATTGAGTTTTTGTTAGGTTATACAGGTATTGTTTGTTTATAATGACTAAAATTTCATAGCAAAAAATCAAAAACGATAGCGTACTAAATATAAAATGTTATTGATAATTATTCTCAATATTGATTTTGGACTAGCAACTTATCATTATCAAATAGAATCAATTTGTATTTTTCTTTACTATAACTAAAACATTTTATCACTTAATTTACTATTCAAAATAAAACTCTTTATTAAATAAATGAACTTATAAAACACAAAAAAATAAGGCGAAAGTCAAAATAATTGAGATTTCGTCTTATTTTTTAATTACCTATTTTTGATAATATTTATTATAACAATTTTTCAAGAACTTTTTGCTTGAAAATATTATTTAATTTACACGCAAATTTACAAGTAAAAAACATTGATTTTTACTATCATTTTTTGAAAGATTTATATTATATCACCAAAAAAATATCATTAGTTTAGTCTTTTATTTTTAACTCGCCATTATCTTCGTCAACAGTTATAGTTGAGCCAGCATCAATATCGTTAGACAAAAGTTTTTTAGCAACAAGAGTTTCAACCGAGTCTTGAATAAACCTTTTTAATGGTCTAGCACCAAACGCTTCATCATAACCATTTGCTATAATAAAGTCTTTCGCTTTATCTGTTACTTTTAATGAAATTTGCTTATCAGCAAGTCTTTGAGCAAGTTTATTTAAGAGCAAATCAACTATCTTTGAAATTTGATTTTTTTGAAGTGGCTGGAACAAAATTATATCATCAAGTCTGTTCAAAAACTCTGGTCTAAAATTATGTTTAAGAATTTCCTTAACATCTTCTCGTGCCTTGTCGGTTATCTTGTGGTCTTTTTCAATGCTAGACAAAATTACATCTGCACCAAGGTTGCTAGTCAAAATAATAATTGTATTTTTGAAGTCAACTGTTTTGCCAAGTGAATCAGTTATTCTGCCATCGTCCAAAATTTGTAGTAATACATTGAATACATCTGGATGTGCTTTTTCAATTTCATCAAACAAAACTACTGAATAAGGTTTTCTTCTAACAGCTTCGGTTAATTGTCCGCCTTCTTCATAGCCTACATAGCCAGGAGGCGCACCAATCAATCTTGACACTGAAAATTTTTCCATATATTCACTCATATCAATACGAATGATATTTTTTTCGTCATCAAACAATGCCCCCGAAAGTGCCTTTGATAATTCGGTTTTACCTACGCCCGTTGGACCTAAAAATAGGAATGAACCCAATGGTCTATTTGGGTCTTGAATACCTGCTCTCGAACGCAAAATCGCATTTGATACTTTTTGGACAGCTTCGTCTTGCCCAACTACTCGTTCGTGTAAAATTTCTGGAAGTTTTAAGATTTTTTCTCTTTCGCTTTCCTTCAAACTATTAACTGGAATACCCGTCCATTTAGAAACGACTTGCCTAATTTCTTCGTCCGTAACCTTGCTTTGAAGTATGCCGTTTTTTTCGCTTTCAACAAGTTTTTCGGCTTCTTCTAATTGTTTTTGCAAAGAAATAAGTTTTGTATATTTTAATTCTGCTGCTTTGTTTAAGTCGTACTCTCTTTGCGCTTTTTCGATTTGAGAATTAACCTGTGCAATTTCTTCCTTTAATGCTTGAACCTTGTTGATATTTTCCTTTTCTTGCTTTAGTTTTGTGTTCATTGCATTAAACTTCTCTTGAAGAGTAGCAAGTTCCTTTTGAATTTCGTCTAGATGAGATTTTGAAAGCTTATCTGTTTCCTTTTTCAAAGCAGTTTCTTCTATTTGAAGTTGTATCATCTTTCGTCTAATCTCGTCCATTTCGACTGGCATAGAGTCAATTTCGGTTTTAACGATAGCACACGCTTCATCAACTAGGTCAATCGCCTTATCTGGCAAAAACCTATCGCTAATATATCTATTTGATAACACAGCCGCATTGATTAAAGCACTATCACTGATTTTAACTCCGTGATAGACTTCATATCTTTCTTTTAAGCCACGCAAGATAGCAATAGTATCTGCAACTGTTGGTTCATTTACAAGCACGGTTTGAAATCGTCTTTCTAGCGCTGGGTCTTTTTCAATATACTTGTGATACTCGTTCAAGGTTGTTGCACCAATACAATGCAATTCTCCCCTTGCAAGCATAGGTTTTAGCAAATTGCCCGCGTCCATACTGCCTTCGCTATTGCCTGCTCCAACAATGGTATGAAGTTCATCAATAAATAGTATTATTCTTCCGTCACTCTTTTTGACTTCATTTAAGACGGATTTTAATCTTTCTTCAAACTCGCCACGATATTTTGCGCCCGAAACCAATGCTCCCATATCAAGTGAAAAAATTGTTTTGTTTTTAAGGTTTGTTGGAACATCGCCGCTCAAAATTCGTTGAGCAAGTCCTTCTACAATAGCGGTTTTACCAACACCCGGTTCACCAATCAAAACTGGGTTGTTTTTTGTCTTTCTTGACAAAATCATAATGGTATCACGAATTTCGTTGTCCCTACCAATAACTGGGTCCATTTTGCTTTGTCTAGCAAGTTCCACCAAATCTGTACCATACTTTTTTAGTGCATTGTAAGTGCCTTCTGGGTTATCTGTTGTAACAAATGTGTTGCCTCGAACACTTGCAAGTTCCTTTATAAATGCATCTTTTGTGATGCCATTAGCAACCAAGATTTGCTTTGTATGATTACCTGATTTTTCGATAATCGCCAAGAATATATGCTCTACCGATACATATTCGTCTTTCATTTGCTTTGCTAATTGTTCAGCAAAATTCAAGCAAGTTGTTACTTCTGATGACATATACACTTGTGAAAGTGGACTGATTTTTGGCAACTTTTCTATTTCCGCAATAGTGTTTTGTTCAAGTTTGTTAGTATCAATCTTCAAGTCTTTTAACATTTGATATATAAGTCCGTCATAGTCAGCAACTAGGCACTTTAACAAATGAAGCGATGTAATCTCTTGATTACCATTTTCGAGTGCTAGTGATTGTGCGTTTTGCAAACATTCTAGACTTTTTTGTGTCATTTTATCGTAATTCATATCTGTACCTCCTTATTTTCGCCCATATTATAGTACGAATAATTAGCACTGTCAAGTGCAGAGTGCTAATTTTTGAAAAATTTTTTAATTTTTTTATTATTACAATTTGCTTCCTTTAAGGCATTGTATTCATCCAAAATTGACAGCCTTTGCAATATAATTTATGACTCAAACTATTATATTAAATAAATAATAGACATTTTAACAAAAATGTAAAATAGCAAATTTGTTTTGGAAAAAGAAAAGTTTGACAAACTTTTAATAAATAATTATTATAAAAATAGGAGGAAATAGGAATGGCAAAAAAATCATCAAAACAGAGAACTAAATATTTGTTGTTAGACCTTTTAACACTTGTGTTTGCTGGTTGCTTACTTGGATTTTTAGCATTACCTTATGCAAAATCAAAAGTAAACATTTTGGGTGGCACAAGTGAAAGTCCAATTTCTGGTTATAGTATGCTTGACTTTAATGCAGACTCTGGACTTGCAACAGTGATTTTACTATTAGTAATATTCGCTTCAATTTTAGCACTTTTAGGACTTCTCAAAGTTTGCTGTGACACTGGCGTAATTAAAAATAAATCAGTTGTAAAACTTATCAAATTTGGTTTAATTTTATTCGCACTAGCAAGTTTAGTAATGACTATCGTTGCTATGATTGTTGTACCAAGCAAATGCAGTTCTATTGGCGGTTCATCTGCAAGCCTTGGGACTTATGCAGATTGGTTTGTGCTAATTTTAAGTACCATTATGGGTGTTGGCGCATTATTTAGCAGTGTTCTATCTGCAAAGTAAAATCAAAATTCAAAAGCCTATCAAAAAAATGATAGGTTTTTTTATTCCCTACTCACTCTTATTTAATTTTGCAATAAGTTTTGCTATGTGTATTTTTTTATAATGCAACAAAAAAAGTATACATTCCATCTAAAATATGTTACAATTATTTTTATATTAAGGAGTCAAAAATGGAACGATACAAAAAGCGTACTGCATCAAAACTAATATTAGCGATAGCGTTTTCAATAATGCTTCCAGCGGGCATAATAGGAATAATTTTGGGAGCAACAAAAGGTATAACTTCCGTAATGGTTATCGGCATTGTCTTTACCGTTTTGGGATTTTATGGAGCACCAATTTGTTGGATTAGTTATGGCGAACATAGAGGTCGCGGAGTGGTTTTAAGAATGATTGAACAGGAGCATATCTACTCCGTAAAAGATATAGCAACTCAAGTTTTCAAAAACGAAAAAGAAGTCACTGCGATAATTAACAAACTTATTTTAGATGGTTCGTTGAATGGCTATATTTTTAGAAATGGCTATCTCGAAGTAAACACAAACAAAAAACAAACTGGAATTATTACAGACAAAATCAAATGTCCAAATTGTAATGGTCCAATGGAGTTTGATGGAATAAACTATGTTTGCTCTTACTGTGGCAACGCAATAAAAAAAGAATAGTGTAATTAAAACCTGCTAGGCAAAACTAACAGGTTTTTTTATAACTTTTTTGCACTAAAAATAAAAACGCATATTGACAGCAAAGCCAAATAGTGATAGTATATTTTTATCAAAAATTTTTTACTATTTAGTAAAACCAAAAAGGAGTCACAATGACTTATAGCGAATTACTAAACAAATATGTTGTTTGTCAAAAATTCTCTTATAATAAAGAAGTTTTGCTTTGCACAAACAAATCTAACGGAAAAATGTGTATTGTAGAACAAAACAAAAATGGCTATTTCGAAAGCAATAAAAACATTGAAGACTACATAAACGACATATATGGTTTTAATGTACTCAAAAATCTTGATAGTCGAATGGACAAAAAAATTTATGGAGCATTTAGATACAAAACAATTATCAACATTTTAGTAAATATGAACGAAATAATTTTAGAAACTGCAAAACTAAACAATGCCGATTTACTAAAACAAGTTGTAAAAAACTTTAACTCATTAAAAATCAAAGCAGATGGCGAATCTTCGACCTATGGCGAACAAGTTTTAAGTGCTCAATACTTTAATGGAATGCATCAACTCACAATTCCACAAAGCCTATCGCATTTATCGATTTTAGAACAAAGACAATTATTTTTTCACGAAATGCTTCACTGCTCCGCTGACAAATCGCAAGGTAAAGTTTATGACACAACGGCATTTTCACAACTAATAAAAGATGACTCCTATAATAACAAATTTGTGCCGGGGTTTTATATCTTCGATGATTTGAACGAAGCAATCACTCAACACTTAACCGAAACATACTTTTTGAAAAATTATGGTTCAACCGGTTGTGATAACATTTGCTTGTACGATTTTAATATTTTGGCACTTGACCCATTACTACAACAAATGGACGAACAAAAAATTTTTGAATATTATTTATCAGGCAACATAGATGATTTTATTGATTATTTTGCAAAAACTTTTCATGTAGATAGTCAAATTGAAATTGCAAAATTCTTTACTCAACTGTACAACACACCAGTTTTAATAGCCAAAAATGATGCTTATGTTGGAAAAAATGAATTGAGTATAAGAAAAACAAATGAAGAACTCATTAAAACAACTATCAACTTTTTGGTAAATAAATTTATCGCCGAAGGCAAAGATTTAGATAAAATATCTCTTAATGAAATTCTTAAAACGACAAAGCCACTCCGTAATAATGCGGAATATATTGCCCTATTAAAAAGCAAGGAACTTCAAGACTATTTTGAAAGTGCAAAATTTTGTTTGAAATACTTAAAACGCTGTGCTGGAATTGATATTAAAACAGAACATACAAAATTTATAAAAATGTATGCTGATATGGTATTTTATTCAAGAACTTATGCAAAACTTCCACAAGATACACAATTTGAAATAATGAAAACCTATGAAGTAATATCTGCCCTTTGCTCTGCTAAATACAATTATTTACTAACAAAAAGTTCAAAATATGATTATTTAGATTTACCTATCGAGCCAGTTAGAAAATATATTTTAGACCCAAAAAATAATTATTTGCCAAAAAATATAGAAAAACAAAATGTAATGTTAGGCAAACTAATTTTATCAAGTTACAAAACTGATGATGAGATTATCGGTTGCATAAACCCTGATTTGCTAATTAGAGTATGCAGTAACAATAAAGCAGTTTTTCTTGCGGTTTTACAAGAAAAACCATTGCTTATCGCAAAAAATCTCGACAAAATAAACCCTAAAATCGCAAATGACTTGGTTGCATTAAATCGCTTCTTTTATGAGTTGTCAAACCTAAATGCAACACAAGACAAAAAATTAGATGCAATTTTATCATATTACACCAAATTAAACCGAGATTATAGATTAGATAATTACATTAACAGCATAATTAAAGAACGCTCTACTGAAATTCTTTTGCCTAATAAAAATGCTTATGACATGGTTTTGACCGCAATAAAATTAGACAAAAAGAACAAATTGAGTGATTTTGAATATGATGGTTTTATAAATTGTTAATTATGATTTCAATTACCAATTTTATTAAATGAAAAATTACTAAAAATACAAAAAATTAAAAATAATCAGTAAAAACTGGTTATTTTTTTAATTTTTTTATGAAAAATTCTTTTTTTTGAAAATTTTTCAAAATATTTATGAAAATAAATGAGTAAATAACTAATGTTTTAGCTATAAGTCAAATTTATGTTAATGATAAGTTTTTTGTAATTGTATTTATAACACTATGGTTGTAAAATTAAGGCAAGGAGATGAAATTATGGAAATTAAAATACTTGCTCATACGCAAAAAAATGATAATCAAGTAAATAGTCAAGATATTAAAAATAGTTTTGATTTATTTAGTGGCGAACTTGCAGGAATATGTTATATGCAATCATCATTAGACGACATCACAAATCAACCAGACGACAAGAATTTAAAAAGAGCCGAAATGATAAAACAAAATGGTCATCACAGTGTATATGACCACGAATATTTAACGCTTTATTTTAGCGATGTGCCAAAATTTTTCGCAATGCTTCTTAACAACGAAAAAGCATATACCACCAGCGAAAAAAGTGCTAGATACACATCAATGAACTTGCAAGGAATTGAATTAGAACTTTTTGAAAAGTGGAAAAAAATTTTTACTGTTTTAATAAACAAAAAGTATTCAGGACAACCATATTTTACGCAAAAGCGCATTGAAAAATTGGCGATGGAAAATGCTAGATATTTTACTTCAATTTACACTCCAACCTGCTTTGCCTACACAGTTTCGATTCGACAACTAAACTATCTTTACGACTGGTTCAAAAAAGTGGATAAAAACTCAAATCAGTATTTGCAAAAACTTTTGCCAACAATAAATGAATTTTGCTCGTTTTTAGAAAGTCAAAATTTAGTTGACAAAGATTTATACTCAAAAGCCGAAACACGAAATTTTAGTTTGTTCGCCAGCAAAAAAAGAAAAGAATTTTTTGGAGATGTATATTGCACAAACTACTATGGTTCGTTTGCTTCACTTGCTCAATTACAGCGTCACAGAACGATAAATTATGAATTCAGTGACTTGCCTTGTTCTTGCTTTTATATTCCAAAAATAATAAAGGAAAACGAAAATTTAAGACGAATGTGGCTTGAAGATATGAAAAAAGTTGATAGTCTAACACCACAGGGAAAGTTGGTTCAAATTTGCGAAAGAAGTGTACCCGAAAACTTTTTGCTTAAAGTTAATGAAAGACTTTGCACCTGTGCCCAACTGGAAGTTTGTGAACAGACAAAACAAACATTGCAAAAATACATAGACAATGTGCAAGATAAAGAATTAAAAAATCTATTGCTAAAATATGATAAAGGTGCTCGTTGTAAAAATGGTTACAAATGTGCTTCTCCTTGCAAATTCGTTGAAGGAATAAACCTAGAAAGAGAGATTTAATTTGCTCTCTTTTTTTATTTGCATATATGCTTTATTGTGCATTTATTTTTAATAACGAATGGATTTTTTTAACTTTTAACTGCTTTTTTTCATTTTTTCACCACTTTTTGCACTTTTTGTGCCAATTTTTTTGATTTTTTCAATTTTTATCGTTTATTCACTTTTTAATTTACTTTTTAATTTACTTTTTATTTTAGTCTTTTTTAACTTTTCTATTTGCTTTTTATTTATCAATTGTTGCTTTGATTTTTATTAAATCTATTTTTTATTTCTGTTCTAAAATCCTATATATCTCTCACTTTCAATCTTGTTATAAAACCATCTTTCCCTACATTCAACCATCGATGAAAAACAATATTTATTGACAATCTTTTCACATTATGTTAAAGTTTGATTACTAAAAGTTTAATAGAAAAAAGGAAAAACAAAAAGAGTATTAAAAATGAAAAATGAGTTTTTTGACACCAAGATAAATAGCAAATTTGATAAAAGAATTACCGACAATGATTTTATCGACAAATTAGATTTACGCCAAAGTAATTGCGAAAAAGTTTGGTCGCTAAATAAATCTTGCTTTAATCTCGACTTAATTAAAAATGCAAACACGATAATAGTTGGCACACTAACTCCACCCAATGGTATGGAAAATGGCTACTATTATTCTAGTAATAAAAATCGCATTTTTAGCATTATAGACAAGTGCTTAAACACAAACGGAAAATTTCTATCACTAAAAAAACAACTAATATTAAATCCAAATAGTAAAGCCCAAATTTCTCAAATTGAGAATGCTTTATTTGAATATAAATTAGCATTTATTGATGTAATCAACAAAGCGGTTAGAATAAAAAACTCGCCAAACGATAATGACATTTTGTTTTTCTCCCTTGACTACTCTTCTTTTGAAAAATGTGCACCTTATCAAAAATTTATTTGTACTAGTCAAAACACCAAAAATTGTTTATTAAGAATCACAGAAAATAAAAATGTAAAAATCAAAAAAGATAATATTTTTGTTTGTTATCAAGATAGATTTCACTTTAATATTAACGACTGGCAACAAAAATTAAAGTAAATTTTGCAATAAAATTCTTTTCACGAAAAATCAAATTCAAAAGCACTATACATAAAACTTTTTATGTAAATTACTTTTATTTTTCGCACAAAAATGGTATATTTGTATAAGGGAAAAATCCTTTCAAAGCGTCATCATGAACTATGCCCATATCCATTAAATCACTTTTTAACCATTTGTAGATATAGCTCGGCTGGATAGAGCGAGCCTCCTAAGTATCGACTTGGACAAAGTAAAAATCGCTAAACACCCCTAAAACACTGACAATTTGCGACCTCTAAAAACATTCTCAAAACCAAAGTTCACCAAAAGTTCACCCAACATTAATAAAACTACCAATATGTGGCTATAGCTCAGCTGGATAGAGCGATCGCCTCCTAAGCGATAGGTCTGCAGTTCAAATCTGCATAGTCACACCAACTATAATGAAAAAGACATCTCTGTTATTGAGATGCTTTTTTTGTGAATTTGTTTGCAAATTCTTTAAGGGTATTAAATTTGTAAGCATTGTAAATTTGTTCTTTTACTTTGGATGATCGAAATCTTCTGTTGTTTGGCGAAATACTTAAAATAAAATTCTTTTTATTTTTATTTACATAATCAATGATTTGCTTCCTCTTGTCTTTAGTTTGAGGTTCAATATAATTAATTGTTTGTAAGATTCCATTTAGTTTAATAAACTCTTTCCATGAATTGAAATATGTATTACGATTAGATATTTTGCTTGATATTAAATACATATAAGACCTAGTCATTTTGTTATAAATTTTAGTAGATGCTCTTACCTTGTAACGTTTAACCCAAACACCTGTTATTGTAGGAGCAAATTTATCAATAGTAATATTAAATTTTTTACATTTATCTTTTTTGGATGTGTGTCCATATTCCTCTAGAATTTTTATTACATCATTTATTACTTGATCTTTATTAAAATCTTCTTTACTTGAAAAAGTCAAATCGTCAACATATGTTGAAAAAGTCAAATTGTTTTCTTTTGCATATAAGTTTATTTTATCAAACATATATTTATATGAAAAAAAACATATTAGTGGACTAGTAGGAAATCCCTGTGGGATTTCTCTAATTTTTGTTTTATATGATTTAGGCCTTGTTACAAGTTTAGCCATTTTATCTGCAAGATCTGGAGCCAGCTTTAAGCCTCCGTCTTTTATAAAAAAGTTTTGCACCATTTCAAATTTACAGTTCGGAAAGAAACTTTTGATATCCATTAAAACAAAATTAGTATTACCATAATGGCATTTTGCATTTTTAAAAAATCCTTGTTCTGTTCTACTATATAAATATTTAGGTTGAGGTAATTCGTTCAAAAATCTATAAAGCTTCTTAAGTGCCTTTTTCCTTTTTGGGCATGCATCATTAAATTTTCTGTAATTTTTAGTAGAATAATTTTTAGGTTTATGCTTAAATTTTTGTTTTGTTTGCTTTGATTGATAAAATTCTATATCAAATTTATCTAATTCTTTTTCTATATTATTAAGATCATGACGAGTTATAATATTATCGTTATCACTTAATAGTTGTGCTACAAATTTCTTACTACCACGATTGTATAATATACTCTTATTATTGCTCTTTAGTTTCCTATATTTCATAAAACTCCTCTAAAAGTAAAAACGCCAAATGTACTTCAACGGTTAATTAGTGATAATAGCCGAAATTCTTATGAAGGATTATCCCTAAATTAAAATTAGAATAAATTTCATTGATACCTTTAACTATAAAAATAATTGAAATTAACTCCAATGTATTAAGATGCAAAACCTTAATCAAAATAGGGAGCACAAAGATAAAAGTTAAAAAAATAAAGTTTTTTATGATTTTCTTTTTCTTTTTCTTCATAGGCATCACCTCCTTTTAGTATCTTAAATTTGAAATATCTAAAAAAAGGGACAACCACGACAATCGGAACCTAAATTAACCTAGTTACATTTGGCTCTTTACTTGAGTGCATGGCATGAGTGTTTGTAGACAATGGAGAGGGCTTGACCCTCGGAATGTCACAAACACGCCATGAACGAACTTGGTCACCTTAAGACAAGGTCTTGAGATGCCATTTGCCCATAAAAATGGACTACACGGATTTTCACCGTAATAATATTGATAAGGTACTATTATCCATACCAATTTCAATATAAGATATATATAACATAATTTCCACCAAAAGTCAAGCTTGTATAATTATTCAAATATTTTATTTATTACTTCGCTTGCATGGATATCGCTGTTCTTTAGGAAGTGGCTGTAGAAGTCGCTGGTAGTTGAGGCTTTACTGTGGCCGGCTCTGGCTGATACAGTCTTCATATCTACGCCCGCCATTAGTTGCAATGTTATGTTTGTATGGCGAAGTGAGTGGAGTGTAACGATTGGAAGTCCTGCTCGTGCAAGAGATTTTTGTAACCATACTCGTAACAGTCCTGGGCAGATATCTTTGCCATCTTCTGTGCAGAATAGTCTGTCTGTGTCGCCAAGTCTATCTCCAAGATATTTCTTTTGGTTTTGCCACCAAGTTTCGTATTCGTGTAAGTATTCAATCAATTTATCTGGCATGGATATTGTGCGTTTTGAGTTTTCTGTTTTGGGTTCTTTGGTGATAATTCCAAATCCAACTATATCTTGCACAGATCTTGCTATGGTCATTGTTTTGTTTTCAAAGTCAATATCTTTCCATTCAAGACCTGCAAGTTCGCCACGCCTTATTCCCATAAAGAGTGCTATTAGCAAGGCAATTTTCCATCTTGGGTTATCTAGTTTATCTAGATACACAGCTAGTTGTTTTGCTTCTTTATCATTAAGTATCTTAACTTCTTTTTTATGTCCTTGAATTGGCGCAATGTAATCACGAGATGCAAAGTTGTGTTCAACCAATCTTTGTCTTTT
>CAKVGH010000012.1 GCA_934747255.1 uncultured Clostridia bacterium | reverse complement strand
TGATATATACGACAAATACCAAAACAAACTTGGTCAAAAATTTGAAGTAAAAATCGGTGACGACACTGCGAGTGATAGAAGATATAAAATTTCACTTGCAAAATCTTATGGAGATATTAGCGATGCCGAAAAGCAAAGATTGTTAGGTCTTGTAAAATTCAGTTTTGCATCGGGCGATGAAATTGAACTCGACTCTCCAATTAGTGCAAGCACAAATAGTTTTTATATTATGGCATTGCATACCAACGAAAGAGTAAATTTTGATATTATCGCAGTTGGTTCAAGCGAAGAAAACCCAATTTGCGCAACAATCAAATTGAACCTGTCAAAAGGTATAAGTACAAATGGTATTAAACTGGAAGATGATATTGATGGCGAAATGCTTGTAGAACTTACTGGACAAGTTTCGTCTTTAAGTGAAATCGACTTTTCTATTAGCAAGGAAGAATACACAAGCCAATTCAAAGTATATACTTCAAATGAAAGTATAGTTAGAATTATAAACAGCACAATCAAGTATATTGACGGAATTTCAAGTGGCGACAAGACAGTTTATTCATTTGAATTTTTACCATTAAAGGAAGGCACAACAGAGATTATTATTCAAGCCGATAACAATGAAAAATTGACTATTTTAGTTAGAGTTATCAAACGAGTAGATGACATTTTGTTGACAACTGATAGTCCAATCAAAAATTCATTCATTGCCGATAACGGCGAAGATATGTACAAATTATCAACTATTAGTGGTCAAAAAACACTTAATACTTTGGTAATTTCAAACAGCACAACAAATTTGAAAATTAACTTAATAAAGTTATACAAAAACGAATACGACCATTTTGTAAACACGAGTGCAACAATAATTTCACAAAGATTGGAAATTGTTGATGGAGATGACGGCAAGGTAGCAAGTGTTGCAATGCACGATAAAAATGCTTATGGCTTTGTTACTGCATTAAAAAGCGGGAAATGTAAAATCAAATGTACAGTGGTTGTATATGATGTAGAAAAGGGTCAAAAGGAATATAGTCAGGAATTTGATTTGATTGTTTATGTCCCTATCGAAAAAGTGGCTTTGAGCCGAAATTATATCGAAATTTTCGATACAACAGACAAATTATTCTACCAAGACAATTTGAAAGCAGAAATTTCTGCAAACATTTACCCATTAAATGCAACGCTAAATTATGAAGACAAAGATTTTTCTATTATTTCGTGGTCAGTAAGTACAAACGATTATTTCAACATTGACACAGATGATAACAAAAAAATAAAAATCGAAGCCAAGCATATTCAAGGCGATGACAACTCAACAACTACATTTGTAACAGCAACAGTCATTCAATTTTCAAAGATATTCAATGTTACAGCCGAAGTTAATGTAAAAAAACTTGTTACAGTTTCACAAGTTGGAACAACCTATATTCAAAAATCAAGCGGTAATAAAACATATCCAAAAGAAGTGTTGAATAGTCAAATAGTAGATAAAAAGGTTGTAGATTTGTATTTGGATAGCAGAGATGGTTTGAAAAATACTTACTACACATTGTCAAACGACATATTGCCTACTACGGCAAACTATAAGGACTTAATGTATATTGCATTACCTAGTTTAAGTGACTATACAAGCGGTGTATACAAAGTTAGTCCAAATCTTATATTCAATAATAGCACCTTTACTGTTAATCGTGCAGGAAGAAGCAAAATTTTGATACTTTCAAAAGATAGTATCAACAAATCATCTTTTAATAATGAAGATTTATTTGCACAAGTAATAGCCAATGTTTATTCGCAAGCAACAACGGAAGAAAATTTGCTTGAAAAATTAAATAATTACCTTAATGATAACGAAGTTATTTACAAGTTGCTCGAAGTTAAAATTGCAGATGGTTCAAGCGAAGCATTGTCGCTTCATATCAATACTATTAGTGATTTGTTAAGCGTAAACACATTGGAAGGTTTGAACAAATGTTATGTTTTAACAAACACGATTGATTGTTCATCAATTTATAACTTTACTCCAATAGGTTCGTTATCATCGCTAGGTTTTTCTGGCATATTTAACGGTGGTAGTCAAGACGGCTATGCAATAAAAAATTTAAGATTCAACTCAAAAGATTTAGATGAGCAAAATTATACATTTGGCTTATTCTCAAAAATAAATGCTGGTGCGAGGGTTAAAAACCTTAATATAACAGTGCAGGAAATCAATATTTCGATTGTAAATGGTAACACTTCTACAATGGAATTTGGTGGAATTGCAGTTGTTAATGACGGCGAAATAACAAATGTTTCCAGTCATATTGCAAATAGTAATATTTTAACTAACAATAGATTTTTATATATCGGTGCAGTTGTTGCGAGAAATAATGGTATTATAAACTCACCAAAGGTAACTGGTACTTTCACTTTAAGACGAACTGGTGGAGAAAAAACAGTTGTTGGTGGAGTAGCGGGCGAAAACACTGGCACAATAAAATCTGTATTTGAAATGTTTGGTTCAAATTCTTCATTAGAAAAAATAATTGAATCAAGTGAGTATGATTCAGCAATTCAAATATTAGCAAACTTTATTTATATTCAAACATCTACATTATCATCAGGTATTGGCGGAATAGTTGGCGATAATACAAACTCTGGAAAGGTTCAAAATGTTACTTCAAATGCCTTTGTTGGCTATTCACAAGATGTTACCCAACCACATTATATGCCATCAAATGTAGGTGGTATTGCTGGTAAAAATAGTGGTAACATTGAAGAATGTTACGCAAATGTTATTCTCAACGGCAACACAAATATTGGCGGAATAGTTGGACTTTCTGTTGGCGGAAATATCAAGAGTGTTTATACTCTAATGTTTGAACAATACGACCAACTAACCACAAACAAGGCTAGCGAATACATTAAAATTTCTGGTTACAACTACATTGGCGGAATAGTAGGTTATGCACAAGATACTGCTATTAGTTATGCAATGGTTAGAAGTTATGTAAACCGAGATTTTAGCAAAAACAATTACGAAGGCGACATTGTCCTTAAAAAATATGGTACTAATTCTCAATATGTAGGCTCAATAGCAGGCTATATGGCAAATGGAGAATTATCTTCATCTTTTGCTTATGTAACAGTAAATGGTACTGAAAATGCAGTTTTTGGTGGTTTGGTTGGCAAATCAAATCAAATTTCAATACAAAACTGTTATTCTCGTGGAAAAGTATTTATAATGTCGTTTAGTGATGCTTTTGTAGGGGAAGTAAACAATGTTAATGCTTCTTACTTATATAGTGATACGTATTCTCAACAAGAAGATGGAAGCATTACAAAACTTGCAACTCAACTTGCTTTAAGCAACATTATCGTTGATGCACAAGGCGATGAATTTGCTTCTTGGGTAACAAATAATAATTGGTTTGAACAAACGCCAAATTACAATGATAATTTGCCTGTTCTAAACAAAGATGGTAATTACTTTATATTGCAAGAGCCACAAGATTTAACTTTAAGCGTAAGCGAAAACAATCAG
The DNA here is from genome assembly GCA_934747255.1 of uncultured Clostridia bacterium. Taxonomy (GTDB): domain Bacteria; phylum Bacillota; class Clostridia; order Christensenellales; family UBA1242; genus CAKVNM01. Next base: position 19,489 of record CAKVGH010000012.1, on the reverse strand, counting down.
TTTGAAGTTCTAAACAATACTTTAACTGGCTTGCATAAAAAGTTAAGCGATAAAAAAACTATGATTTTCTATTACGGAAAAGATAGTAACAAAAATGCGTTCTCACTAAATAGCATTTTAGGAGTAAGTGTTACACCACAAACAGCAAGCAATCTTTGTCAATACAAAGTAATTGAAGGCAGTGATGTAATAAAAATTGTAAACGGAAAAATTTATGTTCTTAAAACAGGAAAAGCAAAAATTAGTTGCGTTTCATTACTTAACAATCAGGCAAGTGACATTTGTGAAGTGTTTGTAGAAAATGCAGTTACTACTATCGGTATTTATGAAACTATTGATAGCACACAAAATATTGACACAGTAAAGGTTGTTAAAAATCATTCAAAACAAATTTACTTTGATAGCGATTGTCAAGCAGAGTTAGATTATCAAATTAAGGCACAAGGCAATTTGAATTTGATAAACTTAAACGGCGAAACATTAAACGCTATTACAAACTTAACATCTTATAACTCACTTTTACTTTCTGCTATGGAAAGTGGATATGACTTAACACTTCAATTTGTACCATTCTTTAATATTGACGGCGAAAAAATAGAAATTGGTCTTTCAGTTACAATTTCAGTGCAAGTTGTAAATGGAATTACAGATATCGAAATGAGTTTGTCAGGAGCAGAAATTTCTCAAAACGACAATGTAACATTTAATATCAATGCTATTGCAGACGCAGAAAGTAATATTTCGGCAACTATTGACGAAAACAATTTGACTATTAAAAATAATGCTGAATTAAGTGCTAGCGTTACTCAAAATGGTAGCGAGTATACTTTTAAGGTTTACAATTCAGCAAATCAAGTCGATACTGCTTCCTTGTCACTAGAAAAAATAGACTTTGCTAGTGATAATAGATCAATGGTAACAATAAAAATTGAAACTTCACCAAAAACCTATTCAATTATTGTTCCTATTATAGTAAAAGCAGAAATAGGCGAACAATCATTATCTAAAACATTTATTCTTACAATAAACCCACAACCAGTGCACTTTATTGATTTGCAATTTTATAGTTATGCAGAACAAAATGCGGACGATTCATACAATGTAAACGAAGTGCCAACAGACAAAATTTTGGCGGGTAGAATGGGATTACTTAAAATAGATTTATTCCCATACTTTGCACAAATAAATAGAGTAGAATTATTGTATTCAAACTTTGATTATACAGTAGATTTACAACAAATGATATTTGATGCAGAAAATGAAAACTATGTTATGCTTAATATGGCAACTCCAAAGATAAACAATGGAATTGTCTTTGATAACTCATATAAAAACATTCTTTCAAAGCAACAAAATGATGGTACGCAATCGTTTGATGGCTATCTATATGTTTATGCTTTAATTCCAAGTATTTCAAGAATAAATAGCACATTATCATTTACAGTCAAAGCTTATTCAAGCAACGGCGATGTGGTGTCAAAGACAATCAACTTAACTGTTGCATTGCCAAATACTATAGAAGTTACTCTTGGTGGAAACACAAGCGATTACATTTCAAAGGGCATTGAATACAATACTTTAACAGTTACAACAACTAATTTGCTTAATTCTGTCGCTGACGATTCAAATATTGTTTTAAGTGCAAGAATAGGTGATAGCGGAGAGTTCTCTAACTCCCTAGCAGATTTGACAATAACTAAAATTGCTGATTCAACTACATTGATAGGCGAAGGCATTTATCAAACCAAGTACAAGATTATTTACAACGGCGACATTTCATCACAAATTCAAATTCAAGCGTCATACCGAAAATTAGTAAACAATCAATATCAAACTTATGTTTCTAAAACAAATCTCACTCTTACTTGCGTAGCATTTAAGGTTACAGGTTTTAGTGTTGATGGTGTAAAAAATGGCGTTATGGAAAAATCTACCGGTGCTGAATATACATTGAGAGTATTATTAAACATCGAAGGCAACCTAGATGCAACATTTGACTATCATAGTTCATCAATTAAAGTTAGCGATTACAAGGAGATATTAGAAAAAGATATTTCAAACAAACTAAACACTTGGTACGCACTATATTCAAGACTAGAAGACAAAATAACTATTCAATCTTATGAGCCTATTGTTTTGAATGATAGTTTGACAGAAACTCCAAAGTATGATTACTTTATGTTTATCAAATTTGTGATAGATAGTACAACAAATGAGTATGTATTAAAAATTGCTCCAACAAGAGAGTCAATTACCGAAGTAATGCAAACGGCATTTGGCGTTAAGTATGATGGCGGTATTCCAGTTTGCTTAACGGGTAATGGCGCTTTGGAAACTGAAAACTTGCTTTCTCATTCCAATGGCGAATATGATTACACCAACAAAATTGTATACTTTAAGGATAGATTCCAATTAAAATTCATTTACAACAACACATCAGACAAGCCAAATCCTATTGCAACAGCAGAACAGTTCTTGATGATGCAAAATGATAAAAATTATAGACTCGTAAACGACATTGTGTTTAACGAACCATTTAAGCCTATGGATATAGACCTTGCTGGACTTGATGGCAATGGCTTTAAGATTTACTTAAATGCAGGTTTTGATGTGAGTGAATTAGTTAGCGAAAGCGCACTAAATGTTGGTTTATTCCAAACTGTTTATGACGGAATGATACTTAAAAACTTAAATGTTTACTTATCACTCAACAAGGACAATTACATTGTTGATTTGACTAATATTTACGCCGAAACAGAAGGCGGAGAAAATACATTGATTGACGCTTCAACTATCAACTTTGGTGTGGTTGCGGGACAAAACAATGGTATAATTTACAACTGTCAAGTTCATAACTGCGAAAATGCCCAGTCGACAAACAAACTTGTAAAAGTAAAAGTTAATTTATTGACATCAGCAGAAAACCAAATTGAAGCCTTTATTGGCGGTATTGCTGGGCAAAACAACGGCTCACTCACACATTCTCAAAGTTACATAAAACTATCGGCAAACAAGGGATACTTGGGCGGATTGGTTGGCCAAAACAATGGTGCTATCGCGTCTTGCTTCTACAAAGCAGATAGTGACGGAAATGTTTTGGAAAACGAGTCAACAACAGAAGTTGGAACAAAAACAGGTGCTTTGGTTGCAATCAACAACACTGATGCGACAATAAAATATAGTTACGCCGAAGGCAAGACACTTGAAACAAATGGTTATAGATACAATACAGGTAAGGTTTATACAAGTGCAAATTCTTCCGGATTTGTTTGTTACAATAAAGGTTTGATTCAAGATTGTTATTCTAACATTCCAGTGGAAAGTTTGAAGCGTTCAAGCGGATTTGTATTTGAAAACGAAGGCACAATCAAAAATTCTTATAGTGCGTCACTTGTAAAAGTAAACAGCACAGTAAGTACAGCCTTTATGGGTACAACCGATAACTTAAATATCAATTCTTCAAACAAAAATATCATAAATTGTTACTACTTTGAAGACGAAAAAATTATTTATACAGCAAATGGCGAACTTGCACAAGGATTTGAGAGCAATGGTATCCAATCACTAAATCTTGATTTGTGTGATGAAAACCAAGAAAACGGCGTTTGGGCAATGTATAAATATAGTTTTGTAGCCACAGAAAAAGATAATGCTACATACGGCATTGTAAAAATGGGCTTTGGCTATAAATCAATTTCAGTTACAAAACAAAACCAAAACTTGCCAACACTACTTGATGCAAATATTATTGCAATTCCACACGTGGCAATAAATAATATCGTAAACGAAAATGACCCAACAAAAGACAAAGAATACGAATGGCAAGATGGCTATTATGGTTCAATGTTTAATCCACATATCGTATCAAATGCAACAGAGTTTAACGAACAATTTGCTCCATTAGATGACAATGAAAATCTTGATAATTCTCACTCAAAAGAGTATTACAGAATTATTAGTGATATTAAGTTCGATGAAATCACAAAGCCAAGCACGACAAGTTTGGACTTTAACGGTTATATTGCAGGTAATGGCTTTACAATCAGTGGCTTAAAGATTGGGGCTAATAGTAGTATTTATGCAACAAGTGTAAAGAGTGACAATTCTAGTTATGGCTTGTTTGCAACAATAAGTGGAAATGCTAATGGAAATACTACAAAAACTAATTTTGATGCGGAAGATAAAGCAACTATTTCTAGTCAAGACGGAACAGTTAAGGACTTGAAAATAGAAGTTAATTATCTATCAGCAAACCAAGTTTTATCAGTTGGTGTTCTAGCGGGTGAAATGAACAATGTTTGTGTTTCAAATGTTGAAATTGACGGTGCTGGAATCATCATTCAAGGCAAGAGTTTTGTTGGTGGTTTAGCAGGTAAAATTGATGGAACAAGCACTATTATTAAAAACATAACAACAAATGTTGGTATCAATGCTGGCGCTTATCAAACAGCAGAACAATTTGAAATTTATAACGAAAATAGAAGTAAAATTTCTTACGGCTATGCAGGAGCATTTGCGGGAGCAGTACTTGCTGGAAAAGTTCAAAATATAACCATTGAAAGCGGAGTATACATTATTGCAAACTTTGGTGGCTTTGGTATCGGTCTTGTTGGAAAAGGTGCAACAATTTCTAACTTAACCATAAATGTTGATGAAGGTCAGTACATTAAATCGCAAAGCACAGCAGGTGGTGCAGTTGCAGAAAACCGTGGAAAAATTATAAAATCAAAGGTAGTCTATACAGGCCTTGCTAACACTCAAATATTTAGGGGTACACCAAAAGTTATTGGCGGACTTGTTGGATTTAACTACGGCGGAAAAATTATAGGTTCTTACTCAAAAATTGATGTAATAAATGCTGGAAGTTTAATTGCAGGCGGACTTGTTGGTACAACTGCTGGCGGAAGCGTAACATACTCTTATGCAACAGGCAATGTTCAAGCAGACTCGGTTGCAGGCGGACTTGTTGGAAGTTCGTTAAGTGAAAAGGCACTTGTTAAAACTAACACAGATGTTACTGATGAAACAGCAAGTGAGCAAATAAAAAACACGCTCTATACAATTCAATCTTTGGTAATAAATAACGAAAATGTTAAATTTACATTATCAAACACATTATCACTAGGAGTATTTAATCAAAGTAAGGCAAGAGTATTTAGCTTGGTTATTGGAACAATTTCAAAAAATAATAATAACGAAATTGCAGTATTAATAGAAAATGGCTATAATACTTACCTAAAAAATAATGATGGATTAAGTGCTTGTGACAGTGTATCTAACATTCCAAATGGTACAAAAGAAAATGATGCAATTCCAGAAGAGTTATTTACCGACAAAATTGTATATAACGCAAATAATGATTCTATTGACTTTACTTTGGCATTGCTTCAAAATGCTTCAACTTACTACAAAAAGATATTTGAAACTGACAAGTGGAAAGTCTACTATGACATTTCTTCAATCACAAGAACTAATCCATATCCAGATTTTACAAAGTAATATCTTTTAGTAAAATTCATATAATAGCAAGCCTAGTTTTAACGGGCAATAAATAAAAACACATTAGAACTGAAATGAATTTCTACTGGGGTTCGCTTCAAAACACTAATGTGTTTTTTGTTGCAGTAAGTAAATTTATTATCACTAAAAATTAACAAAAACTAAATATAAAAAACACTGTAAAAATTGCTTAAATAATTTGGTAATATATGATAAACTATTTGTATGAAAAATTATGATTGTATTGTTATTGGTGGCGGAGCAAGTGGCACAATTTCTGCCATAAATATGGCTAAAAATCACTTAAAAGTGGCAGTTATTGATAAAAATTCTCTTATCGCAAAAAAGTTACTTGTAACGGGTAATGGCAAATGTAATATTACAAACAAAAATTTGTCTAATGAAAAATATAATCAAAAGATTGACGGCTACATAAACAAGTTTGGCTTTAATGACACCGAGTCTTTTTTTAAGAAAATTGGCATTGAGTTTTATGTTGATGATGAAAATAGGGCATATCCAATATCAAATAGTGCAAAATCAGTTGTAAATGCACTAGAAAATCAAGTGGAAAAATTAGGAATTGATTTTTATAAAGAACATTCTTTTTTGAGTTTAGAAAAGCAAAATGGCAGTTTTATAGTAAAAACTGACAAAACTGAATTTAAATCAAAATATGTTATAGTTTCGTGCGGAAGCAATCAACTCACAACATTGCTTGATGATATGGGTATAGAATATAAAGACTTTGTACCAAGTTTGGTGGCACTTAAAACTAAACAATCAACCAAAAATTTAGATGGAGTTAGAGTCTCCAATGTGGCGGTGAGTTTAGTTCAAAACAATGATAAATATGAGCAAAAAGGCGAAGTGCTTTTCAAGGACCACGGAATTAGTGGAATTTGCATTTTTAACCTATCAAGTCACTTGGCTAGGAATGACAATTTTAACGCGAAAATTTTTATTGATTTTTTGCCAAATTATAATCAAGAAAGCTTGATAGATAAAATTTCCAAACTCAAACACGAGTATTTTGATATAGTAAAAATGATGTCTTGCTTTGTTACAGAAAAAGTCGCAAAAGAAATTGTAGTTCGCCTAAAATTAGTAGATATGTCTCCAAAAAACTTAACCGAAAAGCAGATTGTTAGTTTGGCATGTGAATTAAAAAATCTTGGTTTTGATACTGTTGGGCATTATGATAACAATCAGGTTTTTAGTGGTGGCGTAAAACTATCTGCACTCTCAATGAATCTTGAAAGTAATGTTCAAAAAAACCTGTTTTTTGCTGGTGAAATTATTGATGTTGATGGCGAATGTGGTGGTTATAATTTGCAATGGGCGTGGACAAGCGGAATGATTGCAAGCAACAAAATTATTGATATGCAAAAATTTAATCACGAAATTAAATAACATATTTTTATGAAAAAATTTGAAAATTTGTGAAAAAAATAAAAAAAATCGTTAAAAAATCAATGTTTTTTATCAAATATTACGCCGAAAATAAAAAATTTCGTTTATTTTGAATGATTATAAACACTTATGAAATAAATATGAATTTAACATATTAACCTTTTTTTAAGATAAAGAATACTATGTTTTAGAATGGTCAAAAAAGGAGGTTAATATGTTTTTTAATACAAATTGTGGTTGCAATCGTAGATGCAATAGGTGTAGTTCTTGTGGCGGAAATGTGATTATTAGAAATATAGGTATTACAGGTCCAATCGGTCCAAGAGGCGCGACTGGTCCAACAGGTCCTACTGGACCTACTGGACCTACTGGTGCAACAGGACCAACTGGTCCAACAGGGGCAACAGGCACTTTTGAAAATATCAATGCAACAATTGTTAATACTGCATCACAAGATATTACAACAGGAACAGCAGTAACTTTTGGAAGCATAGTTACAAACAATGGTATGACAGTTGCAAATACTTCAATTACAGTTCCATCGGCAGGAACTTATTTAGTAAGTTATGGAGCTAATTCTTCAACATCAGCATCAGGTTCTGACAATATCGGTGTTGCAGTTAATGGTACAATTTCGACATCTACAAGACGAACATTGTCGGCAACACAGGGAACAGCAGGAACTTATGTACTAAATTTGGTGGCAGACGATGTGCTAACATTAGTTCCAACAATTACTAGTGCAACAAACTTGACTGCGACTGGCGGTCCTAGTGCTTATTTAACTGTTGTTAAAGTCTCTTAAATAAATACTAAAAAATCGGCTCAAACTGGAATGGTTTGGGCTTTTTATTGGATTTATCAAGTTACACTATCATATATTTTTTTGATTTTTGCAACAATTTTAATTAGTTAAAAATTTTTTTATTAGGGTGATGCTCAATCGATGAATTGAAGTAATATGTCTAAAAAACAGGCTAAAAATATTTTACTTTTTGTATATAATTTTAAGAGCTTCTAAACTTATTAAATTAGAATTTCAAAACTCCAAATCATACTAGAATAGTTTGCTTTTTATTATTCAATTTGCAAACAATTTTAATGCTGAAAAGGTGTCGTTTTTCTTTTTATAAATTGAAGGATAAAATGGGAATTTAATATTATTTTTTTATTTTTCAATTCAAAAAGTCTTTTTCAAAAAACAATTTTTCACACTTAAAAAGTTTAATAAGTATATATGTAAATAAGGATAATTTCAAAAAATCAATAAAAAATCAGCAAAAATATTAAAAAAATAAGCATTTTTTAATAAAAAATCAAAATTTATTGTAAATAATTAAAAAAATACTTCGATAAAATGTATACTTGTTCATATATAAATTTGCCAATTTTTGACTACTAAAATTATTGTTGTAATTTTAACTGATGTGTTATAATAACTTTAAGGAGAGTTATGAGAAAGTCTAAATATTTTGTTTTTGTATTTTTTATCATTTGGGGTTTGCTTTTTGGTGGAATTCCTTTGACAATATTTTTCTCGGCAGACATTAACGAAAAAGGCTCTATGTGGTTTTTACTAATATTTATCGTGTTAGGAATTTGCTCTGTCGTGTATGGCATTTTTAATTTAATTAAAGTGCTTCAAGATAAGCGAATTTTGAAAACGGGTAAAACGACTGTTGGTACATTTGTTACTAGAGAAGGTTATGGTTCACATAATGGCATTCAAATGTATAAAATTGTCTTTAATTATAAAGACGAGCAAGGTAATATTGTGCAAGCAAGCACAAACGAACTTTATACTTTTGAAGAAGTAGAAACCTTTGCTCAATCAAAGAGTTTTGAAGTAAAGTATGCTAAAAATCGTGCGGTAATTGTTCCAAATGGAAAAATAGCTTTACATAATGAAAAAAATGTATGCGAATATTGTGGGACGGAATATTCTGGCGATAAATGTACCAGTTGTGGTGCAAAAAAATTAAGCAAAAAATAATAAATGGCTAATGCTAATATTATTGACAATACAAATTTCATAAGGCAAATAGAACAAAAATTTTAAGATACTTAACATTGAAATACGCCTTAATAAAAATCATTTCAATTTTATAAAAAATAACAAAATGCCTACTTTCATAAATAACAAAATCGCTTACAAGTATAGCGAATATTAAAAACATTTTTGCAAAAAACAGTGTAAATTTTATGATTTACAACGATTTTTTCACTTTTTTTACTAATTTTTGTATTATTTAATATCTTTTTTCAAAAAAATTTCAATTTTAAGTAAATTTGTGTGGTAAACACTTAATAAAATGATTTTTTATAAAAGTAGTGCATAATAAACTTCTAGTAAACAATGTAACTAATGCTCAAGTTTTTCTAGCAACAAACAAATCAATCTCTTTAACTTTTGCAAGCAAAATGTTTTTAAGGTATCTAATTTCTATCTTTTAGAAGTGGTGTAGAATAATGCCAAACTTGCTGGACCACCGTGAACTGCTACAACCGGATTTAGTGGAACGATACTAATGTTGACCTTAAAGCTTTCTGTAATCATTTGTCTTAGAGTTTGAGCATCTTCTTTGCAATCTGAGTGGGTGATGATAACATCATTGGTTATAGGCAAATAGGTTTGTTTGAAAATCTCAAAAAGTTCCCTAATAGATTTCTTCCTTCCGACAGTTTTCTTTATTTGCACCATAGCGCCTTCGTCATTAACTTTTAGTATTGGTTTTATTTGAAGCAAGTTTCCAATGAATGCAATGGGCGTTCTAACCCTACCACTTTTAGCCAAAAATTTTAGATTATCAACCGTAAAAATATGTGCAATGTTGAGTTTAACGCTTTCAACATATTTTTTAGCTTCTTCGGCACTTTTTATTTTACCCAAATTGATTTCATCTATTAGCATTTTAACAAGTAGTCCGACTCCACCTGATTGGGAAAGTGAATCCACCACATATACTTTATTCGCACTGCTTTCATTGAGCTTATTAGTGGCACTAATAAAATTATTAACCGTGTTGCTCATTGCACTAGAAAAACTTATGTGCAAAATATCAATACCTTCTTTTAGCAGATTATTTAGGTATTCTTCAGCAATATATTCATTAATTTGTGTTGTCTTTATATTTGCTCCTTTTTTTAGTAAATCAACAATCATTTTAGACGAAAACTCCTCGTTACTTGACAAAATTGTTTTATCATTAATTGTAAATTCCATTGGGCAAACTTTTATATCATTTTCTTTTATTGTAGCTTCATCTAAATCACAAGCACTTTCTACACTGATTATAAAATTTTTCATTTTTTCTCCCTTAAAACAAGACTATTATATGATCAAAATAAAATTTTAGCAATCTACTTGAATATTTTTGGTATAAACAAAAAAGATAAGCTGTGTAGAATAACTTTTAACAACTCTACCAGCAGTAGAAAACATAAAAGTCACCATTTTTTATTGTGACTTTTTACTATAAATTTAATTGATAATGTGTATCATTAAAATTATCTAATTAAGTAAATCACTGATTTTTTATTTAACAATTATATTGTCATTTTGTGTATCTATTGTAAGAGTGTATCTATTTTACTTTGCTGTCTAGTTTTCTAGTTGCTAGCGTTTTTGTTGGACTTTTAATTAAATATTTAGAATATAAAATTCATTATAATTTTAAGGACGGAATAATAGATGAAACAAATTTGTATAGTGACGCTACATTATTTTTTACCAAGTTTTACCAATTTTGTTATGTAAAAATAGTGCAAAAAAAGGCAAAAAGACCACTGTTTTAGTGGCCTTTAAGTCCTAATTTGGTGACCCCACCAGGACTCGAACCTGGAACTAAATCTTAGGAGCAATGGAAAATTATAAAATTAGCGTGTTTATAATCAAAAATCGCAATTATTGTGAAAAATATACTTAAAATTGTGTAATAAACTCACTAATTTGCCTAACTTTTGCACTCTAAACACAAAACCTTTGAAATCTACGGTGCACAAATGGTGCACTTTTAAGAGATTTTATGGTTTGGGTGAATTTCTATAAAATTAGATAATTTAAACAATCTTTGCTACTATTATTCAATTTTACAATTTTTATGTTATAATGTAAATGTATTTGGAGAAATTGTATGCTTAAAAGTATAGAAAATTTTGTAGAAAGTAAAGATAATGGTTTGATGCTTTTAGATTTACCAACTGGGTTTGGTAAGACAACGAGTGTTATCAACTTCATAAAAAATTTTATTAATAATGAATTGCCTGTTGCAAAACGTGTTTATTTCGTCACTAACCTTAAGAACAATCTTCCTGAGAAACAACTTAAGGAATTGTTTGGAAACGCTTACAATGATTATTGCTTGTATCTAAAACCATATTGGCAATCGGTTACTGAAAAGTGGAAATATATTCAAATCAATAATTCTGAAATTCTTAATTCAGATGAATATAAAAATTTAAATTTGGATATTGAAACTCTTTATAAATTTAGAGCAGATAAAGAAAAATTTAAAATTGAAAAAAATTTCGATCACGAATACAAGCAGACAAAAAAATTGATTAAATCTTATGAACAAAAAATTGAAAAAGACACGGAGGTAAAATTTAGACAATTCATTAAGAAAAATTATTTATACGATAAATCAACAAATGACAAGGATAAGTTTCTTAATAGCAACAATTGGATAATGGAACTATATCCAGCATGCAAACTTAAAGATGAAAAAATAAAAGTTGTCTTATCAAGTACTAAAAAGTTTTTTAGCCCAATAGACACTTTTTCGCGCATGCCTTTTTACATTTATAACAATAATGCAATGATGAGTAATACAGTAACCTTTATTGACGAATTTGATACAACAAAAGAGACACTACTTACCCAAATCATAGATGATGGTTTAAAGTTTGATATTGATATATTTGCATTGTTCCTAAATATCTACTATTCACTTACAAATTTAAAATTTCCAAACACGTTAATGAAACTTAGTGATTATAGAAAAGAGAAAATCTCAAATGAAGAATGGGATGACATTGAAACATTAAAAAAACAACTAGAATCACACTTTGTTCAGGTATATAGTGAGTATAATTTTGAATTATTTACAAAGAGCAAAGGATTTGAAGAAAAAAAGGCTTTCATTTTTGATGATGGAAAAACTTTGAATATTTTTAATGATAATTCAAAGCGAGTACTCCATACCAAATTAGATAAAGATGAGAATAATATATCTTTATATGCTGAAGCAAAAAGTTATAAAGAGCAAGAAAATAGGAGGTTTGATAATGTATTAAGGGAAGTAAAATATGCTATTGATGATTTTGTAAACAAAACAGCATATATTTCAAAAAACTACACAGATTATAAAAACCAATTTTTAAAAGGATACCAAACAAAATACTCTTTTGAAGAGTCTGCATTGACTATTTTATCCGCATTTAACATAGCAAATGAGTTTAAACAATACCTACTAGATCGAATAATAGATAAGGATACGAATTTAAAATTGGATTTGCTACAAGATTCAGAATTTGAATTTATGCGCAAAGGGTTTGAATTTACAGAAATTGAAGACGATCATAACCATGACTTACAAACAAAATCGCACGCCTTCAAATTTGATACTACACCAGAAGATATAATAACCAAATTGAGCCTAAAATCTCGCGTTGTTGGGATTTCTGCTACTGCATCAATTGACACGGTTATTGGGAATTATGATATAGATTATCTCAACAAGACATTAAGAGATGACTTTTACATAATTCCAATAAATGATCATTTCAGGTTAGAAACTCAATTTTTAGAAAGTCAAAAGATATATAACGATTGTAATATTAAAATAAACACTATTCCTGTTGATGATTTTAATTTTTTCTCAGATAAAGAAAAATGCATAGAAATTATAAATTTATTATTTAATGATGAAAATAAAAAGTTTTATTTGGAATACCTTGATAAGAATATTAGCAACTATCATTTCTTTATAATCTGCAAACTTTTGAAACTTTTTAAAGAAGTTGCTGAAAGTAAAAACATGTATTCATTTTTAGCGTTTCTAAATTCATTCCCAACAACAAAAGATAAATCTAAAAGCGAGCATTTTTTAGATAAAGAGATTTTAGACAGAGCTATACAAGACCTGATATTTCAAAATAATTATAACAATCCTCCAATGTTGCATATCGTAAAAAGTAGTAATTATGATGAAGAGTTTATTAAGATTAATGAAGAATTAGCCGAAGGTAAAAAGGTCTTTGTTTTAAGTACTTATAAAACAATTGGAAATGGCAAGAATATTCAATACAGCATCCCAAATCTAGAACAAATAGAACAAAATGTAGTATCGCTTCCAGAAAACAAACCTCAAAAAGATTTTGATGCTATCTACCTCTCTACTCCTACAAATTTAATTCAAATGTTATCATATAATTCTGAAAATAAAGTAAAGGAGTTGTGTAAATACCTTTTTCAGCAAGAATATTTGTATCAGAAAAAATACATTTATCATAGCGAAAGAAAGACAAACATTGAAGCTGGATTTAGAAAAACATTTTATGGAGATAAAATATTTTTTTCATATAAACGAAATCAAGATATATTATTGCATACAGCGCAATTGGTGATTCAAGCAGTCGGAAGAATCTGTAGATGTAGGAACAAAAATAAAACAATAAACATCTTTTATGATCAAGAAGTTTTAAACAGATTAAGTATTGTAAAAGATGAATTCTTAAATGGAAAATTCATATTCAATAAAGAATTTAAGCAATTATTGGAACAACCAATAAAAAATGGTGATTTAGAATTTGTAAAATATACAAACAAAAACAAAAAAGCATTTGTAACAATTACAAAAATGTCTAAAGCTGTTAGAAAATCAGAACAGGCAGTTTTTGACTGGCAAGATCTACGAAATTTTGTTTTAAAGAACCCAACGGCAAATTTTGTTCCAGATAAATATAAAGATTTATATTTTGAATTTGATATTCCTTACTCTGGATACGCATTTAAACTTAATAGTAAGCATGAATTCACAAAAATCTCATTTAACAATTCTTATGAAACAAATCAAGTTTCCGCAGAAGAATGCGAACTAATTAGAATAATGAATATTCCGGAACTCAGAAAATATTTTGAAGAAAATGGTTATGCGACGGAATTTAAAAGTGGCAAATTCATTATGACTGAGTCATTATACAACCAAGTTTACAAGGGCGCATTGGGAGAAGTTATTGGTAGGTATATTATTGATAAAGCTCTTGGTTATGATTTAGAAGAACTTGATCATAATGGACAGTACGAAGCTTTTGATTTCAAAATAAAGAATTTTTATTTCGATCTTAAACATTGGGACTACTTTATAAAAGACAATGATAGTTATTGTAAGTTTATTGAATGGAAGCTTAACACTGTACAAGGAGCAAAAGTTGTTGTTGCTAATATACTTCAAAGAGGTAATCACAAATTAAAAACTTCAGTAGATGATAAAATAATTCAAGTTCCTTATTTGATAAATGAAGAAAATGAAATAGATTATAAATTTATAGAAAAATTGATAGAAATTATTTAGTAAATAGATTTTTACAAACTTTGTATGTAATTACTATTGCCAGGTCAATTTGTAGGTTTACAAGTTGACCTTTTTCTATGTCTAAAGTAAAGTATTCGTTCCATTTGTCTTTTGAAAAACCTTTAACAAAAGCATCTTCAAGCTCGCGGATTTTATTTAATTGCAATTGCATTTCTGCAGACATTTTTTCGTTTTCTAGAGTATCTTTTACTAGTCGTAAAACGTGATTCAACTTTTTCACCTCCATTTGAAATTACCGAAATAGCGCCAGAAAATGCAATTTTGTTGCATTAACTGAAGAAAATGGATTTTTTGACTCAATTTTCAAACGATAATATTTTTCTTATAAAATATTGTAAAATAAATACAATTTACAGATTTTTTATGTTATAATTGTCATAGATTGGAGGTCTTTATGGAAGAAACTGCTGGATATATTTACATTTTAACAAATCCATCTTTCCCAGAATATGTGAAAATTGGTTATGCAGATGATGTTGATGAAAGATTAGCTCAACTAAATAGAAGTGAATGCATTCCTTTTTCTTTCCAAGTATATGCGACTTATAAAGTAGCTGAGCGCTTAACAGATAAAAAAGTTCATTCAATAATTGATAGATTTAATCCAGGCTTAAGAGCAATTGAAAATAACAATGGTAAACAACGCAAAGGAGAGTTTTATATAATGAGTGCTGAAGATGCATATCAAACACTAGAAGATATTGCGTCGATAAATGGGCTATTGAAAAACTTAAAACGAATTGCTCCAACTCAAGAACAGAGAAAACAAACAAAAGAAGCTGGTGAGATTAAAAGACACTATGAAAGGACTAGGAAAAAACTTACATTTTCTGAATATGGAATTCCAATTGGCGCTGAGCTTGTTTACACAAAGGATCCGACAATAAAATGTAGAATTGTATCTGAAACTAAAGTTGAATATGAAGGTAAACAATATTCTCTGAGTGGATTAGCTGGAGAATTGAATGTGCGACATGGCAGCAAAAATCGACATATCGCAGGGACTGATGTTTTTACATATAATGGCGAAATTCTATCAATGGAATTAAGAACAAGATTAGGTATATAATTATGAGCGAAATAATAGGTTTTGAAAATATTGCAACCCATATAAAAAATGGTCTTGATTCTGATAAAGATGTACTTTTGTATGCTTTCAATGCAACAGGAAAAACAAGACTCTCAAGAACATTTGACAGCAATACAGATTCAACTGCTCTTTGTTATAATGCGTATATTGAAGATTCATTTATCTGGGACAATGATGAAAAAATATTGAAGTTTGTAAAAAATGAAGTATTTTCTCTCATTGAAGAAAATGGTCTTGATCAAAAAGTGGTTGATGCATTTAAAATGTGCACAGGAACAAAAATTGAACCGTATATAGATTTCACAGCACAAACAATAGAATTTAAATTAGCAACCGGTGATAATGAAAGTGTAAATAATATAAAAGTATCCAAGGGGGAAGAATCTATATTCAAATGGGCGCTGTTTTATGTTTTAATAAACGATGTTTTACAAGAACGTTGTGAAAATTCAGAAGCATTCGGGAATTTGAAATATGTTATAATTGATGATCCAATAACTTCACTCGATGATTATAAGGTTTGCTCGATTGCTTCACAAATAATAGACCTTATAAAAACCTCAAGGAAAAATGATTTAAATATTAGATTTTTGATAACCACACACCACCTAATGTTTTTCAATATAATTAAAAACGATTTTCAGAATAGTATTGAATTTAAACGAAAAAACTATGTTTTCTATGAAATGGAAAAAGACGAGAATGTAATTAAATGCAATGCTTTCAAAGGAAATAAATCATTAGTATATCACCTACAACAATTGAGATTTATAAAAAAATCAATAGAAAGAGATAATTTTACTAAGAACTTATTTAATATTTTACGATCAGTTCTTGAAAAAATGGCGGTTATTTTAGGATATGGTCATTGGAATGCTATGTTTTTCGAATTAAAAGAGAAAAATAGTGTTGAATATGAAATGCTTGTAAATTCTCTTAATATGAATAGTCATAATCAATATTCAGATATTGATTCAGAAAGAATACCTGAAGATCAAAAAAGAATATTTATAACAGGTTTTAATTTCTTCATAGATAAGTTTAAAATAAAATTATAGGAGTAAACAATGGCAAATAATATTAAAGAACAAGAAAGAGATGAACTACATAAAGCGATTTGGAATATTGCGAATGATTTAAGAGGCTCGGTTGATGGCTGGGACTTCAAACAATATGTTCTAGGCTTTATGTTTTATAGATATATCTCTGAGAATATTGCAAATTATATAAATAAAAATGAACATGAGTCTGGCGATATTAGCTTTGATTATACAAAATTAAGTGATTCAGAAGCTGAACAGGCGCGTGAAGACATGGTAAATAGTAGAGGCTTTTTCATTTTGCCAAGCCAACTTTTTTGTAATGTAAGAGCGAATGCAAATAAATATCCAAAATACAAAGAAAATCTGAATGAAACTTTAGAAAAGATTTTTAAAGCTATTGAAAACTCTGCTAAAGGCAGCGATAGCGAAGATGATTTTAAAGGCTTGTTTGATGATATTGATGTTAACTCAAACAAACTTGGTGCTACTGTAGCCAAAAGAAATGAAAAATTGCTAAAAATTTTAGACAACATTGGCGAAATGAAACTTGGTAATTATCAAGATAATACAATAGATGCATTTGGTGATGCCTATGAATTCTTGATGGGAATGTATGCCTCAAATGCAGGAAAATCTGGTGGCGAATATTATACTCCGCAAGAAGTCTCGGAATTACTTACAAGACTAACAGTAGTTGGTAAAACGGAAGTCAATAAAGTTTATGATCCAGCGTGCGGCTCTGGCTCACTTCTTTTGAATTTTGCAAAAGTTTTAGGAAAAGATAAAGTCCGTCAAGGTTTTTTTGGTCAAGAAATAAATCTAACAACATACAATCTTTGCAGAATCAATATGTTTTTACATGACATCAATTATGATGAGTTTAACATCGCTTGTGATGACACTCTTCTTGCTCCTCAACATTGGGATGAAGAACCTTTTGAAGCAATTGTTTCTAATCCACCATATTCAATTAAGTGGCCTGGCGATGATGATATAAAGCTTATAAATGATCCAAGATTTGCTCCAGCTGGAGTTCTTGCACCAAAGTCTAAGGCTGACCTTGCATTTGTTATGCACTCGCTTTCTTGGCTTGCAACAAATGGAACTGCTGCAATTGTATGCTTCCCTGGAATATTCTATCGTGGTGGTGCTGAGCAAAAAATAAGACAATATTTGATAGATAACAACTTTATCGATTGTATTATTCAATTGCCAGATAACCTATTTTTTGGTACAAGTATAGCTACCTGTATAATGGTGTTAAAAAAGTCTAAAAATGATAATTCTACTCTCTTTATAGATGCAAGTAAGTATTGTGTTAAAGTTACAAACAACAATAAGTTAAGAACAGGCAAAGACGGGGATATTGAAAAAATTCTTGAATTATTTTCAAATAGAAGGGACGTTGATAACATTGCAAAACTTGTTTCTAATGAAGAAATTGCAAAACAAAACTACAATCTTTCAGTTTCTACTTATGTTGAGAAAGAAGATACAAAAGAAAAAATTGATATAAAGGTGTTAAATCAACAAATAAAAGAAATCGTTGCTCACGAAGAAGTTTTGAGAAAAGAAATTGACAAAATTATTGCCGACATTGAAGGAGGCAATAATAATGAGTAAAATTGAAGAATTGATTGAAAAATTGTGTCCAGACGGCGTTGAGTATAAAAAACTAGAAGATTGTTGTAATATTTTAGACAATAAACGAAAACCAGTAACAAAGAGTTCAAGAGAAACGGGTGAATATCCTTATTATGGTGCAAATGGAATTCAAGACTATGTTTCGGATTATTTATTTGATGGAACTTTTATTCTCGTTGGTGAAGATGGAAGTGTTATCACTGAAAGTGGTACCCCAGTCGTTAATTGGGCAACAGGAAAGATTTGGGTTAACAATCACGCACATATTGTTGCAGAAAAAGAAGGTTGTTTATTAAGATATTTATTCCATTACATTCAGATTATAAATGTTAGAGAATATATACATGGTAATATTCCAAAATTAACAGGTGGAGATTTTAGGAATTTTCAAATTCCAATTCCACCTTTGGAAGTCCAAAGTGAAATTGTCAAGGTGCTTGACAATTTCACTGAGCTTACAGCGGAGCTTACAGCGGAGCTTACAGCGAGAAAAAAGCAATATAACTTTTATAGAGATAAACTTTTAACTTTTGAAGAACCGAAAGTTGAATGGAAAAAACTTGGAGAAGTTGTTGGATTTAGAAATGGTGTTGGTCACGAAAAAGATATCGTTTTAGATGGGAAATATATTGTTGTTAATTCAAAATATATTTCAACAAATGGATTGGTTAAAAAATATAGTGATAGTCAATTATCTCCATTGTATAAAAATGATATTCTGATGGTTATGAGTGATTTGCCAAATGGGAAAGCTCTAGCTAAATGCTTTTTAGTTGATGAGAACAATAAGTACACGCTTAATCAACGAATATGTGCTTTAACAAATAAAGACAATGATGGCATCAATGTTAAGTATTTGTTTTATATTTTGAATAGAAATCGTCAATTGTTAAAATATGATAATGGTGTTGACCAAACAAATTTGAAAAAAGATGATATCCTAAATATATCAATTCCAATTCCATCATTAGACATTCAACAACGAATTGTAGATGTTTTAGATAACCTTGACAAAATATGTTCTGACCTTGGAATTGGGTTGCCAGCAGAAATAGAAAAAAGACAACAACAATATGAATATTATCGTGAAAAACTGTTGACATTTGATAATAAGTCGGCGACAATCTTAACAGACAGACAGACAGACAGACAGACAGACAGACAGACAGACAGACAGACAGACAGACAGACAGACAGACAGACAG
>CAKVGH010000011.1 GCA_934747255.1 uncultured Clostridia bacterium | reverse complement strand
AAAATATAGTTTAACGAGTACGCTTTTTACCTACTTTTTGCAAAATTTTTTTAATTTTTATCATTTTTTTAATTAAAATTATGATTTTTTAATAATTTTTTTGATATTTTTATAAAAATTTTTATTTTTACTTATGTTCTTATATTAAATAAAATTTTATTTTCTATTCTAAAATATACAATAAAAAAATAGTTGTTTTAGCACAAAAAAAGTTTGACTAGACATCAAACTTTTTAGATATAAATTTAATACACAATTTTAGATGTTATTTTGCGTAATTTTTTAGTGATTTTTAACACTATGTTTTTGTCACTAAATTTGGTTGTTATCAATAATAATTGCAAGGGTCATTGGTCTACGCTTTGTCTTTTTGAAGAAGAAGTTAGACATCGCTTTTTTGATAGCAGTTTTGATTACATTGTAATCAGTTTCTTCACCAATCAAGTTTTCGACTGTGTCTTTAATGAGTTGTTTTGCTTCCTTCATCAAACTTTCAATTTCGTTAGAATAAATTAGTCCACGAGTGATAATTTCTGGCCCAAATGTAATTTCTCTTGCCTTGCCGTTAATTCCAACATAAGCAACTGCACAGCCATCTTCTGCCATTTGTTTTCTATCTCTCAAAACATTGCTATCGCTTTCGCCCAATCCCAATCCGTCAACCAATCTTTCGCCGGCTGGAATATTGCCTACAACTTTGATGGAACGAGAGTTTACTTCAATAACATTGCCAACTTCTGGCAAGATGATATTTCGTGCTTCTGTACCCATTTTTATTGCCAAATCTTTATGGAGTTTTAGGTGTCTAAATTCGCCGTGAACTGGAATAAAGTATTTTGGTCTAACAAGAGAGTGAATAAGTTTGATTTCTTCTTGATGTGCGTGACCTGATGCGTGCACGGCTTCAAGTGAGTTATATATTACTTGGCAACCGAGTTTATAAAGTGCGTTAATAACATTATTAACCGCTTTTTCGTTACCAGGAATTGGTGATGCACTGATAATTACCGCATCGTGTTCGTCCAATTTAACCTTTGGAAATTCGCCACTTGCCATACGAGTTAAAGCACTCATTGGCTCGCCTTGACTACCTGTTGTGATGATAAGTAATTCCTTATCTTGATACTTGCCAATATCATCAAGGTCAATAAAGATTTTTGGGTCGAATTTTAACTCGCCAATTTTGTAAGCGGTTTCGGTTACATTTTGCATACTTCTGCCTGTAAATGTGACTTTTCTCTTATATTTTTCGGCAAGAGAAAGTAGTTGTTGAAGTCTATGCACATTGCTTGCAAAAGTTGCAACAAAAATTCTCTCGTCTGCAAATCTTTCAAAGAGTTCATCAAGTTTTTTGCCTACTTGACTTTCACTCATAGAATAGCCTTCTCGTTCAATGTTGGTACTTTCGCAAGTAAGTAGCATTACACCTTGCTTGCCAAGTTCGGCAAAACGAGCAAGGTCGGTTGTTTCCTTATCTATACTGTTAAAATCAATCTTAAAGTCACCAGTATGAACCATTACGCCTGCTGGAGTTGTAATAGCCATTGCCATTGAGCCTGCGATTGAGTGATTAACCTTGATAAATTCAACACTAAAACAACCTAGTTTTACAACATCGCCTGCCTTAATGCAGTTTAATTTTGCCTTGATTTTTGGAAATTCTCTCAACTTGTTTTGAATTAAAGCAATTGTTAATTTGCTACCATAAACTGGAACTTCAATGTCGTTTAGAACATAAGGCATAGCGCCAATATGGTCTTCGTGACCGTGAGTTACAACGATACCCCTAATTCTTTCTTTGTTTTGAACTAGATATGAGATTTCTGGCACTACTAAATCAATACCTGGCATCATATCGCTATATGGGAAAGTTGAACCGCAGTCAACGATGATTATATCTCTGCCGTATTCAAGTGCCATCATATTTTTACCAATTTCGCACACGCCACCCAAAAACATAACTTTTAGTGAATTTTTTGTTTTGTTTTTGAATGTTGGCTTTTCTACTGATTGAAAAGTAATGATATTTTCTTGCTTTACTTGATTTTTTTCGTTTTCTCTATCAATTTTCTCAAACAAATTCAACTTTTTTTGTGTTTTTGGTTGTTGTTTTTGTTTTGGCTTTATAAAGTTTTCAGTTGAATATGTTGTCATTCTTTGTGAAGTGGTTTTATCTTCCGCTGACTTTTGATTTGCAAGAGCCTTTGCTCTTTCGGTTGAAACATTACCCGACAAATCGACACCATTTATTTCTACATTTTTTAATCCATCTGTATTTTTAATTTTTTTATAAGGATTGGAGTGTCTTTTTAATGGGCGTTTTGCGATAACATCTTTTGCTGTATTTTGTTGTGTTTCTATTTTTTGTGGCTCAACTTTTTTTGGAGCGACATTGCTTAAAAACACATTTTTTGTTGGTTTATCCATAATTTTTTCTCCTTTTTTGTTATTTTACTTATATTTAATATGCTTTTTTGAAAGCAAAAAAACTTTGAACAAATTTTTTTGGTCAATATAGTCAATGTTTATTATTAAAGAATTTTTATTTAAGTAAAAACTAAATTATGTCTTTTACTCTCTTTATGTTATCTTGCTCTTCTAATTTTTTTGGCATAATAATTGTGTTGCTATCGCAATAATATCTCATACCTGTACATTCATAGTACACAACATTTTTGAAAATAATTGTTGTTAAAATGGTAATTGGAACAGTTATTAAAAGGGTAATTCCAAAAGTAAAGAACACTGCAAACATATTCAAGAAAAATAGCAAAATTACCATAATTAGCGTATTACTAAAAATTGATAGCCACTTTTTTTGAATAGCCTTGAAATTACGCTTTAAGGCTTCGATTATACCACAATTATTAACTACCATTGATGCTTCTACACCCGCAAACAATGTAATTTTCAAACTAAACATTATGATTGCGTATGCAATAGTAACAAGTGGTGCAAGCGCCAAAACGCTTGTTGACAACGCATAGTAAATTCCACACGCACTAGCAATAATTCCAACATTAAGAATAAATGTTGTTACTAATTTGATTAAACCAAGTTTTGCACTTTTGCCAAAGTTTGCAACAAAGCAGTTCATAAAACCTAGTTTTAGATTGCTACTCATAAACGAATGAACATCGTCCACAACTGCTAGATATGATAATCTATCAACAAAGTAGTAAAGTACAATGCTAATACAACTTGCACTAATAAGTAGTGGCAAAAGAGAAGCATCTTTAACAATCAAAAACAATTTGTTAGTTATTTCTACCAAAGTACCAACAAGGCTGTTTAGATTAAAATTCAAAAATGTAGTTGAAAGGTTGTCTTGCAAGAAAACAAAAAAACCTTGACTAATAAGTTCTTTTATTATAGGCAAACAAACAACACTTGTCAACCCCACAACGCAAATTAGTACAACTATTTTGTAAAGCAAGATTTTCCAAACCATTGAAAAATTGTTTAGCAATAACTTAAAAGTGCTTTTGAACATAGTATCTCCCTTCTCTTTTGAAAATTAGTAGTTATAGTATTTTCGGTTATCGTATCTAGATATGCCTGAAAGTTCAAAATAAGATGTCATTAGTAGTGGTGTGTAGTAAATAAACATTATCAAAACTCCAAAAACATTTGTAATATACATCAAACCGCCTTTTAGTAGACATGCTAGTGGAATAATAATCACAAATGGTAAAAGCATACTGAGTAAAAATTGAAAATTGTTTTTATTAAGAAGTTTTATTGAATTTGAAATTGCTTGTTTTGTTGGATAACCACTGATTAACATATTTGGAATTGTCAAGAACATTATTGCAGAAACTTGCAAAAACAATGCAAATTTGACTGCACACAAGACTATTGCAATAATGATGTTTGCGATGTTTGGGGTGTTACCTATTCCGCTAATCGCCAAATGCAAAAGCATTAACAATGCAGAAAGCAAAAATTGAAGTACAAACCACATTGCAAACAAAACTAGCAAGTTGAATGCTACAACCAAAATGTTGTTATTAACATATTGAAAAACATTTTTTTTGTTTAGTTTTCCACTACGCATGTGATTTTCCATTTGACCCAAAGTTAAACTAACAAAAATGGCTAAAATTATAATTCCCAAAAAAGTAAATAAAATTGATAGCCAGTTAAAGTCAATCAAACCATAAAAAATATCGCCAAAATTATTGACTGCAATATTGGAATAATTACTAGCAAACTCAAATGTTTTGAATGGCGACAAAAGACCGCCAATAAAAGCAGTTGGCACAAGTGCTAGCAAAAAGATATACAAAAAATTCTTAAATAAATAATTTAATCCTAATTTTAGATATTTCATAAACCTATTTTCCTTTGAGTATTATAGAACATTTTTGACAACAAAGCAACATTTATTATAAATAAATTTATATTTAGATTAAATTATTGTCGAAAAATATTGTTTTATACCCACAAAAAAAGGCAGTGAAGTAATCACCACCTTTTCCCTACTAAAATTTTTTACTGGTCTTTGTTTGATTTTGTGCTTTTGGTGTCATCAGCCTTTATGTCAGCAAAGTTTTCATCTACTTTACCAGTTGATGTTTCACCTTGTTTTTCAGCATCATTTTCCCCATTATCGTCCAAATCAGTGCCTTGCTTGTCAGTTTCTGGCAAGTTTTCGTTCTCGCCACTAGTTTTATCATCGGTCTTGTTTTGAGTGGATTTTTCGTTTTCCTTGTTCTCTTTTTTTATTAGTCCCAATGTTACGAACACTCCTAGAACCGCTGTAAAAATGCTAGTTATAGCGATTTCGTTTACAGCAAAGCCAAAAGTTGAACCAAGTGCATTTATTAAGACGATTACGGCGGCAAAAAGACTCATCCAAAATTTATAATTGTTCAGTTTTTTCATCTTTCTCTCCCAAAAGTGTAGTATCAGTTTTTTTGGTAGATTTTGCAGGTTTTTTTTGCTTAAAAACTACCTGTTTAACTTCTTCCACTTCCTTTTTAATCTCGTGTACTACCCCTAAATGTTCGGTTAAATCTTTAATAGTTTGTTGATACTTGTTTTCTCGCTGTTTGCTATCTTTCAAAACAAATATGAGTAATGCCAAAAATAACACAGCCCATAAGCCATTTTTTATTGCCAAATCTAAAATTTCGTCCCACATAACCTTTATTTTAGAAAAGATTTTGCCAAGAGTTTTAATAAAACTTTTTACTATTTTGTAATAATTTTTGTTGTTCTTGCTTTATTTTTTCAAACCGTTTGTTTGACAAAGAACTATCAAACATAAACAGTTCATTACTTTGCAAAATTTTTTCTCTTTTTAATAATGTTATTTTTTCTCTAACGCCAGACAGTGTTATCATACCGAAAACCCACTATCAATCAAATCGATGTCTAAACAGAGATTTGAAATATATGCGTTAGTAGAGTTTGATTCTATCTTAAAACCTATTTGCTTTCCACAAAGCCTAACAGGATATTTGCTGATTATCTCGCTTCCCGAGATATTATATGATTTTTGCTCACTTTCAGTGAAAATTGTAAGTTTGCAATCGTATTTAGAAAACAAACTAACTTGCTTAATAACTTTTTTACAATCGCTATAACCCAAATCGGTTAATGGCGAACACCAATATTTTGGCGAATTTTCATCAAAGAATTTTCCGTCATTAGTTAGTTCTGCCAACACATTGGTATGTCCATTATAAAAACAAATTATTAGTTTGTTAAAAATGTCACTTTTGATTGACGCAATATCACTAATATCTAGCCCACGCACAATTTGATATTTGCCATTTTTACTATCGTAACAAACAAGACTATTATTGACACAATTTTCGCCACTTTCTGCTCCAACAACTTCGTTATCAAAATAATTCATTTTGCATGCTAAAAAGTATTTTCCTTGATGATATGTAGCCACCGCTTTTTGATTATCGACACTGGTTAGCATATTGTCAAATGATAGTTCAATTTCTTTACCAACAACGCCGTCAAATTTAATCAGTCCACCAGTAGTTAGCATTATCATCTCGTCACCGCAAATTTGAATGGTATTTGGGTAAATTCTGTTTCCCGAAACATACATTGTGCTAATTAGCGGTTTTTTGGCGTCTTCATATTGAGTGATTTTCAAAATACTGTAATCTCTAAACGCATACAAATGACCTTGAAAATTTACTAATTTGTTTAACTTACCAAGACCGTCTGTGATGACAATTTCGCCTTCATCAAATAAACTATTCAATTCTTCCGACCAACTATCAAGGTTAGTGTTAGTTGTATATCTTATGGTGTTTTGGTCGCCACTCATAATGCAGTAAAGAAAGCCTTTATATTCGCACATATCAACAAATTGTGGAATGTTTTCGATGGCAAGTGGAACGCTATCGCCCGGCCACCACATAACCTTACCCACTCCGTTTGACGCAATCATAATATCTTTGCCTTTGTACTTTGTTTGAAAGGTTTTTGGTCTGCTGGAAAACTCTGTGTTTGGAATTTTAATTACAACTGGGTATAGGCAGTTTACATTACAGTAGTATAGTGCTTTATCATCGCAGTAAAACACGAGTTTATCTCTATATTCGTTATTAGGTTCGTTAAAATCTCTAAAAATAGAGATAGTCCTTATGTTTTCTTGATTATCATAATAATCTGGCAATATTTGTTCTTCATCACTTGTTTTACTAGTTGGTATTAAAAGGCTTTTTACTCCCATTCCTTGCA
This sequence comes from uncultured Clostridia bacterium, assembly GCA_934747255.1. GTDB lineage: Bacteria > Bacillota > Clostridia > Christensenellales > UBA1242 > CAKVNM01. The sequence goes on along the minus strand of CAKVGH010000011.1, from coordinate 18,273 downwards.
ACAAAACGCCCTTGTTAAAATTAAAGTTATAGCAGTCAACAGAAGTATCTAAATCGGTGATATTTTCGCCACGAGTTATGTTGAGTCCACTATCAAAATTGTTGACTCTAACTTTAAGGCTCTTTTTTACTTTCATAGTTAAATCCACCTTCTTTGTTTTATCTTAATCTCGCCAACTTTTCTAAAATTTTCGGCGAGTGATGAACTAAATTTGCTTTCCCATTCGTCTGCTTCATCAAATAGGTTTTTGATTAAGCAAAACTTACTGCAAACACCATAACTTAAAGCCAAATTTGTCAATTTTCCATTATATGTGTCAATATCGTCATCAAAGCCAAGTTCTGTTGGCAAATAGGCATATTTGATAGTATATTTGCCGTTTGGAAGAATTATTTTCCCTGCTTCTAAATAATATTTAACAAAGCCATAATTGTTAGATAATTGTTTTATTTTGAAAAGTTTTTGAGACAAATTCTTAATTTCATATTCGCCATTTGTAATTTCTATTTCTTCCGTAGAATAACGCAAATATTTTTCGGTGCAAATATACAAATTTGCAATATTTATGCAATCGAGAATTATTCTCATATCTTTTTCGGCTTGCAATGTAAAACATTCTGGAATTTCAATGTAATCTTCACTCGTAGGCAATGCTGTTTGGGTTTTTAGTGCAAAAAATTCGGTTAAGGTCATTTCGTTTTCTTCGCAATACTTAATGCAATCTACAATATCGTTTTCGCAAAGCAATCTTGCTGATAATTTTATAATATCTTTTACTTTCATTTCGTCCCCCTTTTTTCTAAATCCATTTTTCCTTATATGTATCAAAAAAATTTATGTTAAACTCACTTGGATTTGACTGTGCATACTTCATCATTTCGGTCGCCTTGTAAGACGCTTCGTCAAGCATATTTTTTGTTTGAGATTGTTCTAGCCTTTCGTTGTTTTGCTCCATTTCCAAAAACAATTTTTGTTTGTTTTCCACTCTCGTTTTCAAAACATAATCTATTGTTCTTGCGTCAAGAGAAGAAAATGGCAAAACAAGTTCGAGTGACAAATTAAGCCCTTTTTGGTAGTAAACTTCAAACTTTTTTGAGTTAGTGTTGTATGTTAATAAGTAATTTTTGTCAATTTGCTTTAATCTTGCCGAAATATTATGCAAGTCATTTTTAATCAAAATCTTTCCCATATATTTAATCAAAATGGCAAAGAAAAACTCTTTGCCACTTGATTACTCCTTTTAGTTAGTTTGTGTTAAAGCCGAAACAATGTTAGATATTTTTGCTTGACCTGCTGGCTTTGAGCAAATCAAATCTGCATATTTTACTAGGGTTGCTGAATATGTTGGATATCCTGCATTTTGTCTTAAAACTTTTCCGTCTTCGCCTTCTAACCATTGCCAATCGCAAAGTTGATGAAGTGCAAAGTCTTTTGTGTTTAACATATACATTGTGCCGTCATCAATAAATCTATCTGCTACAACTGGAATACCGTTATAACTCATAGCCTTATAACCGCCGTTTAAGTCCATAATATCAATGTTACGCTTGTTTGTTGCAAGGTAGTTTTGATATAGTCTTTTTACATCGTAAGAACAAGCAATATAGTCAACTGTGCTTCCTACATTTTCGTCAAGAGAGTCAATCGCTGTTTGCAATACGCTATCACTGATTAAAGTTTCTGTTGATGAAATGTAAGGAACAAGCCAACTGTTTGTGCTTCTGTCCACACCATAAATTGAACCAGAAGAAGCAAAGATTTTGCCAAGACCTGTTAGTTCGTTATCTTTTGAACCTTGAACAGTAATATAGCAATTTGCTACAACAGTTTCTGCAAGAGTTTTGCTAACTGTAATTTTTTTGTTTGTTCTATCTACTGATGTAATTCTAGCACCGTCCATTGCTGTTAATTTTACATTTGCTGATGTGTAGAAATCTACAACCATACCTTCAATAACATTTTTTACGCTATCAAGTGTCATAGTTTGGCTAGAAACAGTTTTGATTGTTCCAAGTTTACCAGAACCATCACCATATAACATTCTGCCAAAGTTGAATTGGCTTGCTTTGATTAAGCCTTCCATTTCGGCATTAAGCAAGTTTACAAAAGCACCAACAGAGTGTTCGCTTGCTCTAACTGCTTTGTCTGTAATTTCAATTTTTCCGTACAAGTTTTTAAGTTCTGTAACAAACTTAACATACTTGTTTTCAGCAGAAGTTGGCAAAGCACCATCTTCTGTACCTGCACCGATACCACCATTGATACCAAAAGGTGCAATTTTAATAATTTCCTTTCCGTAAACATCTCTTGATGTTTGTTCAATTTTTGTAAGCAAAGGGTTTACTTTATCATTAAGTTGGTTTGCTACAACATCAAGATAAATCTTTTTTAATGCATTGTCTGCATTTGTCAATGTAACCATAATTTTCTCCTTATTTATTGTTAAATAGCGCCACCATATAATCTCCCGCCTCCTTGATAGAAGAAGGTTTAGATTTTGGAGTAATCATAACACTTCCACCGCTAAAATTACTCATTAGTGGCGTAGTCTTATTAGACATAATATTTGATAGATAATCGTTGATTATTCTATCCCTAACCTGACTATTATTTAAGACATAATTTTCAACAAAATTTTCGTCTTGCATAAGTTCTTGATTAGTTCTAAAATGATTTGCTTTAACTTTTTCATAGGCTTTTTCTAGCGGGTCTAATTCATCACTAGACTTGTCACTGTCATAAGCAGATAAAATTTCGTCAGCAAATTCTTTTGCCGTTGGGTTTTTTTCAAAAAATTCCTTTTTTGATTGTTCTAACTTGGCTTGTGAAAATTCTGGTGTTTGCTCCAAAGATTGTTTGGAACTAACATTGTCAAAATCTTCCTTCAATTTGTTTAGGGCTTGACATTTTTTTGTAAACTCTTTTTCTAGGTTTACATAGGCCTTTTCAAGTTCGTCTAAACTCTTGAATTTTTTAATTGGGGAGCTATTTTGCTGTAAATCTTGAACCATATCATCTCTTTGCATAATAGCACCATTTTCGTCCGTGTTTACTACGCTTTCTAGTTGTTCCCCTGATTTAATTTCTTCCATATTATTCTCCTTTTTGTTGTCTTTGTTTATGAGCATTTATATGCTCCAAAAACATTTCCTTTATTTTTTCATTTTGGCTTGCTATTTTTTCGTATTCTGCACCTAGCATAAATGCAATGTGCTCGTCTATATGTAATTTATGGTCGTCAATTTCCAACACTTCTTGCTTTTTGCCTTGAAGCAAAGCAAGATTTTCTTTGCCCGCTTTTCGCATGTGAAGTTCGGCAATATCATTTTGAGTTTCCCAAACACCATAGCCAAGCATTTCAAGAGTTTTTGACCTTACACGATTAGAGATTTTACCACTTTCATCAGCCAATAAACCTGCGTCAAGAAGTTTGAAAATCATATTACGCTTTTGTGCAAGAGTATCGCCAATTTCGTTGGCGGTTTCAAGTACAACATCATCTGTTCCAATATCGCTGTTTTTGAAATAGAACATTTCCACACTGCCGTCTGCACCAATTATTTTGCAAATACGAGTAGTTTTAGCAAATTGCTTATATAGTTTTAGAATGTGCTTGCCAATTTGCTTAACTGCAAACTTGATTTGTTCTGCCGAGCAATTTAGTCTATTATTTTCCTGTTCCACCAAAATTTCTAGTGCTGTACCCGAAAGATTACTGCTTGTAATATCGTTTGTAAGCATAATTTCGGCGACACCAGAAACAGAAGTAAATTCGTTTAACAACTTATCTTCTTCCTTATCAAAATCGGTTGGCATTGAGCCTGCACTCATAATTTCTGGTTTGTTAGAGCCTTGCCTGTACACCAAAACTTTACCCGGGCTCATACCTTCTTCTTCCAAATTATCGGTATCCACACTACCGTCTTCCACTGTCAAAATACCCATAGCCATACGGTTCATAAACTCGTGTTTACGATTTTTTACTGCATTGTATGCTCTTTGAATTGGAATAAGTCTTTCAATAATACTTGTACCCCAAAATCTGTTTGGCTCTAAAATTGATACCTGTTTGATAAATGGAAAGCCCCTTTTGTTATCATCAAGGTTTAAGTAAGGCAACTCGCCAATGTATAATAATTTATCGCCAGCAATAATGGTCAATCTTCCATTTGGGTTTTCGGCTGTTGGTGCTTCGTACCTTTCAATTACCAAAGCACTATTGTCAACTTTTTGACTAATTACTTTGTTGATACTTGAAGTGTAGCCTAAACCGCCAATAGTGTTATTAACACCACTCATACTCATAACATCAAGCGATTGTGGTGCGACATCTACTCCCCATACTTTTTTTATAGTTCTAACATCGTAACACTTTGCGTGAATAATGCTCATACAAGCGCTAATATCTTCGGCATTGTTGTTGTCTGGGAAAATCTCGTAAGGTGGACAAACCGCAATGTTGATTTCACCTTCTTTTATCTCGTTTCCGTTTTCATCAACTCCAACTGAAAGTCCGTCTTTGCTGTCCCAAGTAAGTTTGTAAAAACTTGTTCCACAAATTTCACTCCAAGTAGTTGCTTGGGTGATTTTATCGCTGACTTCTAGTTTGTGATAAACCGCATTAAGAATATTTTTGCTGACCTTTGCAGTGTTCATATCGCTTTCGCTGTTGGTTGCTGGGACAACCGACATTTTTGGTCTAATGGTAGTTAATCTACTACGGCGTTGTTCCAAAATTGGTGCAATGTGGTTGTAGACTTCTCTTTCCTGCCAAAAGTATTGTTTTTGAAAATCTTCCACTTCGCCAAACGCAGTAATTCCACAATATTGATTTCCGCTTAAAAAGTTCATATTAAGTTGCCATTGTCTTTCAATAGACTTTCGAGCCTTTTGTCTTTTTTCAAAGTCTTGCTTTACATCTTTAACAATATCTTCAACAAATTTTTCATCATATAATTTGTTAAAAACTTTTTCCTTTGATTTTGTTTTGCTAATCATTGTTCATCTCCTTTAATTTTTTACTAATAATGTTTTTTGGGCTTTTTGGGGTAACAAACTTGCCAATATTTTTATAAAGAATATTAAGACAATCTTTACACAAGCAAAAGTTGTGCTTAAAAATATTTTTATACCCCACGCTTGCTACCGCCACATTATTGCAACCATCTTGGTCGCATTTTTTTATGTGATTCATTTTTTCAATCGTTACTATCATTTTCATTCTCCTTAATTTGCTTTATTATTTGGTTGATTTTTTCGTCAAGTTCCTCGTCTGTTAGGTCCTTAAAAGATTGATTATTGTTCAAGTTTTCTAGTTCCAAAATAACTTTTACAGCAGTTATGTCTGGCGGAACAGATTTTGTTGTAACCTTTTTTTTCATCAATCTTTCGTTGTTATTTTCATCAACAGAATATTCTTCAATTATTTCCTGCACTTCATAACCAAGTGCCTTTTTTGTTAGTGCAGTCATAACATCAGTTTCCTTTACGGTTTCGTTTTTTGTGGTCTTTCGTTTGGTTTGATTAGCCATACATTCCCTGCCTTTTTTGTTTTAAGTTGCTTATTAACCTATGCTTGTATTTTAGTGTTTCGCTCATTTGATTTTTGTCTTGTTCCACATCGGTTTTGCTCATTATGTAATATCTTAACTCGTCCATAGCGTGGTCATTTTTCTTAATGGGGTTTTCGTCAGTTCCCCACGAATAAGACTTGATTTCTCGTATCATATTTACACAGTTTTTGAAGATAAAAAGTTTTCTCTCTCCGTTTGCGTTACAAATATATTTTCTTACCTTTTGAAGCCCCACCAAACTTTTATTTACTTTGGTATTAACTAATATTTTGTTCTCGTAAAACTTTTGAGCAACACTATCTTGACAAGCAAGTGTTTTTTGAAGCGAAGCACTATCGATTAACGCAGACAAAAAACCTTTGCTATTTTTTTGCCAGCCCAAATTATCTGCAATGTTATGTATATTTTGGGCGTGCTGTTCGATTGGCACTTGGCTAGCGTATACCTCAGCAATAACATAAATATTATCGTCATTATCGCAGGCATAGAAGTGACACGAAAGCGGGTTTGTATACCCCGGGTCAATGGAGATATTGTCATACCACTCTTTTGGAACATCAAATGGCTCTATTACATTAAAATTTTCATCAAAATTTGGATAAACTAGCCCGTTTTGATTGATAAACTTTCCGTCACATCTGCTTTCCAATTCCTTTTCACTCATTTGAGATTTAAGTTTTTTAATCTCGTCTTGGTTCAAAAAAGGGTTGTCCTGCCAAGATATGCTTTCGTACCAAATATCATCATCGTGCCGTTCGTTTAAGTAAATTTCGTTGTAAACCCAAGTTAAGCCTTTTAGTGGTGTCATTGTTCCAAAAATCTCTCCATTTTTGTCAATCACACGCATTTTGCATTCCATATAAATATCCAGTGGCGGTTCTTCATCAAACCAAATATAGTCAAGAGATGTTCCTTGGAATTTTTCTCTACCTTGGTCAACACTCTTAAAACCTATCGTACTAATTTCGCCCGAAACATTGCGTACCAAAATTTTGTCAATAATGCCATACTCCATACTTTCCTTTTTGCCACTTTGCATTATCACATCGACAATCCAATCACGATTGAGATAATAAAGCACCTTTTGTTGTGCGACATCTCGTTGCACTTGGCTTGTTAAAGACACCACCCAGCCATCAGTTTTTTTGCGATTTTGTTTGTAAGGGTGATTTCCACGAGCAAGCCAAACTGCTTCTACTGCGCCACATTCGGTTTTTCCCGTTCGGTTTCCGCCAAACACCCACCTGTTTTTGTGAGTGTTTTGATGAAACAAAAGTTGTTTTTGATGCACTTTTTCGCCGTGATTATATCGCTTTAATGTATCTTGCCGTTGTCTGCGAGATTTTTCCTGACTTAATGAGTCTAGTAGTTCATATAATTTTTGCCTTGTCATCTTCTCCCCTTTTAGTTTAGAAATAATAATTTTGCATATAATAAGTTCATATAATTAAGTAATATGAAAAAATTTTTAATAATTGCTGGCACTTTTTTGTTTGTGTTTATATCAATATTTTTAGTCAACAGCACGATGACCGAATCTGTTAATGCTAACCAAACAAGTGGATTTGCCTGCGTAAAAAGTAATAATTGTTATTTGTACAAGTATCTTACTGACGACCCACAGTTATCCAGTAAGTATTTTTTGCTTGAAAAAACTTACTTTGTAAAAGTAATAGAATCTGCCGATGAAAATTTTTATAAGGTTGAATATAATAAAATAGTTGGTTATGTTAAAAAATCACAAATTGAGTTTGTAGAAGAAGTACCAGAACTTCCGTTTTTAGAAAATATTACTTTTGATATACACTCGGCAAGTAATGTCGAATTACGAACCGAACCTTCCACCAAAGGTGGTATCGGTTCAATACTGATTAGTATTCCAGCAGGTCAAAAAGATTTAACCTACATTGGAAAAATTACTGGCGAAGAAAGTATATCTGGACTCGGTAATATTTGGTACTACTGCTCCTACAACTTTGAAGATAAAGACATTTTTGGTTATGTTTATGCTCCACTCACTTTGAACCTAACTCCTATTTGCGAAAACTCACAAGTTTTAAGTCCAGTTGCGATTAAAAACTATGTTCCGCTAAATAATTTATTGTACCTAAACATAAGCACTCGCAACTTAATAATTATCGTTATCACTTTGCCAAGCCTTTATGTTTTATACCTATTTATAAAACCTTCTAAAATATTAAAAGAGTAAAATTTATAAAGTAAGCTTTTTTCAAATTTTTTAGAATTTTTATTAAAATTTCTTATTTTTTATAAAAAAAGTTAAGATTTTTTAATAAAAAATTGAATTTTTGCTATAAAAAACACGAAAAGATAATTCGTGTTTTATTTTTGTAAGCATTAAAATGCTCTGCATTTTTTCATAGAAACAGGTTCTAAAATGCTATCACTTATTTCTATTCCTTGTTCATCTAGGTTTGAGTGCGATTGTTTTAAGAAAGTGTTGTAATACTCTCTTATCCAATGTTCTTTTTTTAGCATTGCTTCCAAAACACCTTCGTCATAACCTAGACTTGATAATGCACTTGCAAATGAGTCAATCGCACTATCAATACGCCTAAAATATGTCCTGCGAGATAGTTCCAAAATTTCCATTGCAAATTCTGGTCTAACCTTGTCAACATACTTCATAATTAAAATTCTTGCACAATTTTTATCAAGTTTTGATAATGAATTGTCAATCAAAACTTTTAGATTTACAAGTAGTTTTTTCCGTTGAATTAAGTTGATAACCTTTTCCACATTTTCAAGCGTTGTTAGATTATTTCTTCCAGAACTAACACTTTGTGTTATTACTAAATTATCTATTGCACTAGCGATTGTTTCCAGACAGTTGTAAATTGTTAATAATGTTTTTGCCCACACTTTTTGTTTCATATTTTTCTCCTTTGTTCGAAACTATTATAAAAACGACTTTGGGGGTTGTCAAAGGTTTGTGACATATTTTTGTAAAAAATTACAAAATTTTACAAATATTTACAAAATTATGTTTTTTATATCGAACATCTGTTCTAAATATACCATATTTAATATGACAATAGTTTGTCAAGTTTAATTTATATTGCCATATTTTTTTGTATTTTTCCCTACTGCAAATTAAGACACAATTAAACAAAAAAGGAAGCAAATATATGCTTCCTAAATATAAAAATTATGGCTAGTTTATTAAAAAAGTTTGATTTAATAAATGTTTAATATCTATCTTTTAACCATATCATTATTAAATATCACTAAATTATTTTTATTTACTATAATTATAAATAGTTCACATAAACACTTTACAATAGTATATGGCTATTAAAAATAATAAATGCAAAGAACAAATCAGTTTTGAGTTAAGTGATAACTAAAATATAAAACATTACCATTTTTAATTAAATATTAAATTGATACCGAATTTGTTGTATCTTTGTTTGATTGTGCATAAACCATAGGAATAATTTGCTCGTATGACTCTTTAAGAGCATCTTCCTTGTTGATTTTAATAACGGAGATTTCGTAAGCGGTCTTTTTTTCTACTCTGCCATCTTCGTAATGTTTTTCATAATTACGGCTTTGTATTCTTCCAAAGATAGAAACCTTTTCACCAACAGACAAATTTTTTGCAAATCTAGCATTTCTACCCCACGCAATACAAGGCAAATAATCTGACTTATTATATGCTCTGTTTACTGCAAGCAGAATATCACAAATTTCTCGCTTAAAAGGTGTTGTCCTAAAAATTGGTGGCTTACAGATAAAACCAGTCAGTTCAATTGTGTTTGGGTTTTCTTCTTTTTCTGTTTGCGAAAGAATTTCCCTAACAAATACGGTCAAAACCAACTTGCTTTTGCCGTCAATTTGCTTATTGTAACTCCTAAATTGCCCATTTAGAGCTAAGATACTACCTATTTCAAAGTTGTATTCACCTAAAATTTTCTCTGGAATTATAATAGGAATTATGTCCACGCTTTGAGAAAGCCTTGAAACTTCCAAGTCAAGTTCGTAAAAGTTTTCTTCGTAAACTTCGTGACTCAACTTTGGCAAAGATACCACTTTGCCCACTAGATGTACTTTGTTGTTGTTCATTTGTTCAAACATTTAATTTTCCTCCTAAATACGAGCAGATTGCATACCATTGTTATCAATAAAATATTCGCCCTTTATAATTAAATCGCCGATATTTGTTACTGTGTAACCTTTCTTTTGCAACCTATCAAGTACAAGTGGCAAGGCATCTAAAATATGGTCGGAATTGTTATGGCAAAGAATAATACTGCCACACCTAACGCCATTTATAATACGATTAGTAATTTCCATTGCAGACAAGCCTTTCCAGTCCAAACTGTCAACATCCCATTGTATTGTAGTAAGGTTTAACTCGGTTGCAGTTTCAATCAATGTGTCGTTATATGCCCCAAATGGTGGCCTAAACAACTCTACTTGTTTGCCTGTAATGTCGGTTATAAGTTTACAACAATCTTCAAGTTCCATTTTCATTTGCAACTTTGATAGTTTTGTCATATCGGGGTGATTTGACGAATGAGTACCAATTTCAAAGCCATTTTCGTCAATCTTTTTTACCATTTCGGGATAATCTTCTATCCAAAAACCTGTTAAAAAGAAAGTTGCATTTACATTGTACTCCTTGCAGATTTCCATAATTTTTTCGGTTTTATCTGCACCCCAAGCAGCATCAAAACTAATAGCCACTTTTTGCTCCTTTGTATTAACATAGTAAATAGGAACTTTCCTTAAACTAGCCCCAAAGTACACGCTTGCGGGAACATAACCATTTATGTTTATTGCAAGCAAAGTAATTGTTAAAGCAAGTAGCAAAAATGCCTTGATATTTTTGAGTTTAACACAGTAAATATGCATTTATTATTGCTCCTTATAATTTTATAATATTAAGATTTTTTTTCAACGCCAAATACACCAAAATTACTGCGAATAATGTCTTTTGCTGTCGCATTTGTCATTTACTTAATATATTTTACTCACCTTGTCCAAAAATTATGAATGGCATAAAAAAACAAACCTTTTTTTATCGCTTTAAGGAGTAAAAGCTGGGTTTGTGTTTTTATTTTATGGTATTTACAAATAAATTTAGTCTTCTTTGTTGATATAAATCAATCTTCTGCACGAAGGACATTCCAACTTGCCTTTTTGTTTGATTATCTCAATTTGACCGCTAGGTAATTCCATTCGGCAACCACCACAACGCTTTTCAATAAGTGGAACAATTACAGGGAATTTTCCGTCTTGTTTTAGTGACTTATATTTTGTAACAAAGTTTGCGTCCAACTGTTTTTCAAGTTCTTGCAAATGTGATTTCAACTTGTTGATTTCTGGCATTTGAGAAGAAGAAACTTCTTCAAACTTTTGCTTGCTTTCCAAGTGCTTTGCTTTGGCTTGATTTGCCTTTTTCTTGGCAACATCAAATTCTTGCATAATGTTTTTTGCTTTTACTTCGTGTGCTAAAAATCTGTTTTCAAGGTCACTTAATTGCTTAATTGTTTGAGATAATTTGCCTTTTAAGTCAGCAAGTTCTTCTTCGGTCATATTTGCATTAAATTGCTTTGTGTATTTGTTTACAAGGGCAATTCCTTTTTGCTGAACTTGTTTTAATTTTTCAATTTCTTCTAGCAAAAATCTCGACTGCTTGTCAAGATAAATAATCTTTGATTGTGCTTCTTTTACAACACCAACCATTGCTTGTGCGTCTTTTTTATGCTCGTTTTTGTTAAGTTCTCTTTCAAGCTTAAAAATTTCGCTATCAAGTTTTTGATATTCTAAATATTTATTCATAGATACTCCGTTTTGCATTTTACTTTTTACTATTTTTAATTTCGTCTGCTTGTTCTTCCTGCTTGGCTAATTCTTCCACTCTTTGCTCTACCAATTTTTGTTCGCTTTCGGCGTCCAAAGTAGCAACTTCTCCTGTTGATTTATCTGGTGCTGGTTCAAAAAGTTCAAGTGCCTTTGTAATATACAAAAGTGCTTCTTCATTTTTGTCATTAAGTTCGCCAAATCTTTGTTTTAACGATGACAATTTTTGATAATTTTCCTTTAAGTATTCGTATAGCACTTGAGCATTTTCTCTAAAATTAGTAAAGCCAAAATAAATTTCAAGGTCGCTTAATTTTTGCTTACCCTTTGCCACCTTCATAACATTGTAGTATTTGTCATCAACCTTAATGAGTTTGTCAACCTTAAATCTAAATTTATTTGCAAGCAAATATTTTCGCAATTCAATAACATCGTTCATTGGTTGAAGAACAAAGTTCCACAATTTTTTTGGTCTATTGCTAATAATATCAATAATTTTTTTACCACCCATACCAGCAATGACTGCTTGGTCAATTTTGTCATATTTAGTAATCAACTTAAAGCCGTCACATTCTCTAAAACTAACAAATGGCAAGATGTTAATTTTGTTTGCAAGCATAATTGCTTTATTAAGACAATCTGGACTAATTTCAGTGCTAACAACTCTTTTTGCTTTTTCCTGCAAAATAAGTTCGGCAGTAACTAAACCGTGGTCGCAACCAATATCGGCAGTTACATTACTTTGGTCGCACAAATTTACTATTGTTTCGAGTCTTTTATCCAAATTCAAAATTGTTGCCATATTTTCTCCTTATTTAATAATATATAACATTTTGATATTAAAAACAAACAAATGTTATTAGTCACAAAAATCTTTAAGTTTTTTACTTCTTGTTGGGTTTCTTAATTTTCTTAATGCTTTTGCTTCGATTTGACGAATACGCTCTCTTGTAACATTAAATTCTTGACCAACTTGCTCCAAAGTTTTTGGGAAGCCGTCATCAAGACCGTACCTTAAACGAATTACTTTTTGTTCACGAGGGGTTAATGTGTCAATAACTGCAAGAAGTTGACCTTTTAGCATACTTCTTGTTGCACTTTCGACTGGCGAAATGCTAGTTTCATCTTCAATAAAATCACTAATTTTGCTGTCTTCTTCTTCGCCAATAGGACTTTCAAGCGATATTGGGTCTAGTGCTATTTTTTGAATTTCGCTAACTCTGTCTACCGACATATCAAGTTCTTTTGCAAGTTCTTCAACGGTTGGCTCTCTGCCAAGTTCTTGCAATAGTCTTTTTGATGCTCTACCTAGCCTATTGATAGTTTCGACCATGTGAACAGGAATACGAATGGTTCTTGCTTGGTCAGCCATCGCTCTTGTAATTGATTGTCTAATCCACCAAGTAGCATAAGTAGAAAATCTAAATCCCTTTGTGTAGTCAAATTTTTCAACGGCCTTAATAAGTCCAATATTTCCTTCTTGAATCAAGTCCAAAAATTGCATATTCTTGCCAGTATATCTTTTTGCAATACTAATAACAAGACGCAAGTTTGCTTCACATAGTTGTGATTTTGCTTGTTGGTCGCCAGCCATTGCTCTTTTGGCAAGTTCAACTTCTTGTTCTGCCGAAAGTAGTGGCACTTTGCTCATATCTTTAATGTATAATTTAACTGGGTCGTCTACACTAACTTGATTTGCAAGTGCTTCAAAATCAAGGTCTTCTTTGACTGTTAAAACAACCTTTATACCTTGTTTTTTTAGTTCCTCAATAATCTCATCAGTTTCCTTACTGGTGGCATCAAGTTTCAAAAATTTTACTTGAATGTCTTCTTCATTCAACTTTCCTTTTTTCTTACCTATTTCTAGCAATTTTTGATATTCTGCTAAATATTTTTCGTTCAAAACTTATTCCTCCGTTTTCTTTTCTTGAATTTGCTTTATTATTTGTTGCAATTCTCCAAGAATTTTCATTCTTTGACTTTCCCCTGCTGACTGCAAACTAATTTGCAATTCGGTTTGTTTTTTTAATAGTTGTCTTAATTGTAATTGTTTTAAGCAACCAACATATTCTTTTTGTTCATCTTTGATTAGTGAAAAATCATAATTCATAACTTGTTTTAAGAAATCATTTTTTTCCACATCAAAATCGTCAAGCACTCTTGATAGTAATGGGTTGTTATCAATTAAATATTGATTAAATTGTTTGTAAAAACTATTTTCAAACAATTCACTACTAATATTTTGTGCAAACTCTTTTTTATATAACCTGCACGCCAAAACAAATGTTTCCGCTTTCAAAAGTTTGTTTTGATTCACCATACTCAAACTTTTACTTTGTGGCTTTTGCTCATAGTTTTTTGATTGTACACTCAAAACTTTTTTGTTGAGTTCTCGCCGTAAAATTTCTTCGTTCATATTGGCTTTTTCTGCCACTTTTTTTAGGTAAATATCTCTATCTAAAATGGACTTGTAACTTGCAACCAAATTTAATGCCGTTTCCACAAATTTTGCAATGCTGTTTTTGTCCTGTAAATCATATTTTTCAGCAAGCACATCAATTTGATATTCCTTAACAGTTTTGGCATTTTTCAGTTCGTTTTCAAAACTTTCTGCACCATAGGACTTAATGTATTCGTCTGGGTCCATTTTGTTTGGAAGAGTTAAAATCTTAACATCAAAGGTTGTCCCTTTTAATAGTTCTACACATTTTTCAGTTGCCTTTTTGCCCGCACCATCGCCATCAAAACAAATGTAAATGCTATCAACAAATTTGGAGATAGTTTCTAGGTGATGTTCGTTAAAAGCTGTTCCTAGTGACGCAATAGCATTTGGAAAACCCGCTTGATACAAACTAACAACATCAATTTGACCTTCGACCAAAATTGCATAGTTTTTGTTTTGGACTCTTGCTTTACGCAGGTTGTTTAATCCAAACAAAATTGTGCTTTTGTTAAAGATGTCTGTTCCTTGCGTGTTTTTGTACTTGGCAAGTGCACCATCTTCGAGTGCTCTGCCCGAAAATCCAACAACTTTGCCAATATGGTCAAACACTGGAAACACGAGTCTTAATGCCATAGCGTCATAATATTTGCCATTTTTTTCGCTTACAACACCCGCTTTTAGCATTTCGTCAATCGTAACACCAAGCGATTTTAGATATGTAATTATTCCCTGCCAATCTGGGCTGTAACCTAGCCCCATTTTGGTGGTCGTTTCATTAGTAATCTGTCGCTTTTGCAAATAGTTTCGTGCAATAGCACCTGCTGGCTTCAAAAGTTCCTGATGATAGTATTTGGCACTTTCTGTGCAAATATAAACCAACCTGTCTTTTTCCTTTTTTCGCCTTATGATATTTTCATCGCCCGTAAATGCTGGAAGGGGAATATTTGCACTTTCTGCAAGATTTTTAACAACCTGCATAAAGTCAATACCTTCAATTTTCTCCAAAAACGAAATTACATCTCCACTCGCGCCACAGCCAAAACAATGATAATATCCTTCGTATTCATTAACAGCAAAAGAAGGAGTTTTTTCGTGATGAAAAGGACAGCAACCCCAATAGGTTCTGCCTTTTCGCGATAACGGAACATATCTTGAAATTTCGCTAACAATATTGCAAGACGATTTCAATTTCGATAAAAATTCTGGTGAATATCCGCTATTTGCCATTTTACTCCTTCTAAATTAAGATTATTTCTCAACAGTAATTAAGACTGTTTATCAATAAACAAATTACACTACTATTATTCGACAGTTTTTTGAAAATACCTTTATTTTCTCAAAAATTTTTTCAAAAACTTTTAACTCCACAAATAAATGTAGGCATTTTTAAGTTTTTCAGGCTTTGTAGACTTTACAATTCCCTTACCTTTTGTTGTTCTATTTTCGAGTGCTAATTGCTCACTTTTTACTGATACAACTTTATTTTGTGCGTTTAGGCAATACACTTCAAAATTGCTTCTAACAACTTTTGAAAGAATAATTTGTGAGCCGTTTGTCTTGTCAAAACTAATAAGTTTAACGCCCTTTCTGTTTCTACCCAAAATTTCCAAATTGTCCATTCCAATACGCTTGATATAGCCCATATCGGTTAAAACTAGGAAACTATCTTTTTGAGTTACTAAACTTGAATAAACTACGCTATCGCCATCGTTTAAGTTCATACCTTTAACACCAACAGACGATTTGCTTTGAGATGGAACATCACTTAAACTTGCATTCAAGCCCATTCCGTTTTTAGTTACAAATAATAATGTTTTATCTTTTTCCATTTTTTGAATAGATATTATTTGTTGACCATCGTTTAACTTAAAGCAAGCAAAAGATTGTTTTTTAACATCAAACTCGGCAAAATTAGTTTTTCTAATCATTCCATCATTTGTTACAAATAACAATTCACCCTTTGGTAAAGCGTCTTTATAATCAATAATATAAAGCACTTTTTCGTCCTTTTGATAACCCAAAATAGCATCAGTTAGGAGCGTTCCCCTATCTTTCCATCTTGCTTCCAAAATGTCATCTTGGCTTAATTTATAACAATTACCTTTGTTTGTAAATAACAAAAGTTGTTTGTCGGTTTGAGTTTTGAAAATAATTGAATGAACTTCGTTTAACGTGCTGTTTGGAGCAACACTTCGAGCCGAAATCATAAAACTCTTTTCTGGAATTTTTTTAATTGCATTGCGTTCGCTGTAAGCAATGAATATATCTTTTACAGGCTTTGCAATTAAGTCTTGACTAATAGCAAATTTTTGGTCATCGCTTTCGATTTGACTAACTCTTGCTGTGCCGTACTTTTTCTTGATTTCAAGTAGTTCGGTTTTTACAGTTTCCATTTGAAGTTTCTTACTACCAACAATGGCTTTTAACTTTTTAATTTGCTTTTCTAATGACTCTAATTCTTCCTTAATCTTGCCCACTTCCAAACTTGTAAGTCTAGCAAGTCGCATATCCAAAATGGCTTGTGCTTGAACTTCTGTCAAAGCAAATTTTTGCATAAGTCTTTGTTTTGCTTCCATTGTGCCAGCACTGGTCTTAATGATTTTTATAACTGCGTCAATGTTTTGAATTGCAATCAACAAACCTTGCAAGATATGTGCTCTATCTTCACAAGCCTTTAAGTCAAATTTGGTTCTATTTAATACTACATCTCTTTGGTAGTTTACATAATAAGACAATATTTGTTTAAGGTTAAGAAGCAAAGGCTTTCCATTTGCAATAGCAACCATATTTATACCAAATGTTGTTTGCAAATCGGTGTATTTATACAAAAAGTTAAGCACTTTTTGAACATCAACATCTTTTTTACAAGTAATAACTGCACGAGTTCCCGTTCTATCACTTTCATCACGAATATCAGTAACACCGCCCAAAATTTCCTTGTACTTATCTTTCAATTCTACAATTTTTTGTAGTAATACTGACTTGTTGACTTGATAAGGAAATTCAGTAATAACAATATTTTGTTTTTCATTTTTGTCTGGTTCAATGCTGACTTTTGCCCTTATTGTTATTTTACCCTTACCTGTTTCGTAAGCCTGCTTTAATTCTTCCCCTGCGTGTATTATTCCACCAGTTGGAAAATCTGGTCCTTTTATTATTTGCATTAGTTCGCTAGTTGTAATATCAGGATTTTCAATTACTGCAACAGAGCCGTCAATACATTCTGCCAAGTTATGTGTTGGAATGTTAGTTGCTAGTCCTACCGCAATACCCGATGCACCATTAACAAGCAAGTTAGGAAATCTTCCCGGTAACATATCAGGTTCTTTTCTACTATCATCGTAGTTGTAACTCCATTTAACAGTATTTTTTTCAATATCTCTTAAAAGCTCAAGAGCAAGTGGAGCAAGTTTTGCTTCGGTATAACGCATAGCAGCAGCACCATCGCCATCAACCGAACCAAAGTTTCCGTGTCCGTCAATCAAAACTTCCTTCATATTGAAAGTCTGTGCAAGTCTAACGAGTGCGTTATAAACACTTGTATCGCCGTGTGGGTGGTATTTACCCAAAACATAACCAACGGTGTTTGCACATTTTCGGTATGGTTTATCAGGTGTAAAGCCTTCTTCGTACATTGAAAATAAAATTCTTCGTTGAACTGGCTTCAAGCCGTCTTCCACTCTTGGCAAGGCTCTATCCATAATTACATATTCACTGTATGGAATCATACTATCGTGCAAAACATGGTCTAGACTTTTTAGCAGATTGCCCGAATCGTCTTTGTCAAAAGTACTTTCGTAAGTATGCTCTTCTTCGCTATTAGCGTCTAAATCGTCAATGTCATTTTCAACATCGCTACCATTGGTATTTTCTTCATTTGCTTCTGTTTCGTCTTGGTTACTTTCTTGACTTGATTTGCTATCGGCATTTTCTTCCAATTCTTCATTGGTAGTTTCCTGATTAGACACACTCTCTTTTGCCAATTTTGTCTTGCGTTTTGTTGCAAGAGTTTTACTCTTTTTTAATTGATTTTCAAGAGTTTTTGCTGTTTCTTCGTCAAGTTCCAATCTTTCGTTTTTAGGTTCTAACAAGTCGCTTTTATTTTCCATTAGTAAATCATCTTCAACATTATCTATCGATTTTTCTTCGACTGATTTTGTTGATTTTGTTTTTTTACTAACTTTTGCAGTCTTTTCATTAGTATGAGTGGCTAAATCATCAAAAGAAAGTTGAGATTTAGTAACTTTATGTTTTTTTCTTGTTTCTTCTTTTGTTTCTATTTTTTCAATATCTCTATCATCAAAAATCATTACTTTTCATCTCCGCCTTTTTTGAAATTATCTACTCTATTAAAGTTTGCATATTGTGCAATATATTTTTTTCTTGCATTAAATATGCAATTTTATGTGTTAAAACTTTTGTCTTTCC
>CAKVGH010000010.1 GCA_934747255.1 uncultured Clostridia bacterium | reverse complement strand
TTATTTATATTTGTACCAAATGTAATATTTTTAATACTTGTTAATGAACCAAATATACCAATATCATCATTTGCAGCAAACATGATAGTTCCCGGATGCACAAATGCCATGTCCGTTGATACAGTTGAACTACGATATATATCCAAGCCTAGATTTGTAGTTTTACCAGTAAAATAATATCCAGTTGGTGCTGCTGCACCTACTGTTATACTTGTTATATCTGTCGAAGCCAAGGAAATACCAGTTGTTGCATTTGCTACTTGATCTCGCCAATTTTTTTCTAATATTACAGAACCACTAGCTGTAGCTGTCCATTTTGCATACAAAGTTGTTATGTTTGATGATGCGCCCTGTAGAGTATATTTACCAGCATTAGTAATTACCATAGTCCCAGAAGCACTAGTGCCAGAATATGAGGTGTAGTAGCCACCAAATGACCAACCTCCTTTGGTTGGAGTTGATATTGTTACTGAACCTTCTCCAGATACTGTTGAAACCATTTTTGTGCATGCTGAATCTGTATAATATCTGTTACTTGCAGTGTTGTAGTACAAATTGCTAACAGAACCTGTACCGCCTAAATTATCCAATGCTACAGTTATCACACTACCTTTTGCAATCCAACCTGCATACAAATTAACTACTGTTATCCCGCCATTTTTGGCATTTAAAGATAGTTTTCCTTGACTATTTATTATCAGTTCACTTGATCTCAATCCATCTGCACCTGATTTAGATTGATAATAACCAGCAAATTGATATGCACTAGCTGTTGGCAATGTAAACGACGATGTCGATGCTGCATCAATTGATGTTGTAACTTGCGAATCTATATATAGATATCCGTCTCCATCTGCATAAATCGTTGTTGTGCCCGCAGTCGCACTGCTAAGGTTTTTGTTTAATGTTACCGCTTTTGACCATTTGGCTACTAGTGTTTGACCTTGGATTGATTGCAAACTGCTTTGAGTTAGTGATGCCAAATATCCTGTTGATTTAATTACTTGCAAATCATTGTAATAGTAACCTAGGAAAGTATAACCTGTTCTCGTTGGTTTTGTAATTGCATTAGCAGAAGTTGTCATAACGGCACTCATATCGGAATTTCTAACTTCCAATGTGCCAGAAGTTGTCATAACATCATTGATATAAATTGTTGTTGTGCCGTCACTATCCGAAGAATTGTTGTTTGCATCGAGCATTGTTCTTCCTAAATATTGATAATATGCTTCTCCATATTCAGCAGGGTCTTCAAATATCCATTGACTATTACCAAACAAAGGATTTTTAACTAAACTACCATCACTTGAAACAATGTATCCTGATGCAATAGTATCATTCAAATGTGCTTTAATGCCTTTGAAAATATAGCCGTCTTTGTATACTCCACTAGACAAATTACCATCTGCATCTTGGAACGATGTTATTTCACTTGACAAATCAATGTCGCCACTGCTGTTTGACTTATACCATTTGGTTCTGTATTGCCAAATATCCGTATATTCACTATTTACTGGCAAGCCATATATATGTATTTGTCGTTTTATTGGTCTTAACCAAATTGTTACAGTAATTAAATCCGATGAAAGACTATTGTTAAGCGTAAAGGAACTATTGTATGTATACAAACCACTGGTTTTTGTTAAATTTGTTGAAGTTCGTACGGTATTTCCACTTGAATTTTTTTGCATTAAATCCAAAGTTACACCACCAATATCGCTGGTAGAAATTGCATAACCATTAGGAATTTTCACAGTATAACTTGAGTATTTTGAAGCAGCTTTGTTAAAACGAGTTGCAAGATATAACTCTCTTGTGTAAGATTTATCGCCATTAAACAATATACTGCCTTGATAATCTAATTCGAATGAAGAAAATGCTGCTTCGCTAGCAAAATCAGGGAAAGCATTTGCAGAATCGTCATCCTCAAAAGTGGCAGATGCACCATCAATTAGAGAATTGGTTTCTGAATCACGAAACTCTATTGAAAATCTTGTGCCAAGATACTTCCAATGGGCTACTAATTTAACATTTTTGTTTTCATTATCATGAACCGCATAATTAAAGTCATCACCAGTACCAGCTGATGAAGAATAATAAGGTACAAAATGTCCTTCCGCATCGAACATTTGATAGCCCGCAGGAAAAGTTCCAGATGATTGCCCACCGTTGTATGTATAATGCAAATCTTCCGCTAAGTAGTATCCTAAAAATGCTGAATTTAATTTCGTTGGAATTGAAATCAATTTTTTATCGCTATTGTGGATACCAATTTGCGTGCCAGAAGAGTAACTATTGTTAAAATAAATACCAGTAACATTGTAATCGTAGGTGTATCTTTCCTCGAGCCAATTCACTGGCCAAATATTGCCGTTATCTTGAAACATTTTGAATTCTTCCCAAGACTCATAGGTATATTTTACCCTAGGGTACAATTTAGTATAAGAACTTGTACCGCCATTGGCATCTAGGTCAAAGTACATTTTTGCATCAACAGTCTCCGATTTGTAATTATGAATTACTCCAGCGTCGACTGTTTTTTTATTCAAACTAGTAAACAAACCAAAGCCACCAAATGACAAAACGAGCATACATAGCCCTAGGATAATGTTTTTTAAGAAACTGCCATTTGGATTTTTGATTTTAACCAAACCATACTTGTCTAACTTGTTCTCCATTAGAAATCTCCTTTTTTATGTTAACCAACTTTGCAGAAAATTATCGAAAAATGTCTAAAATTTGCGTGCAAAATCGAAATTATATAAAATAATATATAAATATATTAGTCAAATGCGAGTATAAAATCAAACATTTTTATGCATTTTTTCAAAATAATTTTAGCAATTTTTTGGAAGCAATTTTTAGAACAAATTTTCGCGTAAATAAATATTAGTTTTTGTGCAAATTTATTCAATTTTTACATATTCCATTTTTTGCAACTTTTTGCTAGTTTTTACACTATCAAATTTTGCTGATGCAAGAGTTTTATTAACTTTTGTTTGAACATTTAATATAAATATATATTTATATTATACCTTAAAAATTAGGGGTTGTAAAGTAAAAATTATATAAAAAACAAAAAACACCGATTTTGTTAAAAATCAGTGTTTTTTTGTAAAAGTTTATGCAAAAATTATTCATTTTTTTGTGCAAAAAACCATTAGTTATTCTCCAAAACAATTTCTCCAAACTTCAATTTATAATCGCCTATTTTGTATGAAATGTTAACAATACCACCAACACCTTTTAAGTCAGGCTCGGTCGCCTTAACAAATTCCAAATCTTGTTCTGGCAAAGTTATTTCTAAGCTAGAAATCATAGTTTTTAGAGAAATTTTATTCTCACTCTTAAACGAACGAATATCGCTGACTATTTGAGTCAATAATTCGCCTTTTTCGAGCAATTCTTTGTTGATATCATCGCCCAAATTCAAATATGAAGATATGTGAATAGATGCTTTTTGTTCTTTTTCGGCATAATATGCTTGATAGATTTCTTCGGTAATATGTGGCAAGAATATGCTAAACATTTTTAACATACCTAGTAAAACCAAATAGCAAGCCATTTGACCGCTTTTTTGACCATCTACACCGAAAACATCAGGGTTGTAGAGTCTACGCTTTACGATTTCAATATAGTTATCACAGAAGTTCCAGAAAAATCTTTCGAGTTCATTAAGACCCAAAGCAATATCGTAATTATCAAGGTGTTTCATAAAACTCTTATAAAGTGCCTTATACTCTTCAATTATCCACTCATCTATTGGCTCTAATGCAACTTTTTCATATTTATAGCCATCTAAAAATGACAATACGAATTTTGAAGCATTCCAAATTTTATTGACAAGTTTTTTGCCACTATCGAATGGAATAAGTGAAAATGCTGTGTCTTTACCCAAACTCAAACTATCTGCCCAATAACGAGTAACATCGGCTGAATATTGGCTTATAATTTCCTGTGGACTATTTTTGTTATTACTGCTCTTTTTTGATAGCTTACTGCCATCTGGACTGGTAACATAGCCCGAAATCATTAAATCTTTCCAAGGAAGTTTGCCAAAGTGGTATAAACTCTTTACAACAGTATAAAAGTCCCAAACACGAATATTATCGTGTGCATTTGGACGAAGCGACATAGGAACCATTTTGTCCGAAAAACCTTCGTGAGTGACTATGTCAGTAGAAATTTGTGGCGTAAGAGAACTTGTTGCCCAAGTGTCCATAACATCTCGTTCTGGTTCAAATTCGGTTGAGCCACATTCACAAGGTCTTTTTGGACTACAATCGCAAGGGTCAACAGGAAGGTCACATTCATCTGCAAACATAGGTTTTCCGCAGTTTTTACAGTACCAAACTGGGAATGGAACGCCATAAAATCTTTGACGAGAAATACACCAGTTCCATTGCAAGTTTTCTACCCAGTTAATGTATCTTGCACGCATTGCTTCTGGGTGCCAATTAAGGTCATAGCCCGCCTTCAATAATTCGTCTTTATGACTCAAAACATCAATAAACCATTGTTTTTTTACAACAATCTCGATAGGCGTTCCACATCGTTCGTGAGTAGAAACAGCGTGAGTCAAATTTTCTTGTTTTATGAGCAAATCTTCTTCTTTTAACTTTTCGATAATTGCTTGTCTTGCTTGAACAATTTTCATACCAGCAAATTCGCCAGCAATTTCATTCATTCTGCCCGCATTGTTAAATGCTTCCTTGATTGGCAAATTATGCTTTCTTTGCCACTCTTTATCGACAGTATCACCAAAAGTACAGCACATAACTATACCAGAGCCTTTTTCCATATCAACAAGGTCATCGGTTAAAACTGGTACTTCAAAGTTGAAGTGTGGAACTACCAAATTTTTGCCTATTAAATAAGCATTTTTCTTGTCATCTGGGTTAATAAACACACAATCGCACGCTGGGAGCATTTCTGGTCTAGTTGTAGCAACAACGACATAGTCATTTGTTCCAGCAATGTAAAATTTAATGTAATTAAAGGTACTTTCTATATCTTGGTCTTCCAGTTCCGATTGAGCAACGGCTGTTCTACATTCCGTACACCAAAGAGCAGGACTTTCCGCGTGATAAATATAGCCTTTTTTCTGCAAATCCAAGAACGATTTTTGACTGATTTTTTGAGTATTTGGACTAATTGAACTATAAGTGTTTTTCAAATTACACGAAAAACCAGCACTTCTATATAGAGCACGAAATTCTTCTTCTAGTTCACGGGTTGTATCAAGACAAAGATTTATAAAATCTTTTCGAGGCATTTCATAGGCTCTAACCTTGTGAGTTTTTTCAACATATCTCTCTGTTGGCAAGCCATTATCATCAAACCCAAATGGAAAGTAAACATTCTCCCCTTTCATTCTGTGATGGCGAGCCATTGACTCAAAGTGTGTATAACTCGACAAATGTCCCATGTGAATTTTGCCATTTACGGTTGGTGGCGGTGTATCAATAGAGTACACTTTGCTTGTACTCTTTGGGTCAAATGCGTAAATATCTTTTTCTTGCCAATAATCTTGCCAGTGCTTTTCGCTAGACTTAAAATCGTATTTTCCGTCTAAAATCTTTGGCTTTTCTTGCGTCATAGTTGTTTTTTCTTCTTGTGCCATAATTTTTCTCTTATTCCTTTTATAAAAATTTTTACAAAATATAATACAAATTAACAAAATTTTTGTCAAGTAATTTACTATATTGGTTTATATAATTACAAACTAGGTATTGACATTTTAACTATCAAAGAGTAAAATTAAAAAACCTTAAAGGAGATAGTTTATGAAAAAAATTTTTGAACAATTTTTTAATATGGAAGTCCTTGAAAATATACCAGATGTCAAGTATTTTATTGATGAAATGCTAAAAAACATCAATGAAGAACATTTTGAAAAAAATCTTGCTGAAATGTTAAAAAGCGCCGAGCAAAACGAGTTCAACAAAATGTTTATTTTAGATTCAAAAAACAAAAATATGGTCATTGGCTTAAAATTTCTAAATTACAAAAATTACTATGTAAATGACAAAAACAAGTTGAAAATAGCAAATTGCTTTACTTTTGTTTATTGTGCAAAAAAGAAAGTTGAGATTTCATCTATTTCCAACAATGTTTTCATTAAGTTTTACGACCTCAAAAAAGATGAAAGTTGCAACAGAACTTTGCTCACTTACAAGTTGACTGAAAAAGGCAATATTATTGAAAATAAAGTGGAAAGCGACATTGATTACGACATTAGTTTAATCAACCAATCTGTTGAAGAAGAAACCGAAAAAGTATTTGGTCTAAAAGGAGAAGTTTGTTAATGAAAAATATTTATATGCAATTTTTTAATAAAAAACTATTTACAAAAAGTAAAAAACTAAATGACTTAATTGAAAACTTATTTAACCTAATTGACGAAGACGATTTTGTTAGCGTTTATCAAAGCCAAGTAGAAGAATTAAGCAAGATGAGTGTCGAAGAAATTACGCAAAGATTTGTACTCGCCGTAACTAGAAATTGTCCTTCCGTTAAAAGTATCAACCAAAATGTTTCAATAAAGTTTTTACTGGTACATAATTTTCAAAATATGGAAGACGAAAATTTTCCAAAAAATAACACTCTTTTTGACTTTATTTTTGACAATAAAAAAATACATATTAGCAATTTAGATGAGCAATTTACATTGGAAGTTTACAGGAAAATTTCAAGCACAAGATTTGAAGAAGAAGCAAGCATAAGAATTGTCGCAAACTTACTTAATAAAGTCGAAATTTCACTCTACTCCAACACCAATTTTGGAACATTAAAAAACATAATGAGTGAGTTTAATATTGATGAACAAGCACAAGGCATTGCTTAATCAAAAAAGTGAAAATTTATAAAATTTTATAAAAAAATCCCAAAAAAATGGGATTTTTTTTCAATTTTTAGGGTAATTTTTTGATTTTTTTCTAAATACAGCCCAATTCTTTTAATACTTCCGCAATCTTTTCGCTAGCGTATTCCATCTGCTTTTTTGTGTGAGTTGCAGTATAACTTGTACGAAGCAAACTTTGTCCAACTGGGACTGCTGGGGATACAACTGGGTTGACATACACACCCCTTTCCATAAGCATTTTACAAGCCTTAAAAGTCTTCAAATCATCATAGGTAAAAATTGGAATAATTGGCGTTGTACTCTCAATAATTTTTACGCCTTTTTCTTTCAAAAGTTTTCGCATATAAGTACTTATATTTTCCAAGTTTCTAACTCTTTGTGGTTCACGAGAAAGAATCTCTAACGACTTTCTAGCACAAGCCACGCTGGCAGGAGTAATACTTGCCGAAAAGATAAATGGTCTTGATGTGTGTTTTACATACTCCACTACCTTTTTTGTACTTGACATATAGCCACCTAAACTTGCAAGTGATTTTGAGAATGTTCCCATATAAATATCTACTTCGTCTTCTAGTCCAAAATATTCCGCAGTGCCACGACCATTCTCGCCCAAAACTCCAAGTCCGTGAGCATCATCTACCATTACTCTTGCTCCATACTTTCTTGCTAATTTAACAATTTCTGGCAACTTACAAATTTCGCCACTCATTGAAAATACGCCATCAGTTACAATAAGTATTCCGCCATAAGTTGTATCTATCTTTTGAAGTTGTCTTTCAAGGTCTTCCATATCGCTATGTTCAAACCTAATCATTTTTGCATAACTCAATCTGCACGCATCATAAATACTTGCGTGATTTTCCTTATCGCACAAAATGTAATCATTTCGTCCTGCTATGCTACTAATGATAGCCAAATTAGATTGAAAGCCTGTTGAAAAAGTTATAACTGCTTCCTTATGTAAAAATGTTGCAAGTTCTTCTTCAAGCAAACGATGAATATCGAGTGTACCATTCAAAAATCTTGAACCAGAACAACCACTGCCATATTTATCCAATGCGTCCTTTCCTGCTTGAATAACTTCCGGATGAGAAGTGAGTCCCAAATAATTGTTTGAGCCAATCATAACAGTGTCTACACCATTGATTACCACTTGTGTATCTTGACCTGTTGTGAGTTCGCTAAAATATGTGTAAGCACCACTTTGTTTTACTTTTTCTAATTGTTCAAGATGCTCACATTTTTTGAATAAATCCATAATTTTCTCCTTTTTTTTATCAAAATTTTATGATTTTTTGTTATTTTTTAGTGATTTTTTTAATTTTTTTGCAAATTTATATAATTTTGAAGACTGTCAAAATTAAAATTTTTAGCAATATTTTTATCATCAACTTTTTCAAAATTCGACAAATTTTTTGCACAAAAAAACGGATAAAAATTATCCGTAAATTTTACCAACTATCCATAACATAAGTTTGCGTGGAAGGATTTTTTCAAGGAATGCAACAAGTTTAGCACAAAATCCAACACTAACTATTGCTGGTGGATTTTTTCTTTTAATTTGTTTAAGCATTACCTTGGCTACCTTTTCTGGACTTGCTCCGTGAGTTTCGTCCTTTTCCATTTTAGAAACAGATTTTTTTACTCTATCGCTATAACCATCACTTTTGTTTTGCTTTTCTCTATTTGCTGTAAAGCCAGTTTTTGTATCCCCTGGCATTACGGCGCATACTTTTATGTTTAATGGTTTTAGTTCATTTCTTAAACACATAGTAAAACTATTTATGGCAGCCTTGCTCATAGAATAATCTGTTTGGAAAGGTAGTGGAATAACTCCCGCAAGAGAACTTGTATTCAAAATCTTTCCGCCACCATTTTTCTTAAAGTATGGAATAATCATTTTTGAACAGTTTACAGCAGCAAACATATTTACTTCAAAAAGTTTTTTGCGTCTATCCATTTCGATAAACTCAACTGCACCAGAAATACCCATTCCAGCATTGTTTACTAAAATGTCTATATGACCTTCTTTTTGATAAATTTGTTCAAAACATTCCTTAACTCTATCATAATTTGTAAGGTCGCAAATAAGCGTTTCAAACTCATCAATGTGTTCGTTTCTGTCTAAACCATAAACGGTGTAATTGTTCTTTAATAGCATCTTTGCAAGCGCTAGCCCAATTCCACTACTAGCCCCTGTAACAATTACAACTTTTTTCTCTTTTTGTTTGTTTTCCATATTATGATTATACCTAAAAAAATATTCACTTGTCAAACTTTTGATAATACACAAAATTTGATATATGTTCAACAATCTAAATCTCGACACATTTTGACAAAATATTATTGTTTTGGACAATAATTCTTTTAGTAACAGAAACTGACATTCTACAAAAACAAAATGATTCATACTAAATATTTAATCCAAACTATTTTAACAATATAAACTTTTTTCCTCTTGTCTAAACTTCACTATACAAAACGGGACTTAGGTACACAACAGGTACACAAAAATTAGAAATATAGTGTTTTTTAGTGAAATTTCAAAATATCGGTAAAAATATTAAAATACTAAAAAACTCCCGAAAAATCGGGAGTTTAACAACTTTTTGCTGGTGCCGAAGGTGGGACTTGAACCCACACATAGTTGCCTATACGGGATTTTGAGTCCCGCGCGTCTGCCATTTCACCACTTCGGCTTAATAAACTTTTATAGTTTACCATAACCAAATAAAAAATGCAAGCATTATTTTTAAGTTTATAAAATTTTATTTAACTCGCTTAACTTATTAGTTTTTACACATAGTAAGATTATTGAACAATAAAGTGACAAACGATAAAAAGTGAAAATTATTATTCCTCTATAAGATTTGTAAAAGGCAATTCAAATTACATTTATGTATAAAAAAGCTAATTATAACAAGTGTCAAAAAACTCCGTTTTGGTATTCAATAAGATTAAAGACGGCAGTCCTTTTTGATGATTTTTTATTGACAAAACTTCCAATATTTTTTGTACTTTTCTTGCCAAGTCTACGCTACCTTCAATAAACGAAATTTTATCTTTATTAAGTCTAAAAATTCTTAAATTTTTATTGCCCTTTTGATTGCAATTTTCTTTATTTTGAAAACTAACTTTTACATACTTTTTTTCGGTAATATCATCTTTGTTTTTATCATAATTTTGAAGCAGTGCTTTTTCAATTTGTGGTTTAATAAAATTGAAATGAGTGCAACCCAAAACGACTTGACGAATGTGCATTTTTGCAAATTTTTTTAATTTTTTGTTCAAAAATGGCTGTAAAACACTCAAATTTTTAATATTTTCATCAATTTTTTTTGCTAAACGCGAAAAACCATAAATTTTTACATTGGAGTTTTTACGCACTTTTTTTAGTTCCGCACAATGCTTTTTTGTTGAATTAGTACACAAAATTAAAGTCTTTTTTTTGAAAGATTTTACTACAGGATAAATTGGAATTATAGGCAAATTTTGAAAGTTGTTTTTAAGGTAAGAAAAGGCTGTGCTACTTAAAGTATTACATGCCAAAATAATCATTTTTATTTTGTACTTTTCAAGCAAAAAACTAATCAATTTTTTTGATAATTTTTTTAATTTTAATTTTGATTTATTGCCATAGGGAGAGTTGCGTTCATCTTTAACAAAAATGAAGTTTTCGTTCGGCAAATTTTTTTTTAGAATATTTAATGTATATAGTCCCCCGTTACCGCTATCTAAAACTAAAATACTTTTTTGATTTTCTGCTAACTCGCGATTTTTTGTCATATAAAAGAGTATGATTTTTAATCAAAAAAAGTTTCAATCATCTCTGGCGACAAATTAGGATTAAGCACTTGATTTATACCACTTGCAACCGAATTTGCACAAAACTTAATTTGACCTTCAATCTCTCTTGGCATCACAATTAAATTTGACGGAGAGCCAGTTTTTAACTTGCCATTTTTAGCACAGATGTTTTCAGCGTAAACCACAAATGGAACGCCTATTGTTATAACTTTTGTTTTCAGTGTTTTTTTGTTCAATGCTTTTCTTGCATTATCAACACCAGAACCCGGAACAATTCCAACATTTGCAATTTGAATATTACGGCATAATCTTTTGGGACTTTCCGCCACAAGTGTATCAATCAAAATAACTAAATCAGGACGAATTTTTTCCACAACTCCGCTGATAATATCAAAACTTTCTATACCTGTTTTACCAAAAACATTGCAAGAAATTTTACTCACTTCTGCAAGTTTTTCTTGCTTAAATCCCGACTTAATTGCATGGCGAGTTACCATAATTCTTTGCACTACCTTACTACCAAAGCAGTCTGCAACCATATTGGGATTGCCAAGACCAACAACTAAAACAGAATTTGGCTTGTTTTCAAATTCTTTATTTAACACATAAGATAGACCCTTTTTTATTTCCCTGACGACTTCGTCTTCACACAAATTTTGTGAAACTGGGTTAAAAGGTAAATCAATACTCACATAACTTCCCATTTGCCTGTCAAGTGTTTTTTCGGCTTGCTCACTTGTTACATCAATGTATGTTGTAGTAACAAACTTACTTTGTTTGTTGACTACTTTAACATAGTCCTTTCCTTGAACCAATTTTTTGCTGAACTCCACTGCCAAATCGCTATAATTGCTGATTTTTTTTAGCTTTTTACCCTGCTTTAATGTGTTACTTTTCATAGTTTTTCTCCAATAAAAATATTATTCCCATAAATTTGATAATTTTTCTTGCAATTAAATATATTTTGTGTTAGAATATACAAGAATTTTGAAAATGAGAGGTAAAAGTCGTGCCAAATATTAAATCAGCAATTAAAAGAGTATCTGTAAACGGTAAAAGAGCAGAACAAAATAGAGGTGTTAAAAGTGAAATGCTTTCAACTGTAAGAAAATATAAAGCCTTGATTGCAAACGGCAAAATTGAAGAAGCAAAGGCAGAATACAGCCACGTTGTTTCTGTTGTTGATAGTGCTGTTACAAAAGGTATCATCAAAAAAGAAACTGCCGACCGTAAAAAATCAAGACTTGCTATTATGCTAGACAAAGCAAGTAAATAATTTAATACAAAAAAGTTTAGGTTTCCCCTAAACTTTTTTTATGCTTTTTATATCTTATAAACCTTTCGTTTTTTAATATTTATATCAATCTTCATACTGACAAAATGACATATTGTTATTTATGTTTATCAAGAATAATTAAACTTTAAGTCATTTTTTTATAAAGACTTTTACAAAAGAATGCAAATCACTCCGCCCTTGCCTTCGTTTACAATTCTAGAAAGGGTTTTTCGCATCTTCTTTTGAACAACTTGTGGCATTGCAGTAAGTTTATTGTTCAAACCTTCGTTTACAAGCATGTGAAGGCTTTTACCAAACATTTCGGTTTCCCAAATGCCTTGTGGGTTGCTTTCAAACTCATTTAGAAGATATTTAACCAAATCTTCACTTTGTTGTTCAGTGCCAACGATTGGACTAACTTCGGTGTTAATATCAACTCGCATAATGTGAAGCGATGGTGCAGAAGCTTTTAATCTAACGCCAAATTTACTGCCCTGACGCACAATTTCAGGGTCTTCAAGAGTCATTTCTTCCAAGTTTGGAGTAACAACACCATAGCCTGTTTCGCTAACTTCATCAAGTGCAACTTTAATTTTATCATACTCTCTTTTTGCGTGAGAAAGTTCTTTTAAGTTGCTAATAAGTTGATAATCACTTGTAATTTCTTGACCTGTTTGTTCACTCAAAACTTTATAGAACAAATCTGGTTTTGGCTCTATGTTTAATACAATATTGCCTTCGCCAAACAAGACTTTGCTTTCCATTAAAGGTTCAAAATTTTCACTGCTTTCAAACAAAACTTTTGAAAGTTTGAAGTCAGCAATTTTATCAAGTCCCGTACAAGAAAGTTTAATTTCATCAATAATTTCCTTGATTAAATGATGACCAAAAGATAATGCTTCAAGCCACTTTGGCATTTTTACTAAAATTGCATTTACTGGCATTTGAGAAAGCATTGCATCAAATGTCTTTTCAACATCTTGCTCTGTTAATTCGGTTGCATTGATGATAACGCAAGGTGCATCATATTTTTGAGAAAGACTATCTGCCAAGTTTTTTGCACTTGGACTTTCGGTGTCCTTTGTATTAAGTAAAATTACAAATGGTCTATTGTTGTCCTTCAACTCTTTTACAACCTTTTCTTCGGCTGTAACATAATTTGAACGGGCAAGGTCACCAAAACTTCCATCAGTTGTAACCATTACCGCAATATTTGAGTGGTCGGTTATGACTTTTTTTGTACCAATTTCAGCGGCTTCATCAAAAGGCATATTTTCGTCACTCCAAGGCGTTTTAACTAATCTTGGTTTTTCGGCTTCTTCGTTTCCTATTGCTCCATCTACCATATAGCCAACACAATCAATAAGTCTAATGTTCATATCAACATCGTCAATACTAATTTTAACGGCTTCGTTTGGCACAAATTTTGGTTGAGTTGTCATAATTGTTTTTCCTTGCGCACTTTGTGGCAATTCATCTATTGTTCGTTGTTTTGCAAAGTTATTTTTTATATTTGGCAAAACCAGTGTGTTCATAAAGTTGGTTATAAAAGTGCTTTTACCTGTTCTCACTGGACCAACAACACCTAAATAAACATCTCCATTGAAACGCTGTGCAATATCTTTATAAATATCAAATCGTTCCATATAATCCTCCATTGACTTGCTATACTAAAATATATGAGCCGTAAAATCTATATAGAACAAAAAAACACACCAAATTTGGTATGTTTTAACATTACATAAATGTTTTTTATATTTTGCAAATTTAGAGAGCAAATTTTTGATTATATTCTAATTATATAAAAACATTTTCTTTCCGATTTCAAGACTCTATTCATTGTCTTGACTAGCGGTTTCGTCTTGGCTAGCAATCGCAGTCAAAATAGATGCGTAATCGTAAGATTTTCGTTTTTTACTTCTATACTCACTCTTAATTTTACGCTTTTCTTTTAATAGTTTTGCTCGTTCCTGTCTGTACTTTTTCTTATCATCTTCCTTTAACTTGTCAATCTCAGTTTTCTTTTCTAGTAATTCTGTTTTTTCTTGTTTATACTCGGTTTTTGCAACTGACTTTTGCTTGTTAAAGTGCTTTTTTATTGACTTTTGCAAATTAGCTTTGTTTTCCTTTCCTACAAGCAACTTTCTAATATTGCTTCTATGAGCAACTAATACCAAAATATAGATAGTCATCAGCAAAATACTGATTATTAAATTACCATAGTTTTTTAAGCCTTCGATAATAATTAAAGCAGAAATAACTGTTAAAGAAGCAAGAGAACCATAATCGAAAATCCATAGATAAATAAATGCAACTACAAAGAAAATTCCTAGCCACATTGGGTCTGCTACCAAGAAAACGCCCATTGAACAAGCAATACCTTTTCCGCCCTTAAATTTATATAAAACTGGGTAGTTGTGACCAAGTATTGCGGCAATACCCGCACTGTACAATGCAATCGTTCCGTCCGCCGCCCCATAACCTTTGAATAGTAACAAACCAACAAGAGCAGGAATAGCACCCTTTATAGCATCGCATAGAAGCGTCAAAATTCCCATTCCAAAACCGTAAGTTCGTAGCATATTCATAGACCCCGGATTTCCGCTACCGCTTTTGGTAATATCTCCTTTTTTAAGTTTAGAAAAAATTCGTGCAAACGAAATATTGCCCACAAAATATGAGCAAATAATAAGTAAAACGAATTTTAATATATAAATAAAATCCATATTTCTCCTAGTCTTTAATAATTCCCATAACGGTACAATTTTCGGGTTCATCTGGAATAATGATTTGCAAATTTAATGATTTTGATAGATAGTTTTCTAGTCCTGTAATATTTGCTAAACCGCCTATTACATAAACACCATTTTGAGTTATGTCACTAATGACATCTGCTGTGCAAGAATAAAGTAATTTTTCAAAGCATTTTTTAATATTTTCAAAATATGGAATAATTGCTTCCCTAACTTCACTTGCTGTAATTATTTCACTCACAGGTCGTTTTGTATCACAATCTATGCCCGTTATCTCCATATTAGATGTATCTTGCGAATACAAACTACCACATTCATTTTTAATTCTTTCGGCTAGTGCCAAACTTACTTCCATATTTTTTAACGAAACAATGTAATCAATAATGGCTTTATCAATATCTTTTCCGCCAAAACTAACACTAAACCCCTCAATAATTTTATTCATACTAACAACGGCAAAATTACAATTTCCACCGCCAAGATTGATACAAGCGACTGCACTAGGTTTGTCCACCTTTACACCGCTTCCAACAAGTCCCGAAAGACAAACATTAACAAATTTTAACTTGTCGACACCTGCATAAAGAGCAATATCTTTGTAATCTAAAAGTTGATTATCAGTTAGTCCTGTACTAACGCAAAAAGTAACTTCCGTAGAACCAAACAAGCCTTTTGATTTAACCTTTGATAAAAAGATTTTAAGCATTTCCATAGCAACTTGTTTGTTGTCTATAACACCGTGCTTTATTGGTTCGATAATATCAAATGAGTAGTCGTTTTTACCTTGCATTTTTTTTGCTTTTTGACCAACTTCCAAAATCTCGTAAGTGTCACTTTTAATCGCAACTGCTGTTGGTTCTCTTAAAACAATGCCATAGCCTACTTTATAAATAACCGTATTAGAACTCCCAAGTTCAATAACAAACCTTTCTTTTGCCATAATTCACCTAATATATTATATCAAAAATAAACCCTATTTACAAATATTTATATATTGTTTAGAATTTTTGCTTTTGTGCTGTAATAAAAAACTCTTGCCTATTAAGACTAAATCTTAAATGCAAGAGTATTTGTTTTATAAAATTTCAAGACGCTTTTTGAATGCTTTAACAAAATCTGATTCGCATTTTAGGGCTTCTCTTATTTCCATTTCAACAGGGGTTTCTACCACTGTTTTTAGAATAACACTGTCGCCCAAAATATCACAAGTAATATCGCTAATTTTGTTCTTTTGGAAAGAATCAAGTGCGTTAGCCATTCTTACGATAATTCCCAACTTTTTAATGGCATCCATATCGTCTTGTTCCAAAATTTCTCTATACTTAACAAAATCTATCATACTGAAATTTTCTGTCTTTTGACAAGCTACAACAAAGGCTGCCAAAATTTGTTCTCTGTGAGTTAAGCCATATAAATCTGATTTCAAAACAATATCAAAACCATTTTTTTCATAATCCCTGCCGTTAATTCTATTTCCGCAATCGTGCATTGTTGCTGCAACTCGAAGTACCTTTACAAAAGGTCTTGGCAATTTGTGAAGTACTTTTAGTTGTTTGTATAAAAGCATTGCAAGAGTATAAACAACATCTGTGTTTTTGCTATAAGTATTGTAATTTTCGTTATTTTTTGAAAGGCTATAACCCAAAATGTCAGTGATTGGTTTTTCAAGTGTAATTGGACTAGCCAAATTAAATAACAGTCCTTCGCTGACGGAGTTTTGACTAATAACTATACTACCAATATTGCAAGCATTGATTATTGTTTTTGCAATACAAATACCGCCTGCAAGTACATCTGCTCTATCGCTTGATATACCCTTAATTTTTTTGTTTTTGTCAATATCAAGAGCCTTAACAAAGTCATAAACATTTTCAAAGTCTTGAATATTCATTTGATAGTTATGTTCTTTATCAAAAGTGTATTTTTTAATCTTTCTTGACAACTTTCCTACACTAGAAAATACTGAGCCAACGCCAACAATTTGTGTTTCTGGGTCTAGTTTTTTAAGCCAATCAACATCGTCAATTTCCTTTTCAAACTTTTTAACCATTTTTGCTAGATAATCAACAACGCTTTGACTTTTGTCATAGCACGCTTCTGCCAAATTGCAAGAGCCAAAATCTAGCGAACATTGGTTAAGCAAGTTTCGGCGATTGTAATTAAGAATTTGAGTTTTATTGCCGTCTATTGCAATTATTAAACCTTTTGAAATATCAAGTGAGTTAATAACCGCTGTGTAACTGTAAAGAATTTGCTCATCTTTTTCAAGCAATCTAAACTTAAAGCCAGTTTGGTTATAAATTTCATCAATAAAACTATTGTGATTTTTGGCATCTCTATACTCAAATGATGCAACACATTCTACTGATGCAATATCATGCGATTGACAATAAGCTCTATAATTTTTCAAAATCACAACAAGTTCTTGCGTTCTTGCTGGTTTGATAAGCCAATCTTCGTACAAGTCTGATGCAATTTTTAACGCATCTGTCATTTGCTCGACAATTTCAAAAGTATCATTATCAAGAGCATTTGCAACTGTCATTTTTACATTTAATGTTCCTAATTCAATAACTGCTATCTTTTTCAAAACAATTTCCTCTTTTTATTTATTTCATTTGATTATATCATACAATTTTGGGTTTGTACATAGTTTTTGAAAAAAAATATACTATTTTTCTTCTAATAATGCTTGTATTTTTTCAACATTTTCTTCGTCAATCATTGGACAAATATCTGCTGGTGCTTCGCCTGCTTTGATAGCCTTTGCACATTCTGCACAATTATCGTAGCCACAGCCACCGCAATTATATCCACCGAGTAATTCCTTTATTTTATCCATAAAAAACTCCTTCGCACAATCTATGCACTATATTATTAACAAATTTAGTAAAAAAAGTAAAATAAAAAGCGACCGTTTTTTTCAATTAGTCGCCATTATTAAAAAAATTTAGTTATTTTTTTCATCTGCGTTTTTCTTTGTAAAATTCTTTTTGAAAATAAATAGAGAAACAAATTGAAAAACACCCAGCACTATCAAAAATATTGCAAAGTAAACTTTAAGGTCTTTGGGGTTTAACAAATTTGCCAAATATGCCCCACCAACCGCACTTAAAATGCCAGACATTATGACTGGCCACCCGCTTTTTACATCTACCATTCTGTTTTTGAAGTGAATAAAAAGCGCAACCAAACTCATAGGCAAAAAAGCAAGTAAATTTATACCTTGTGCTATGTTTTGCGATATACCTAAAAATATTGTGAGAAGTGGTATCAATAATGTACCGCCACCCATACCCATTCCGCCAAGTACTCCGCCAACAACTCCTATAAGAATTAGTGCTAATATGTCCATATATAACCCCTTTTAATGAGACTAAAAATCAAAACAATAATTTTATGCCAGATGCCACCATTATTACAGAAAAAATTATTCTCAAAACCTTGTTGTTTAGTTTTTTCAAAAGCAATGCCCCAAAAATTCCACCTATTATAAATCCAATGCCACTATATAGCAGTTTTAACCAGTCCATACTGCCGTTTTGAATGTAAATAACAGAACTTATTATGCAAAGTGGCAAAATTATAAAAATTGCGGTTGCGTGAGCCTTTTTTTCTTCTAGCCCCAAAAGGAATGTCAGTAGCGGAACGACTATCATACCGCCTCCACCGCCAAAAAAACCATTAAAGAAGCCAACAAATAGTCCACCTATTAGTCCTATGGTAATAATTTTTTTCTCACTCAATTCCATAAAACATAGTATTGACTTTTTTTTGAAATTTATAGATATAATTTTTAGATAATTTTTATTAAACAATGTTTAAGTATTTGGAATTTTAGTCATTATTGTATATAATTAAGTGTTATTAAAAATATTATAAAGGTGAAAGTATGAACAAGACAATTAAAACTAAATTTTCTTTCTGTGCAATCTTACTAGCAATAATGATGGTTATTTCTAGCCTTAGTTTTATTGGTAGTTTTTTTGTGCAAAATTCTACTTTGCTAGCAGTAGAAAAGGAACCAATCAGCATTACCAACTCAAACTTTAATGATAGCAAAGTTAGTGGTAGCGTTATATCTGCTACTGGTTGGACAACTATAAATAGTAGTGCAACTGCAGTTAGCGGTATTATTTCTATCAACGAACAAATATTTGAAAAAAATATGAAGGACAGTTACAAACTATCCTTTAAGCCATATCCATACAAAGGCATGAAAGTTGGTGATGAACAAATCTTGATGATAAATGGTCAAGACAGCAATATCAATATGGGCTACAAAAGTCCTGCATTTACGCTTTCAAAAAATAGTTACTATATGATTACATTTAGAGCATTAACCGAAAACACTGACGACTTTATCGCAGTTGGTAGTGCAAATCTATCAGGCAACGACATTTTGGTAAAGAGTGTTTTATCTGTCTACACTGACGGAAACTGGGCTGAATACACATTCCTTGTTGAAACAGACAAAATCAACGATGTTTCTGCTAATATTGAATTATGGCTTGGTAGCAAAAACGGCACAAAGAGTTTTGGCGCAGTATTTTTTGACGATGTTAATATTTACAAATTAAGTCAAAATACTTTCTCTACAATGGTAAAGGCTAATCAATCAAATGATAACTTTGCTCTTTGTAATATGAACACAAGTGTGTTTGGCGAACAATTTACTAATAGCGATTTTGAACAAAACACATTAGTTGGTTGGGAAGTTATTACAAAAGATGGCATTAACAAGAACAATCCAAACAACTACATTGGCGCTGTAAACTTTAACGACAACAATTACAACGAAAAATATAAACTAGACACAAGACCAGTGGGCGCAAACTTTGCCGATAACAATCAAGCGGTTTTAATCAACAACAAGCAAGCATCACAAATTGGACTAAAATCAAGTTACATTACAATCAAACAATTTGGAATGTACAAAATTTCATTCTATGCAAAAGCAAATGTTTCAAGTAGCAAAGCAACCGTTAGATTGGTTGAAAAAGACCCATACAACGGCCTATACCCAACATTTATAACAAAGGAATTTGAAATTGAATTAAGTAGCAGTGCTACTGACAAACTAAACAATGACTGGGTAGAATATTCATTTTATGTTCAAGGCAGAAGTTTTGAAGATACTCAAATTTGTGCAGAAATCTGGCTTGGTTATGACGAAGAAGCAGTGGGCTCTGTTATGGTTGATAACTTTGTAGTTTATCAAATCAATTCCAGCAACTACTCTAACGGAATAACACTTTCAAACACAAAGGAAGCAAATTTTGCTGGCTCATCTACTCTAACAATATCAAACGGCAAATTTGACTATGCAAATATGGAAGTTGAAGCAGGAAACTTCCCTTATGCTCCAAAAGATTGGACAAACAAAAAGGTGTTTGATAACGAAATTTTAAGTGGTATTATCAACACAAAAGACACATCTATGATTGCTAGAATTAACAATCCAACTTCTGGCAACAAATACACAAATAACAACAATATTTTAATGATTGGCAACAATGGTAAAAACACTCAATCTTACACAAGCAGTAGTTTTACATTGGCCGCAAACAAATATTATAAATTGACATTTAAGGTTCAAACTCAAATGCTCACTAATGGTGCAACCGCAGGCGTAAAACTATATTCTAGCGATATGACCATTAAGGAACTTATGTACATTGAATCAAATGACGAATGGACAACTTACAGCATTGTAATTCGTACTGGCGAAAATAGTTACAACTGCAATATTGAATTAAGTTTAGGTTCTAAAAACCCAGGGTCTGGTTATGCTTTCTTTGACGATGTAATTATTAAAGAGACTTCTCTTTCTACTTACAACGCAGAGTTAAAAGAAAACGAATACAGAGTTGACTTAAAAGTTGACAACTTTACTAACACACCAGACAAGAACATTGATGGAATTTACTCATCAAATTCATTTACACCAACAAACAAGTCAAATACTGCTACATCTAGCATTATTAGTGGTATAGTTAGCACAACAAATGCTGACGCATTTACTGGTAAACTAGCAGGCATTGAAAATCCACTTTTACCAAAAGACAAAGACGGCAATGTTCTTCTTATTCATTCAATAGAAGATTGCTATTACTACTACACTTCAAATCAAAAGTTTACATTAAAAGCAAATAGTTTCTACAAAATATCTATTTGGATTAAAACAAACAATTTAACTCAACAAGACGAAAATAAAGTTGAAACAACTACAAAAAATGAATACTTCCCATTCGGTGCAACAGTATCACTTACAAATATCAACAAAACATTTAGTGGTATTAACACCAACAACGAGTGGAAAGAATACACATTCTATGTAAACGCTACCGATGACGCAGAAGTTCAAGTATTACTATCTCTTGGCGGAGAAAATGCTTATACAAGCGGAACAGTATTCTTTTCTAGTATGAATATTGAAACAATCGAAAGTGATAGTTACTACGACTCAATCAAAGTTTTGGAAGAAAAAGATGCACCAGACAACATTATGGCTGTTGGTTCAACAAAAATTGATGATGATAACAACAACGACAGTAACAATGACGGAATAGATTTCAACTGGTTAATTATCCCTACCCTAATCACCGCTATCGCTTTAATAGTTGCAGTTGTGGCAGTTGGTATTAGAAGATATATCAAAAAACATCCAAAACCAGTTAAGGTTAAGAAAGGTCAATACGCAAGAGAATTAAGTCTAGAAAAAGATTTTGAACACAGAGAAGCAATTAGAAGACAACAAGAAAAACTTGCAAAATTAAAACAA
Organism: uncultured Clostridia bacterium; assembly: GCA_934747255.1. Lineage (GTDB taxonomy): Bacteria > Bacillota > Clostridia > Christensenellales > UBA1242 > CAKVNM01. Next base: position 11,212 of record CAKVGH010000010.1, on the reverse strand, counting down.
CAACTTGAAGATGTTAAATTTGAAATTGTTGACGCAAGAGCAGAATTTAGAAAAGAACAGAAAAAACACAAACAAGAAATTGAAAGACAAGCAAAAGAAAGAATTGCTCAAAGCAACGACAAACAAAAGGCTATTCAAGAAGCAAAGGCTTACAAACTTGAACAAAAACGCTTATTTAATGATGAAAAACTTGCTAAATACAAACAAAGACAAACCGAATTACAGACAAGATTTGCTGCCATCGAAGCAGAAATTGAAATTATTTACCAAGAAGAACAAAGACTCATTAGATTGTACAAGGAATACAGAAGACAAGTTAAGATGAAACGCAGAGAACTTAGACTCGCAAAAAAGAACAAATCTTCTAGCGATTTTGAAAGTGATAATAAGTAAATTTGTTAATAAAAAGGTAGTGAATTTTCACTACTTTTTTATGTATACAAATAATCTCATCAACCCTTTTTTAATAGAAATAGAGCTCATAAAAATAACTCTAACAAAAACATATTACCGTAAAGCCTTTAAGTAATTACTTAAACAATTTTAGAAAAATAGAATAATATTAAAAAGCTAATGCTAGCAATAAGGCAAGATAAATTACACCAAATATTTTCAAAAAATTATTTATAATTTTTAATTCCGCAGTGTTTTTGTAATAAAACTAAATGGTAAATTTGAAAATCTTTTTTGAAAAGCAATTTTGTTATGAATAAGTTTACCTGCAATGTAATTTGCCTATAAAAATAGTTTTTCGCCAACAAAAAGTTCTACAATATTATTTTTTGAAAGTATCTCTTTCTTGGTTATACCATATTTTTTTGCGATACTATCTAATGTTTCCATAGGTGCAACAATGTGCATTTTTGAAATCTTGTGCGGAAGATAAAGCATATCGCCTTCGTCCAAACTGCTCTCGTAAAAATTGTTATATTTTTTAATATAGTCCTTTGGAACATTCAATTTTTTTGCAATATGGTCTAGCGTTTCCCTGCTCTGCACTCTATAAACTATATAATCAAAATTTTGCATATTTTCTCTCCTAAATATAATGTATTCTAAATAAGCATTTTTAATAATAAATTTTGACTTTTGCTAATAGAATAGTTTGTACAAAAAAGGAGAATTTTTTATTAAAAACTTATTCAAAGCAGTGGCTATGATTCTTGGCTTTTCTGCAATATTAAAAATCATTGGGTTCTTTTTAAGAATAGTTTTATCTAGAGAACTGGGTGCAGAAGTGCTGGGGTATTATCAAGTAGCACTGTCTTTTTACGGCGTTTTGTGTACCATTATTGGCAGTGGCATACCTGTAACAATTTCGCACTACTCCGCCAAAGCGTGTGTAAACAAAAATTTTAGAGCCGAAAGTTCTGCGGTAACTTCATCACTCATAATAGAAATTGCAGTTTCCATTATTCTATCTATTATTTGTCTAGTTTGTCACAATTTGATAGCGTCTTTGTGCGGAAATATAAGTGCTAATATGCTTTTACTTCTATTGCCAGCCGTTCTTGCGGGAAGCATTTATGCATCATTTAGGGGCGCATTATGGGGTCGAAAAAGACATCTTGATAACTGCATAAGCGAAGTTGGAGAGCAAAGCATTCGTTTAATACTCTTTCTTGTGTTCTTCTCGTTCACTTCCCCAAGCGAAAAAGCAGGCTACTACGCTTGTATTTGCAATAGTCTATCTTGTTTTGTAAGTATGGGAATTTCCATATTCTTCTATTTTAAGCACGGCGGAAAATTATCAAGTCCAAAACAGGAGTTTAAGCAAGTATTCAAAACATCAAGCGCCATTACTTGTGTGAGAGTTATTATGAGTCTTGCCCAGCCACTAATCTCGATTATCTTGCCATTGAGACTTATATCGGCGGGTTTTACAACCGAACAGGCAATGAGTTTGTTTGGTGTGGCTCTTGGTATGACAATGCCACTTTTAATGCTCCCTAACTCAATTATAGGCTCTTACGCCACTGCTCTCATACCAGAATTATCGCAAAGTTTAGAAGCAAAAAACAAAAAAGAATTTAACGACCAAACCGCAACTGCCATAACATTATCACTATTTATTTGCTTTTGCTTTTTGCCAATGTACTTTGGTTTGGGCGAACAAATTGGCTTGCTACTATTTAACAACTCAACAAGCGGTTACCTTCTAAAAATATCTTGCTGGTCTATTGTACCGATTGGACTTTGTGGAATTACACACAGCATTTTGAATGTTTTGGGTTTGGAAACAAAGGGTTTTATTCATCAAGTTATTGGTTCTATCGTTCTAGTTGCTTGTATTTGGTTTATGCCAAAATATGTTGGCATAGCAAGTTTGGCTTATGGTATGGGCGGTTGTATGCTTGTAACAACTATTCTAAACTGTTATTTAATAAACAAAAAAACAAATGTTGGTGGCCTACTATTAAAACCGCTAACATTGATGACAGTGTTTTGCATACCTGCAAGCCTTATTTCAAAATGGCTATTTGGAGTACTAAAATATGTTTTCTCACCATTTTTTAGCGTTTGCATTAGTGCTGGAATAGGTTTACTTATGTTCTTACTACTATGTGTTATCTTTGGAGTTATCAACATATCTTCCCTATTTATCAAATTAAAAAATGTACGAGTCGCACGAGCAAACAAAAGAAAAAAAGTTGCAACAAGTAGCACAACTTAAAAAGTAATTAGTTAAAGTTATCAGGCATAATTAAAAGTTTTGTTGTAAAACTAGAATAATAATTAAACACAAAAATTTTATAAATATCAATAAAGAAATTGATAAATAAAGCAAATCAATAAAAATAAAATATAATTACTAATCGTTAATTTAGAAAGTTATTATATAAAAAATTAAAGAAAGATAATATCTAAAACAGTATATAAAACACAATCTTTTGAAAATATAAAAAATTAAAAAAATAACTTTTTTTTGAAAAAATCATAAAAAATTCAATAAAAACCTGTAAAAAAACAATAAAAAATAAATATTTTTTAATCTTTAACAAAAAATATTAGTATGTTTACGCTTTTGATTAGATGTGTTATTGTTTATAGTATTGTACTTGTAGTTTTTAGGTTAATGGGTAAAAGGCAACTAGGAGAACTGCAACCTTTTGAGTTTGTAATTACGCTTATCATTGCTGACCTAGCAACTATCCCTATGGCAGAAATTAACATTCCTGTCATTCACGGAGTCGTGCCACTTTTAACTTTAATGCTATTGCACTTTTTTATTTCGTGGATTTCACGAAAGAGCATTTTTATGCGAAAGGTTATAAATGGTAAACCTGTTTTAATTATTACCCCTGACGGAATAAACTATGACGCACTAAAAAAACTAAATATGAACCTAAACGACTTAAACGAAGCATTACGCAATCTAAACTATTTTTCGCTTGACCAAATTGAATATGCTATTGTAGAAACAAACGGAAAAATTACTGTTCTTCCAAATGCTGACAATGCTCCCCTTTGTGCCACCGATTTTAACATAAAAAAAGAGCCTTCATCTATGCCAGTAATGGTTATAAATGACGGCAAACTAATGAAAGAAAATTTGGCAGTCGCTGGCTGTGACGAGAACTTTGTCTTAAAGCAAATTAGAAAAGTTGGCGGATTTAAGCCCAAAGATGTTGTTATTGCAACAATAGATAATCTTGGAAAATTTTATGTGCAACTAAAAGATAAACCTTATGTTGTTTTGCAAACTAATCACAAGGTAGGACTATTAAAATGAAAGTGAGAATTTGGTTAATTTTGTTTATGGCGTTTGGACTAATTGGACTAGTAGTAACAGAACATATCTTTGTTACCGACACTATAAATTATCTTAAAACAGAGTCAAAAAGCCTTAAAGACGAAATATTTAGTAGCGAAAATATAAACACAGATAGTTTGAAAATCAAGATTAAAGCACTAGATGAAAACTGGCGAAAAAAAGAAAATACTCTTTGTCTTATTGTCAATCACAAAGATATGGAAAAAGTCGGCGAGCAAATTGAAAAATTAAAAGTTTTAATAGAGCAAGATAAAAAGGAAGAAGCCGAATACGAAGCCCAACTACTCGTCTATTTTGTAGAAGGGTACGAGCATTTTATTGCCGTTTCGTTCCAAAACATTTTCTAACAATATTTGTTTAATAATAAAATATGACAACGAAAAATTATAAAACTAATATAAAAGGAACAATGCAATTTGATGCAAAGTTCCTTTTATGTGGGCTTCAAAATGTTAAATAAGCACTAATGCAATTATAATTATTTAACTATTAGAAATACATGTCAAAAGTTCGGTCCTCATTTTTTTAATACTACCAATAAAATAAGAGTGTAAATCAAGGATAACCTTAAATACACTCTTTTTTTGAAGTTTTACATGGATTTAATAAAATTAAGTTTTAACATTTATCTTGTTAATTCGTTGTCGTCTGTATCTATTTTGTCCAATATTTCTTCATTTGTTATTTTTTTGGTTTTGCTTAATATGTGTTGTCCATCATAACTATAAACATTTTTGAATATTGTATGTTCTGTTAGTTCGTGTGAAACTATTCCCATAGAAGTAATTGTTTTTTCTCCAAATTTAATCTTAAATGTTGAACAATTATAATCTTCAAACATTCTTTGAATTTCAAAAATTGTTTTGCCAGCAGTATTATAAACGATAACTCTTTTAGCTACCGATAAAATGTCATCTAGAGAAGTTTTCTTACCACCTACTATAATTTTGCCACTTCTTTCATAATATGGGTGTTCGTATTTTATTATGGCTTTACATTCTCCATCAATCTTGACAATTTTAAGTCCTTCATCAAAACTATTTTCTTCATTTACGGCGTGGATTGAATAATCATTTTCATCCAAAACATATTTATTTGTATCCACATTCAAAACTCGTGTATGTATATAAACAACATTGTGTTCCAAATAATCATCCCAACGAGTTTCTTTTTCTTTAACAATCTTCAAATTTGCCATAATTAAAATCTCCCTTAAAATATCATAGGTATTTTAACATTAAACATTTTGAAAGTCAATACCTAACTAAAAATTACTTTTAAGTTTTTGTTAATACATATCAAATAGTTTTTTTTAATGTGGCAAGATAAATAATGATACCTAAACCTTTGAAATCTATGTGCGATTTCAAAAAGCGTATTCAAAAAAATATTGACTTATATTTTTATTTGCTAGCATTAAAAATAAATAAAACCGAACTTTTGACTGTTGTTTTTGATTATTAAATTAGTTTTAATTAAATTATCAATTATTTTATGATTTTTGAAACTAATATAAAAAAGGAACTTTGCACTAAATTGCATTGTTCCTTTTTTTGATTTTATAGGCGTTTACCCTACACTATTTTATTGTTTATCGTTAGCATTGTCATCAGTTGGCAACTTTGTGCTATCTATAATTTTTTGCAATCTTTTTTTTGCTTTTCTTCTGTTATTAAGAGATATAAATAGCATTACTAATGATGTAAGCATTATTGCGCCACCAATACCAATAACTACCCAAACGAGTGCATTAGATGATTCCTTTGTAATTGTCAAATTACCTTTTAAGTAAGTAATTTGATAGTTATCAGTCACATCTTCTGTACCATTAAAGATTTTTGCATTTCTTAATGTGATTTCACCATCGTTTGTTATTTCGGTAGTGCTTGGCAAGATTGATATGCTTTGCAACTTGTCGTTTGCAACTAAACCTACAACTGATACGCTAGATAGAGTTGTATCAATGCTTTCTTCGTACTTAATAACTTGATTTCGTGCCGAAATTGTAAGTTGTTTTTGCTTGATTTCAAACTCGAATTGTCTATTTGCAGTTGAACCATCACTCCAAGTGTAATTTAGATTATCTCTTAAACTTACAATGATTGTTTGTGTACCTGCATTTTTGCGAGTATTGTTTGTTATTGACATTGTATTTACATCAAAATTTTGAATATTTGCAGTTTGTTCATTTCCATTATAGGTATAAGTGCCTATTAGTGACGGAATGATTACTTTTGCCTTTTCGATAGTTAATGTAAAGTTTGCAACAACAGTAGCGTTACTCAATGTATCTTTTGCTCTAATACTAATTATGTAAGTATCTGCTCTCGCTGTTACTACACCGCTAATAGTTTGAGTGCTTGCATTAAGTTCAAGTCCTGTTGGAAGGCTATTATTTACGATTTCGTAAGTATAATTACCTGTTCCGCCAGTAACTTGACCAAACTTGTAAGAGTACGATTTATTGTATGTTGCATTTGGCATTACTTCGCCATTAAATACCAAGTTTGTTGCATTTACAGATGCTACAAGAACAACATTACCTGTCTTTCCTGTTAACACTGTGCCTGCATTATATTGACCTAATGTTGACCAATCGCCTGAATCTTCTTCCGCTACCCAGTAATTAAATGTAAAGCCTGTTTTTTCGTAATTTGGCAACACATCGGTGGATTCGATATTATAACTATCTGGTGTTAAACCATCAATAATACCTGTGCTATCTTTATATGTGATTGTGTAAGTTTCTAACTGCCAAATAGCATATAAAGTTGTGTCATCACTGATTTCTGTAATTGTACTTGATGGTTGATAATTTGAACCTGAACCATCAGCATTTGTGTTCCAACCTTGGAAGGCATAGCCTTTTACTTGTGGAACTGTTGCAGAGATTGTAACAGAATCAGTTTGATAAATACTTCCCGCTTCTGTTGCAATAGCAAATCTATTAACTGATTTTGCAGAAGGTAGAGAGTTGATAAGTGTTTTGCCGTTTGCATTATATGTCAAGTTAAGAACCTTTTTGCAAACTGCATAGTAAACATCGCCATTTGTTACAAGTGCATTTTGTTCGCCACTTGTTAAGTCTACTTGTGTTGATTGTTTATTCTTTGTATAACCAACGATTATGTAACCATTTTCCGCTACAATTTCTGGTACTGTTGTAGTAAATGTGTTAGTTGTATCGCCTGCTGTAACTGAATAAGTTCTCACAACTGGTGTTGTACTATCAAAGTTATAGAATTTAACAACCAAATCTTTTGACCAAACCGCATAGAATACTTGGTCTTGGTTTTGACTATATGTTGTAACTGGTGATACTGCATCACTGCTTAAGCCATAGCCTAGACAGTTATAATAATCATAACTTGGGTAGATAGTAGAAATTGTGTATGTAGCATTGTATGGTTTGTATTCTGCTTGTGGCAAGTTTTCAGTGCTTCCGCCATTTGAGTTGTATTCCATTTTGTATAATTGTGTAATAAACGCATTTGCACTGCCATTGCTATCTTGTTGAGCATAAGATAGAATTTCAACAAAACTATTCATCGCTGTGCCGATATTATCAATAACGCTTGTTTGACCATTGTTAGAGATAATGTAGTAAACATTAGCACCATTACTTGTCCATTTGAGTTTTAATGTTCCGTTTGTATTATAAGGAATATTCTCAATAGTAAGTGTTATTGTCTTGTTATCGCCAACTAAAATAGTTTGTTCTTGCGATGAATATGTTGCGTCAGCTTCTAATTGTGCTTGAACACTAACACTTTCGGTCGCATTTGTTGTTAATGTAACAACTAAACTATATTTGTTTATCACGAAGTTTGCATACAAAGTGATATTTTGATTTGCAATTGAAGTTAATGAGTCGCTAACAAGCAAGCCATTTGCTCCAATTACCTTTGTTCCTACGCCATTTTCCATAGTGTAGTAGCCATCAAATGTGTAGCCTTGTTTTATAGGTACTACAATTTGATTTTGAGTTGTAGTGATTTGATTTGTACATTCGCTTTCTGTGTAGAGACCTTCGTCATACTTCAAGTAAATTGTTTGAGTATAAGTATTTGTTGCATCTTGTGCTTGCAATGTTATCGCATAAACACCTGCACCAAATTGAGCATACCAAGTTTCGTTTTGAGTACTAGTAAATGTGTTAATAAGTTCATAAGACCCATTCACCATTTGTGTACCACCCACAGAGTTTGTGTAGTAACCGATAAAGTTAAATCCGTCTTTACTCAAATTTGTTGGGAAAGAAGTAATTTCTCCGCCAACTTCTAATGTATAGAACAATTTTGTTCCATATTCTGGGTAAAGCGTAACTTCTGTACTTTGCGAAACTGCTCCATTTGTATTGAATGTGATTGCTGGACGATAGATTTTAACTTTTACATCTGTTGGTTGAGTTAATGTATAGTTGTTTGCTTTTGAACCAGTTAAAGTAATGTTTGTTGTAACAACTTTATCTATTCCTGTCGAAGCATTTTCTACTTGACCTTGACCAAGAGTAAATGTTACATCATCGCTTCCAACAATTCCCACAAGGTTTCCGCCTGATAGAGAAACATTTGTTTGACCATTTGCAATTCTATCTTGCGCTGTAACCCCTGTGATTGTAAGTGCTTTTTTGCTTACATTTACTGTAATATTTACAGTTTTTTCATTGTGGTTTGTACCTTCACTAACAGTAACAACGATTGTTGTTGAACCAACTCCTGTTGCTGTAATTGTGATTGTTTTTCCGTTTGCCACAGCCGAAGCAATATCATTTCTGTTTGAGTTAACAGAAATTTCGCCATCACTATTTGTTGTAATGGTTACTTGTGATTGTTCGCCATAAATGATTGTTTCTGTATTTGATGATACTTCAAGTGAAGCATCAACTTTGTTGATTGTCCAAGCAACTTGTTTTGTACCTTTCAAGTTGTTTGTTCCATTTACTGTGATTGTGTAAGTTCCAGCATTTGTTTGGTTATTGTTATTAGCCAAAGTATAGTCACTAGAATTTACAACAAAATTTTGAATTTTTACTGATACTGTTGGTACAGTAATTTCTGTTCCAGTATAATCAAAACTATTTTGATTTAATGAAACAATTGCATTCGCAATATCAAATCTATTGATTACCCATTTTAGAGTAATATCATCTGTTGAGCCATCGCTCCAACTATAATTTGTTTTGTCTTTTAATGCAATTACAACATCGTAACCTGTTTCGTTTGCATCAGTTTGAATGTTTCCACTTACTGTCATTAGAGAAGCATCAAAACCATCAGGTGTAACTTGTTGACTTGCACCATTATATGTGTAAGTGCCAGAAATTGTTGGAGATGTAAGTTTTACTATATCTTGTGTATAGTGTGCGACATAGCTTCTGTTACCGATTGAACCTTTTGCGATTGTAACAACAGTATTGTTATTACCTGTAAGGTCTGTACCACTCCAACCCATAAAGGTATAACCTTCTTTTGTTGGATTCACTAATGTGATATCTTCACTTTCAACAGTATAGGTAGTTGGGTTTCCTGTTACTGAACCGCCATCAAGGTCATAAGAAATTGAATATTCAACAGCATTTGAATTAGCATTTATGGTCTTATTTGCGTCAACTAATACAGATTGATTATTTGTTGTAGAAGAAATATCTCCTGACCAAGAAGTAAATTTATAACCATCATTCAATGTAGCGGCAATAGTAATTGTTGTTTTTTCAATGTAATTACCTTCGCCTGTAACCGATTTAATACCGGCATCTGCTTTTGTTATTGTTATGCTATAAACATTTACAATTACACTGCCCGATTCACTATCAAAATAATTTGTACCATCACCAATTGCTTTAACATAAATTGTGTGTGCTCCAGTGGTTGCAGTAAGTGTCGAACTATAATTTGCACCTATAACTTCGTCTTTCCATTCGCCGTCATCAACTTTTACTTGGTATTTAACTGCATTAGTAATATTATCCCAAGTAATTTGTCCAGATGTTGAAACCTTAATATTTGTTGGAACAGAAAGTTGATTGCCAGTGATTGTCAATGTACCAAAAGCATATGTTATTGCATAGTTGTCAGAACTATAACCTTCTGGGTGAACCCAATATGTTCCAACTGGAAGGTTGCTTGTATCTGTTATTTCAGTAGTGCTATTTCTTTGAGTGAATTTGATACGATATGTTCCTTTAAGAACTGATTTATCTTCTCCGTTAACGAAGCCTGTATACTGTGGTATAAAGTTTGGTAAATTCTCACCATGTTTAATTGAATAAGTACCTAATGAAATAAATAATCTTGCTTTGTCAATTTTCCAAGTAACACTCTTTGCAGTGTCTGTTCCATCAGCCCATTTATAGCCTGATTCAAGGGTAAATGTAACATTGTATTCAGCTGCGTTAGTTGCCCCAGTTGTTCCACGAATAGTCATAATACTACTATTGTAATCACTATTCCATGCAGGAGTTTGATTCAATCCATTGTAAGTTAACTTTCCGCTTTGTGCTGGAACATTAACTGTTTTAACTACAATTGAGTATGTTTTTGATAAAACAGCATTTTCATCAAAGTAGTAGTTTGCACTTGATTCTAAAGATAATGTATAAGTTACAACATATTTGTTTATATCAATAGTATTCGTTACAACATTCCCATTATCATATTGTTTATAAACTACATCAAATTTTATGATTTCACCACTGACGTTACCAGTAACTGTTAATGTTGGGGCTTGGTGAACACCAGTATATTCAAATTTTATGTCATCTCCACTTGGACTCCAAGTAGGAGTCAAAAGTTTTTTCTCAATACTCCATTCAACATCAACATTTGCTTCAGCCCCATCTCTCCACTGATAATTTGTGGTATCTGTTAATGTAAATGTTGCAGTATAGGTTCCTGCATTTATTGCATTTGCAGTACCACCTATTGTCATTATATTAGAATCATAGTTTTTCCATATTGGCGATTGTGTTGAACCGCAATAGATTAATGAACTACTTGTTAATGGAATATCAATTATATGTTTTGAAATATTAACTATTATATTTGCTGTATTAGAAGACTCTGATATTTTTTTATCTGTTGCTTTTATAATGAATTTATAATTTCCTGCCTTTGATGGTGTACCGCTAATAGTTAACTTTGTCAAATCAACCAACAAACCATTATATGAACCATTGCTAACAACAACTTCATTTTCATCACAAACAACACTTACTATTGAATAGGTAAATCCACTTTCTGTACCACCTGTTGCACCATTAAATGCTTGACTATATGAATTTTTATATTGTCCATATTCAAGAACCTGGTCTTGAAATATTACCAATGACAATGTTGTTTTTAGTGTGTGAGGGAATGTAAATGTGTACAATGAATCTGCTGAACATTTATTGTATTTAGGACTAGAATCATAATCATACATGGTTACTGGCAATTT
>CAKVGH010000009.1 GCA_934747255.1 uncultured Clostridia bacterium | reverse complement strand
TTTTATTGTCAAGGGTTGAGAATCAATACATTTTACCCTTGACAATAAAGAGTTTTCGTTTATCATCTCAAGGCGAAAGAAAAGTGTTTACTTGTATCAAGACAAGCACACGCCACAATCTCAAAATAAAAAAATATTTTAAATAAAACAATACAAATTTGTAATTTATATGTTATAATGTGCTTGTAGATAATAGATATTATGCAGGAGATTATTAATGGCAGATTACAAAGTCGTTTCACTTTTTTCAGGTTGTGGTGGGCTTGACTTAGGAATTGAAGGAGGATTTTCATATCTTGGCAGATATTATGATAAAAATCCTTTTAAGATTATATGGGCAAATGATATAAATGAAAAAGCTACAAAAACTCAAAAGTTAAATTTTAAAGATTTAGATGTCGTATGTGGAGATATAACTAAAATTCTTAATGGAACACAAAATAATCAATTAAATTTTTTAGAAGATGTTCCTACACTTCCACAGCATGCCGATGTTATAATTGGTGGCTTCCCATGCCAAGATTTCAGTTTGGCTGGCAAAAGACAAGGACTTTCAGTTGAAAGAGGAAAATTATATCAAAGCATGGCTAAAGTTATAGAAATTGTTAAGCCAAAAGTTTTTCTTGCAGAAAATGTAAAAGGTTTAATTTCTTGGGAAAATGGATTAGCCATTAAAACAATTATTGAAGATTTTTCAAAATTGGGATATAATGTTGATTTTAAGTTGTTTAATACCGCAGATTATGGTGTTCCACAAACTAGAGAAAGGGTTATTATAGTTGGGATACGTAAAGATATAGCCAAAAAAATTGAATGGCCAAAGCCCACCCATTCTGCAACAGATAAAAATTTACTTCCTTGGGTTACAATTCAAGATGCCATACATGATTTAGAAGATGATGAAAAACAGAAATCGTTACCAAATTATGGCTATTCACGAGCAAAGTTTTGTCCTGGTAAACAAGGAAATACAATAACAAAAGCAAATAAACCTGCTCCAACTATGAGAGCAGAACATCATGGTAATATTGAATTTCATTATTCATTGTCACGAAGGTTATCGGCTCGTGAGGCAGCTAGAATTCAATCTTTCCCTGATAATTTTGTTTTTGTTCAATCTACAACAGATGCTTACCGACAAATTGGCAATGCTGTGGCCCCTGTTTTTGCTTGGCATATGGCTCAAATGTTAAAAAATATTTTAAAGGAAAAGGATTAAAAAATGAGTAGCGTTTATAATAAATTGTTTGATGACACACTTATTGTTAAAAGAGTAAAGAATAAATTACCACATCTCTTTCAATTAGCAGAATTAGAAAGCTCTAGAAATGGAAAGATAGGCATGGAAATAGGTTCGGTTAGAGAAAGAATTCTTATCGCATTGCTTATGTATAAATTTGGTATTGATATAGTTGATCCCGATATTCCAATTACGGCTCCAGAAGTTGATGTTATGGTTCAAAATACACCATTATCTATAAAAACGATGACAACAAATAGCGATAGGTGGTCTTCTGTAAAATTGATTTGGACTGTTGATGCACAAAAAGCTTTAGAATTTAAAAATACTTATATTCCATCTTGTGATATGTTAATGGCTAAAATTCATTGGAATGGGAATGGCAAACTTTTACTTTTTTCAAAAGAATCACAAATTAGTATTTTAAATCAAATTGGAAGAGATAGATATATTAAATTGCCAAAAGAAAACACTAATGCACGTGGTGTTGAAATCTCTCCAGAAGCTCTTTTGTTGTTGGAAAATTGCCAAGATACAAGATGTATTGAAATAAAATTTACAAGAGAAAAAATTGATTATAGAGAAGTATATACTAAATGGCTTGATGCTTGGAGAGAGGAGTATTAAAAAAGAACTAAATCGGTTTCGATTTAGTTTTTTATTGGTGCACCATAAGGGACTCGAACCCCTAACCTTTGGTTCCGTAGACCAACGCTCTATCCAATTGCGCTAATGGTGCATATTAAGTTGAAAATTGACGATATTAAGTCAATTTTTTCTACCTAAATAATGATTGATAAAATGCAAATTAAATATGAATTTTATCAAATATTTTACGGAGATGTTCAAAGTGGTTTTCACTCAAAACTTTGATATTATATATTAGTTTTTTTGTAATGTCAAGTTTTTCGAGTAAAAAAGAAATTGTTAGGTTGTTTGTTTGAATTTTTAATTAAATTGATAGAGTTTATGCTATAAGTTTACATTAGAGTCGCTTGCGAAAATTTTAATAGAAAAAACATAGATTTTAACAATAAAAAAACATTGACAAATAGTGCCAATGTTTTTTACAAATGTTGTTTGTTATTTTTTAATACAATTTATAAAAGTATTCTAAATCAACAAATTACCGCCACTAACTTCCAAACTTTCGCCTGTGATGAAGTCACTTTCTTCGCTAAGCAAGAATAAAACGGCGTTCACTGTGTCTTCAATTTCACAAACTCTACCAGCAGGATTAGATTTTGCAAATGCGTTAATTTCGTCTTGCGAATATTTTTTTCTAGCGAGTGGTGTAAGGGTTAGGGCTGGGCTTACAGCATTAACTCTTATTTTGTATTCGGCAAGTTCAAGTGCAGCACATTTTGTTAACATTAAAATTCCTGCTTGACTGCAACAATATGCACTCGAATTTTTTATAGGCTTTGTGCCAAGTCTTGATGAAGTATTTACAATTCGTGGTGCGTCACTCTTTTTGAGCAATTTTATGGCGTGCTTTATGCAAAGCATTTTGCCCATTAAGTTTATTTCCAAAACCTTGTCCCAAGTGTCTTGCAAGTTCCCTTCGATTGGATTGTTGATTGCGATTCCTGCATTATTGCAAAGATAGTCAAGTTTGCCGTATTCACGCTCAATTGTTTCAAACATATTTTGAACTTGATTTTCTTTGCTTACATCTGCCCAGATAGGGAACACATCATAGCCTTTGTCCTTAAATTCTTCAAAAGTCTTTTGAAGTTCGTTGTCTCCTTCAATACTGTTAATGATGACGGTTGCTCCTGCAATGCAAAGTGCTTCGGCAATGCCTTTGCCTATACCACTACTAGAACCTGTTACAAGTGCTATTCGTTTTCTAAAATCGTATTTAACCATATTTCGTTACTCCTTTTATTAACTTAATATTAACAAAATAGAAAAAATTACTCAAACAAAACACTTGTCATTTTTAATTTTTATAATTTGATTTCAAAAGATTTACTTTTTAAGGCGACTAAAAAAATTTTTATTTTTTAGGTATGGCTCATTTTTTGGGTCGACTTTGCCAGCCTTGTCATTATATTCTTTTGCTAAATTGTCATCGCCTTTTTTGTGATAGCAAACGCAAAGATTGAGTAAGGGGTAAATATTGTAGTATTCCATTTGAAAAAAACCGCCAGAGCGAATATTTGGTTCGTCATTTAGTGCTAGTTTATACCAAAAGATTGCGGTGTCAATATCGTTTTCCATCAAAAATGTATCAGCAATTTTGCACATTATTTCTGCTCGTGGTGTGGCAAATTCTAATGTCTTAATGAGAATGTTTCTCGCTTTTTTAATATTGTTTTTAATCAAGTAGCAGTTGTATAAATCTATGTGAGCATTTATACGATTTTCTAGCCACAAACTATCGTTTTTTAGGTATTTTTCAAAAACTTTAATGCTTGCCGAAATTTTGTTGTTATACATCAGTTCTCGTGCGTAATAAAACTGCTGTCTTGGAGATAAAACGACATTTGTTGAGATTAAGTCTTGATAAATTTTAAGGTTGCGATTACTGTATTTTTTAATTGTGTCTTTTCTGTGTTCAATGTAGTGATTTAGGTAAAATATATTGCCACTTGGTGTAATGGCTTCGTGCACTGGGTCTTGCCAAATATAGCCACTGTGATTTTTTACAATTCGTTCACGATAAAACTTGAAAGTTGGCTCGTTGCTTAAATTAAAACTTGTGGCATAAAGCATAAACACCATATCAATTTTTTGTGGAGCAAGTATGGTTTTTAGTATCTTGATTTTTTCTAGTGTGGTTTTAGGTACAACATCGTCAGCATCTAACCACATAATGTAGTCGCTTGTGGCTAGGCTAAAAGCGTAATTTCTAGCCTTTGAAAAATCGTTTACCCATTCAAAGTCATAAACATTGTTGGTAAACCTTTTTGCTATTTGTTTGGTACTGTCGGTAGAACCTGTGTCAACTATTATTATTTCATCAACAGCTTCTTTGATTGAGTTTAGACACCTTGCCAAAGTTTTTTCTTCGTTTTTAACAATCATTGCTAGCGAAATCGTGCTCATAAAATTCTCCTTTTATTGTTTATTAAAAACTTAAAAAATTTGTCACAAGGGCAAAATTGCGCTTTAACAGTTTTGCGTAAGTAATACTGGCAATAATTTGTTGTATCATTAAAATAGGCTTTATATAGCAATTAGTGTTAATATAAGGCAAATTGTTTGCATTTTATAGCCAAACTAACTATAATATATGCATACAAAAATTTGGGGAATTATGAGATTTACAGATAAAACTGGATTAGATAAAACAAGTTTTTATAATCTCCACGAAGGGCATAGACAAAGATTTAGAGAAAAGATTATTGATGCTCAATGGGAGAATTTGACTGAACATCAACTAATGGAGTTTGTATTAAGTGTTGTTATTCCAAGACGAGATACAAATCCGCTAGCACATAGACTTGTAGATTATTTTGGAAGTCTAGCAAATGTTTTAGATGCCAGCGTGGAAGATTTAATGCAAGTCAATGGTGTTGGCAAAGTGACTGCAACATTTTTGCACGGTATTCCAAGTATCTTCAAAGCATATAAAAAGAGTAAGCAAACAGAAAGGGCTTTTGTTGGTAACGCTACAAATGTTTATAGATATTTTGGCGATACATTTAGACATATGCCAGCGGAAGAATTTCATTTGATATGTGCTGATTCTCAAAGCAAGTTGATTGTAGATAAACTCATAGCCAAAGGTTCAAACACGGAAGTTGCCTTTACTGTTAAAAGTGTTATGGAGACTGCTGTTAGGCACAAAGCCAGTGGCGTAGTGTTATTACACAATCACCCAAACGGCGATACTTCGCCAAGTGCAGAAGATATAGAAATGACAAAACAGATTTACTATAATCTTATGCTCAATGGTATTCATGTTTTAGACCATATTATTGTAGGAAAATATGAAGACGATTATTTTAGTTTTTATCGGGCAGGAATTATTGATAAGTACCGAGAAGAATTAAGCAAGGTTATGAGTTTGAAAGGAGATTTTTATTGTAATCCACCACCATATTGTGGAGATTAAAAAGGAGTAGTTATGGAAAAGTTAAAAAATTTAGATAAAATAGTTAATTTATGTAAAGGTAGAGGCTTTATATTTCAAGGCAGTGAAATTTATGGCGGTATGGGTAATACTTGGGATTATGGTCCAGTCGGTATAGAATTAAAAAACAATGTTAAAAAAGCATGGTGGAAAAAGTTTGTTCAAGAAAGCGATAACAGTTTTGGAGTGGACGCAGCAATTTTAATGAACAGCAGAGTTTGGGACGCTAGCGGACACACAGCATCATTTAGTGACCCAAAAATGGATTGTAAAAATTGTAAAACAAGACATAGGGCAGACAATTTGATTGAAGAATATAACCACAAGCACGGCATTGAAATGCCAGTTGATTCTATGAGTAAGGAAGAAATGCAGGCCTATATCGTAGAACATCAAATTAAGTGTCCAAATTGCGGAAAATGTGATTTTACCGAAATCAAAAACTTCAACTTAATGTTTTCAACAAAGCGTGGTGTGACTGACGCAAGCCAAGATATAATCTATCTTCGTCCCGAAACAGCACAAGGCGAATTTGTAAACTTTTTGAATGTTCAACGAACAACTAGGGCAAAAGTTCCATTTGGTATTGCTCAAATCGGTAAAGCATTCCGTAACGAAATTACACCAGGTAACTTTATTTTTAGAACTATTGAATTTGAGCAAATGGAACATCAATTCTTCTGCAAAAAAGAAGACAGCGAAAAGTATTACAACGAATACAAACAAAAGGCTTGGGATTTTGCAGTTAGCGTAGGTTTGAAACCAGAAAATTTGCGTTTTAAGGACCACGATAAACTTGCTCATTATGCCGCAGCCGCTTGCGATATTCAATACAACTTTCCAATGGGATTTAGCGAATTGAATGGTATTCACAATCGTACAAACTATGACCTTTCTCGTCACCAAGAGTTTTCGGGCAAGAGTATGCTTTATATGGACCCTATCACAAATGAAAAATATGTTCCTTGCGATATTGAATATTCAATCGGTTGCGATAGACTAATTCTCGCTTTACTTTGTGAAGCGTATGAAGAAGAAAAATTAGACGATGGCGAAACTCGTATTGTAATGCACTTTGCACCACATATCGCACCATATAAGGTCGCAATTTTACCACTTCAAAAAAATTTGAGTGAAAAGGCAAAAGAAGTTTTGAGTAGCCTTAAAAAGAAGTTTATGTGTACTTATGACGAAGCCGGTTCAATCGGTAAGCGTTATCGTAGACAAGACGAAATTGGTACACCTTATTGCGTAACTATCGACTTTGACACTTTGGAAAAAGATACAGTTACAGTTAGAGATAGAGATACAATGAAGCAAGTTACTTTGAAAATTAGCGAACTCGAAGACTATATCAGCAAAAATATTGAAAGATAGTTTTAATTAGTAAAAAAGTACCTTATGATTGTTATTGCAAAAATATGTAAATTATTATAGTGCAAAAGTTTATAGATATTAAAGATTAAACTTGACTAAAAAATAATAAAATAGGTTGAGAGATTACAACCAGAATTAAGGAGAATGTTATGTTAATAGACGAAATTAAAAAAGCAAATGTAGAAGCAATGAAGGCTCACGATACTCAAACAAGAACAGCACTTTCGATTGTTGTAAACAAATATATGCTTGTTAATATTGAAAACAAGGCAAAGGGTAAGGAAACAACCGATGCCGAAGTAGTTGGAATTTTGCAAAAGACTGTTAAAGAACTTGTGGAAGAAGCCGAAAACTACAAAAAGGTTAATAATCAAGAAGAATATTCTAATGTTATGGCTCAAAAATCAGCAGTGGAAAAATTCTTGCCACAAATGATGAGTAAAGACGAGATTAAGGCTGAAATTGATAAGTTGGACGACAAATCTATTGGCTCTGTTATGAAGCATTTTAAGGTAAATTTTGCAGGAAAATGCGATATGAGAGATGTTCAAGAAGTCCTAAAATCACTATAAAATATATTAAATAAAAAAGTTATGACTAATCTCATAACTTTTTTAATTCATTGGGTAACAAAATATCTGCGTCAATAAGCAACAAAATTTTTTTGAACACAATAAAAAAAACCGAGATAAATCTCGGTTTATTTTTACTTATTCATTTTTGCTTGGCATTTTGGACATATTCCGTAGAAAGTCAATGTGTGACTATCAATTTTGTAATCCAAAATTCTTTCTGGAAAAGCAAGTGGTTCAGGGAGAACCAAGTTTTCTATCTTTCCGCAAATTTCACATGCAAGGTGATAGTGGAAATCTTTTGCGATTTCGTATCTAACGGCGGCATCAGACAAAGTTACTCTGTCTAGTTTTCCGTCTTCCACAAACTTGTTCAAATTTCTGTACAAAGTTGCCTTGCTAAAAGGTCCATACTTTTTTTCAAGTTTGGTTAAAATTTCGTCAGCGGTTGGGTGATTCATATCTTCAATAACATCAAGTATCATTTCTTTTTGATTTGTTTGTCTTGCCATAATAATCTCCTATTATCTATAATTTAACATTTTAATTTTGACTTGTCAACAAATTTGACTATTGCAATAGTTTTTTTGATTGTCAAGTTTAACTAAAAAATTATTTATCTATTGCTTTGATTTCGTAACCGTCTTTTCGGTCTAAAATTTCGTAGCCAAAATTCAAAAGTTTGTTTCGTAGTTCGTCACTTAATGCATAATTTTTTTGTAACTTTGCTTGCCAACGGTTTTCTGCTAACTGTTTTATTTTCTGTGGAATATCTTGCTTTACTTTGTCAACCTTGTCAAAGTCTAGTCCAAAAACTCTGTCCATATCGAGTGCTAAATCGTAAATTTGCTTTGATGGTTTTTCCTGTCTTAACATACTCCAAAGATTGCCCATAGCAAGTGGAATGTTTAAGTCGTCATTTATTGCGTTTACAAAATCTAACCTGTATTTTTCGATTACATCTTGACTAATTGGGTTGCTTCCGTTTTTGTGAAGTAAAACTAAATCATAGAGTCTTTTTCTTGCATTTCTTGCCGAAGTTAAGCCGTCAAATGTAAAGTTTAAGATTTTGGAGTAATTTGCGTTCAAGCAGAAATATCTATAATCAAGTGCTTCGTAGCCTTTTTCTTCCAACTCTGTTATGGTGTAGCAGTTGCCAAGAGATTTTCCCATTTTGCCATTGTTTACTTGTAAAAACTCCACATGCATCCAATAGTTTGCCTGCAATTTTCCAGTAAGTCCCATACTTTGAGCAATTTCGTTTTCGTGGTGGACAGGAATATGGTCAACACCGCCTGTGTGAATATCAAAAGTGTCGCCCAAGTATTTTCTGCTCATTGTTGAACATTCAATATGCCAACCAGGGTAGCCTAGTCCCCAAGGACTTTCCCATTTCATAATGTGATTTTCTGGTGCTTTAATCCAAAGTGCAAAGTCGTAAGGCGAATGTTTTTCGCTGTTGACTTCAATTCTTGCACCTGCTTTTTGATTTTCTAGGTTAATTCCACTCAACATTCCGTATCTGTTAAATTTTCCAACATCGTAGTACACATTGCCATTTACTTCATAAGCATAGCCATTTTTGATTAAACCTTGAACAAACTCAATCATATCTTTAATGTGGTCAGTTGCCTTTACAATTCTTTCTGGCAAATCTATATTTAATTTTTTTGCATCTTTCAAAAAGTATTCGCCGTAAAATTGTGAAATTTCCAATGGAGTTTTGTTTTCTCTTTTTGCTGCGACTTCCATTTTGTCTTCGCCTTCGTCTGCATCACTAACTAGGTGACCTACATCGGTAAAGTTCATAACGCCGTCAATGGTGTAGCCGTTGTATTTCAAAACTCGTCTTAATGTGTCCATAAAAATGTATGCTCTAAAATTGCCAATGTGGGCAAAACTGTATACTGTTGGCCCGCACGAATACATTTTTACCTTGTTTGGCTCGATGGACTTAAATTCTTCCACTTTTTTTGTAAGCGTGTTATAAAATTTTATCATAATTATTTGCTCCTAATTGATTATTGCTTTTAATTGGTCTAGTAAAGATTTGATTTCCTTAAACTTATTCTTATATGCAAGTTGACCATAAAAATTGTTTGATAGAGTTTCCAAATTGGCATTTAGATAGTCCTTTCCTTTACTGGTTAAACTATAAAAAATCACTCTGTTATCAAAATCGTCCTTTTGTCTTTCAAGTAACTCTTCATTACATAAGTTTTGGCAGAGAAGCGTTAGATTGCTTTTGGCAATTCCTACTTTATCAATTAGTCCTGATGGCGAAATTCTTTTTGCTTCGTCAACAAATACCAAAACTTTAAGTTTGCTTGAAATCAATGCTGATTTACTTTTTACATCAAACCCTTCACATAAATTTTCCAGTGTTGAACAGACTGAAATAATACTTTTCATTAGTTCTTTTTTCATAACAAAATTCCTTTTCTTTTGTATTTCTTTTATAAAAATAATTATATAATTTTATAACTATTTTGTCAATTGCTTCGTAAGAGCTTAAACAATTATTTTGTCGGTCTAATATTGTCCTTATAAATTTTTGAAACCCACGATAATAGTTGCGAATATACAAGTTAATCATTAAAAGAACAAAACATAAACCAGAAAGGAAAAAAACAAACTAGTAAAAAATGATTTTATATAACGCAGAAAACTATTTAATATTTATATAACACAAAAATACTATTATTTAATTTTCAACTATAACTAAAAACACCACTGAAAAAGTAGTGCTTGTTTAACCAAAATAAAATTTTTTTACTATTTTTGTAGCAACCCCAAAAATCGTTTTTTAATTATTTTTTTGAAAAAAATAGCAGATTTTCAATAAAAAAGTGCCAATTTTTGCGTTTTTTTGCAAAATTTTCTAATTTTTTCAAGTTTTATAAGAAAATATAATTAAAATTAAATAATATTTTCAAAAGAGTTTATCTTTTAATTTTGAAAGGGAATTTGATTTTTCGATTTTCGTGGTCATAGACTTTTGCGGTTTCAAAAAATGGAGAATACTCGTTTTGGTAATTTCGCAAAGCAATACCATTTAGTACTTCTCGTTTAAGAAAAACAACATCGTTTTTTTCTTGGGTTTTGGCATCGCCTACGCAGAAGAAAATTTTGTAACCAAACTGTTTCAAAATATCTAGTTTGCTACCTTTTGTTACACCGCTTCCACACGGAAAACAAAATATTGGTGTTTCGCCAATTACTGAAATTATCTCGTCCTGATATTTTTTTAAGTCAGCATACAAAACATTATCGCTTTGATAACACACTTGAATGTGATTATATGTGTGGCAACCAAAATGGTAATTTAGGCTTTTCAATTTTTCTATGAGTGGTTTTATCTCTTCAATGTCTTTTTCTCTACTATATCCAGTTTTGTTTATTCGGTAGCCAAGTATTCCATCGTAGCCAGTAGGACAAATAATCGCCCTTGCATTTCGGTACGAAAAATCAGGGTGGTCTTTAATAAAATCTTCGATTATGCAAACAAACTCTTTGTCGTATTCAATTTGTGGCTCGTTTGCTTTTGTTAGAGATGCAAACTCGCCGTTTTCGTCCAAAATTATTTTATCGCTAAGTCCCATTCCGCTGTTGTCGTAACTCATATCGTCAAATGAAAGTAAAAAAGGTTTTTTGCCAAGCGGAACATAAAGGTCTTTTAATGATGCTCCATTTTCATCTACCTTTACGACATCAAAAATATCAACAAGGCAAAAGTTGTTGTCGTACATTTCTTGTAAAAAGTTTTTTAATTCGTTGTGTGTAATGCAGTCCTTATCAAAGTGATGAGATAACTTGCTTTGAAATGCTTTTTTAGGGTTGTTTATTATTTGGTGCGTAAAAAAATGTGGAACTTCGCCTTTATATAAATAATATCCTTCGCCATAATTATGTGGATAAGTACTTGTTGGGGTCGTAGTTTTTGAACCCGAAAAAATTGCAATAATAATTGCAACTATCAAAATAGCAAAAGTTAAAATTCGTATTTGACTGCGATTCATAATGATAGTTTGTGCAGTTTGTTTATTTATATTTCAAAAAGTATAAAATGACTTTATCTGGCAATTATTTATTAAAATTTATAAAAAACAGGTGATTTTTGATGAAAATTCTAAAAAAAATGAGTATTTTTTTAATTTTTTGCTTTATTGTGCCACTTTTTAGCGGTTGCACTTCGGGTTCAA
This sequence comes from uncultured Clostridia bacterium, assembly GCA_934747255.1. Lineage (GTDB taxonomy): Bacteria > Bacillota > Clostridia > Christensenellales > UBA1242 > CAKVNM01. The sequence goes on along the minus strand of CAKVGH010000009.1, from coordinate 26,942 downwards.
GTAGTTTGATGATAACTGCTTATCCAAACAAAATGGTTTATCAAGTGGGTGAAAAGTTTGATTATAGCGGATTGAAAATGGAGAGTTACAATACGGACGGAACAAACTGTAATACTTTTGTTAGCCCTGATGAGATAGGGGAAGTTGATACTTCGACCGCTGGCGAAAAAAAGGTTAAAATAACCAAAGGCGATTTGAGTACAACTTTTAGCATTTATGTGGCTAGCAAGGTTGTGGAAAAGGCTAGCGACTTAAAACAAGCAATAGCCGAAAGTGTTGATGGCGATATTATCTATATAAAAAAAGGTGTTTACAAACCAAGTGATACCACTGATGAAAGTTTGTACAATATAGTCATAGACAAAAAATTGACCATTATTGGCGATGGTAATAAATCTACAATTTTGCACGGAAACTTTTTGGTGGGTGCTAAAAACATAAACGGCGACTATATTGCCCTTGATAATTTTGAAGATGTAAAATTTATCAACCTTGGTTTTCAGTTAGAAAGTACACAAAAAGATAAATATTTGACATTTGAAGGTCCTTACGAAAACTATGATTTGTTTGGAGCAATAAAAACTTTCAATTCAAAAAATGTCTTTATAAGCGGTTGTTCGTTTAATGGCTACGCTTATGGTATAAATAGTGATAATATCGAAAACTTAACCTTGATTAAAAGCGAGTTTAGAAACATAAAAATAAATGCTGTAAAAGTAACTAATGATATTAAGTCCTCAACAATAGCAAAAAATATTTTTATGGACATTGGCTCAAACAGTTTGGTATTGGACGGAACAAAGCAAGGCAATGTAGGTGCGCTATATCTATCTTTCAACAAAAAGGGGAATGCCGGTGTGATTGTGGCTAGCAACACTTTTGTTAGAATTGGCTTAAAAACAGGCGGGTTGATTTATGCAAATCGTGGCGCTGACGAACTTGATGCAATGGAAAATGTATCTTTAATCAGTGGCTCATATATTAACAACTCGGCAATAGTTTTTCTTGTTTCTTCTAGCGAAAATAACTTGGAAGTTGGTGGCATAATATTGAGTGCAAACAACTTTGGACAGACAATGGAAAACATAGTTTTTGGAACAAATAAGGACAATATTATAAATCACGCAGGCGTTTATATTAACGAAATGTAATAATATAAAATTATGTGTTTTTGTTTTAATTCCAGACTAATAACAACTAAAAATATTCACTTATAAGATTTGCAAATAATATGCATATAAAATTAGATATAAGTATTTAATAAAGACATATTCAATAAAATATAAAGTTAAAATCGGCAGTAAATTTGTCGATTTTTTTATAATAATTTTTTAAGTCTTGCATTTTTTTGCTTAAAAGTAAAAATTATGTTATAACTAGACTAAACAAAAAATATACTACACTATGGAGAATTATGAACTATTTTAATATGGAAAAAAACGATGTTTTAGCAAAGTTTGAAACATCGAAACAGGGTTTGACCGCTTCGCAAGTACAAGCCAAATATAATCCCGAAAAGTTAAATAAACTTCACGAAGGCAAGAAAAAGTCTATTTTTGCCAAGTTTTTTGCTCAATTTTCGGACATTATGGTTATTATTTTGCTAATTGCTGCGGTTATTAGTATAGGACTAGCTCTTTATCAAAAAACTTATAACGATTTGTTTGAAGGCGGAATAATTTTATTTATTGTTATTTTGAATGCGACTATGGGAGTCGTGCAGGAAAACAAGGCGGAAAACGCATTAGAGAGTCTAAAAAAGAGTACTGAACCATACTGCGAAGTTATTCGTGACGGAGTCCAACAAAAAATCAAGACGATTGATGTGATTTGCGGAGATATTGTTGTTTTGGAAGCGGGAGATATTGTCCCAGCAGATTTAAGGTTAATCGAAAGTCACTCGCTAAAAATTGATGAAGCAAGTTTGACTGGCGAAAGTTTGCCAATAGAAAAAAATGCTGATTTAGTTTTGCCAGAAAAAACCACTTTGCACGACCGAAAAAATATGGCATATTCTGGCACAGTTGTAGCGTATGGCAGAGGACTTGGGGTTGTTACAAGTATTGGTGTTGACACCGAGTTTGGTAAAATTTCTGTTTTAATTCAAACAGGCAAAAAGGAACAAACTCCTTTGCAAAAAAGTTTGAACAAAATAGGCAAAATTATTAGTTATTCAGTACTTATTATTGCGGTAATAATCTTCCTGATAGAAATATTTTTTGCTCATCAAAATAGTATTATAGAGGCATTTTTAACAGCCGTAGCACTTGCGGTTGCCGCCATTCCAGAAAGTTTGCCTGCGGTTGTGACTATTATTATGGCGCTGTCGGTTCAAAAACTTGCAAGTAAAAACGCTATCATAAAACGATTGCACGCAGTGGAAACTTTGGGTAGTTGTCAAGTTATTTGTTCCGACAAAACTGGCACACTCACACAAAACAAAATGACAGTTAAAAGGCTATTTTACAATGGTCAAATGTACGATGAAAAATCTACTCACAATTATTCTAGCAAACAGTATATAGAGTTGCTTCGAGATATGGTGCTTTGCAATGACTCTATCATTCAAAAACGGGTGGCTATTGGCGACCCAACCGAAACCGCTTTAATCAATTTTGGCTATCATTGTGAGCAAGATGTCAACGCTATAATTTCAACTTGCAAAAGAGTTTACGAAATTCCTTTTGATAGTGATAGAAAACTTATGACAACGGTAAACTGCGTTAATGATAAGGTAATAAGTTACACAAAAGGTGCTATCGATAGTTTGCTTAACAAATGCTCATATATTTTGATAGGCGGAAAAAAACAAAAAATCACAAAGGAACATATAGATGCTATTCAAAAAGCAAATGACGAAATGGCAGAAAAGGCTTTAAGAGTTTTGGCATTTGCTTACAGAGAATTTGACCAACTAGATACAACCGAAAAGTTTGAAGAAAATATGGTATTTTTAGGACTTGTTGGTATGATTGACCCACCAAGACCAGAAACAATTTTGGCAATTAAAAAATGCTTTAATGCTAGTCTAAAACCAGTTATGATTACTGGCGACCATGCCGAAACCGCTTTTGCAATAGCCAAAGAACTCGGTATGGTAAGCAAAAAGTCACAGGTAATTACTGGCGAACAATTATCAAAGTTAAGTGACACAGAGTTGCTCGAAAAAATCAACAAGTATGCTGTGTTTGCTCGTGTTAGTCCAGACCATAAAGTAAGAATCGTCAACGCTTTTCAAAAACTAGGCAAAGTTGTTGCTATGACAGGCGATGGTGTTAATGATGCACCAAGTTTGAAAATTGCAGATATTGGCGTTGGAATGGGTATTACTGGAACAGATGTAACCAAAGATGTTGCCGATATGATTATTAGTGATGATAACTTTGCAACTATTGTTCTTGCGGTAGAAGAAGGACGAAAAATTTATTCCAACATTCAAAAGACCATACAATTTTTGCTTTCAACCAATTTGGTCGAAGTTGTTACATTGTTCTTGGCGTGCATTTTCTTGCCACAATTTACTTTCTTAACGCCATCACAACTACTATTTATCAATTTTGTTACAGATAGTCTGCCAGCCATTTCGCTCGGGCTAGAACCAGCCGAATACGATATTATGGATAGACCACCACGAGAAAATAGTTCCAACATTTTGAGCAATGGTGTGGGTGCAAGTATTTTGTATCAAGCGACAATTCAAATAGTAATTTTAATGTTAATGTTTGTGTTTGCTCTAAAATGCGTGCCAGAAAATTCACAAGTTGCATCTACAATGGTATTCTTTACTCTTTGCTTAATTCAAGTGTTCCATTCGTTTAACTTAAAGACAAATCATAGTTTGAAAACAGTAAAAATTTTTGGTAATAAAGTCTTTAATATTTCGGCACTAATTGAGTTTGGACTTATTGCCCTTGTTGCAGTTATTCCGCCAGTTAGTATGGCATTTGGTTTAGCACAATTATCATTAGCACAATGGGCAATCGTCTTGGGTTGTTCAATAAGCATTATTCCACTTGTCGAACTTGCAAAATGGTTTGTTTATAAAACCAAACTTGTTAGGGTAAAATAACCTTGTGACTACATTTTAACCTTGACTAATTCTGTGACAATAAAAATAGCGTTGACTAATTTATTAAAATGACAAATATAAATTTCAAATAAAATTCTATAAATTTTAACTTAATATTTACAAACTAAAAAAAGTATGTTATAATTTGATAACAAAAAATGGAGAAAGTTATGAAGTCAATCGTAAATGGTGTAGAAGTACTTTGGAAAGATACAAAGAGAATTTTAGGAATGCCAATTTCCTTTACAAAATATGCAATTATTAGAAAACCAGGACAATGGGTAAAACTTGTTGAAGAAAGTGGTGTTTTATCAACTAATATAGAAGAAGTTTTACTATACCGAGTTGATGACCTTGGCGTTTATCAATCGTTGGGTGGCAAAATGTTTGGTGTTGGCAATGTTGATGTTTATTGCAAAGATGCTTCGTGCAATGTTTTGACTCTAAAAAACATTAAAAATCCATATAAAGTTAGAAATCTTTTGAGTGATTTGGTAGAACAAGATAAGCAAGAAAGAAAAATTAGATATAGTGAAGTTCAATATTAAACAATACTTTATCTATTTTAATAAGTTTATATTAGCCACAAAGTTTTGATTTGTGGCTTTTTTATGCTATACTTTTTGAGTAAAAAGGGGATAGATATGGAGATACTACTAATAGTTTTAATAGCACTTTGTGCAGTCACTTTGGTACTAACACTTGTTAGTGTTTTCAAAAAACCAAAAGCCGTGCAAATTGATGATGAAATGATAAAGACACTTAATGCAGGAAATAAGGCTGATATAGAAAAGATTTATAATCTTATTCAACAGCAAAATCAATCTCAATTGGAAATTATAAAGTTATACAATCAAAATGTAATTGCACAAATGGACGGAATGAACAAGTCCAGCGACCAAAAGTTAAATTTTATGGCGGAAAAAATTGTGGAATTGTCCGCCAAAAATGATAGGCAAATGGAAAAATTGATTGTTGAAACACGAGAAAATTTAATGTTGATTAACGAAAACAATTCCAAAAAACTTGATGAAATGCGTGTGATTGTAGATGATAAATTAAACCAAACTTTGAGTGATAGACTAAACAAAAGTTTTGCTATTGTCAGTGAACAATTACAAGCCGTAACCAAAGGACTTGGTGAGATGCAGTCGCTAGCAAGTGGCGTTGGTGACCTAAAAAAAGTGCTTACTAATGTGAAAACAAGGGGTACTTTTGGCGAAGTTCAACTTGGTCAGTTGCTCGAACAAATGCTTGCACCAAATCAGTTTGTGGAGCAAGTTATGGTAAAGGAAAATTCTACCGAAAGAGTAGATTTTGCTGTTTTGTTGCCGGGGAAGGATAATCAAAATATCTTGCTACCAATAGACGCAAAATTTCCAGTGGAAGATTACATAAGACTTATCGATGCTAGCGATAGGGGCAGTCAAGATGATGTTGCATCAGCACAAAAACAACTTGTTAAAAGGGTTAAGGAAGAAGCCAAGGCCATTAAAGAAAAGTATATTCAAGTGCCAAAAACTACAGATTTTGCTATACTTTACTTGCCGACCGAAGGACTCTATGCCGAAGTTATTAAAAACACAGGACTTTTTGAAGAATTGCAAAGAGATTACAAAATTACGGTTTGCGGACCAACTACACTATCAGCATTCCTTAATAGTTTGCAAATGGGCTTTAAGACTCTTGCTATTGAAAAGCGTAGCAGTGAAATTTGGACAATGCTTACAACATTCAAAAAGGAGTTTTCAACTTATGTTGAACTACTAACAAAAACACAGAAAAAGCTTGCCGAAGCCAACGATACTATCGAAAACGCAACAAAAAAATCGGCAAAAATTCAAAAACAATTATCACAGGTTGATGATATTGACCCAACAGGGCAACTGGAATAACTAAAAATAGTTTTAATCAATGCAAAGTTGTAACGAAAAGTTTACGCTTTGCATTTTTTATTTTTGCTGTCATCGAAATTTTATTTATACATAATTTTTTGTTTTTAGCCTAAACTAAAAAAGATAAAAATTTAGGAGCATACTATGACAAAAAATGAAAAGCAATTAAAAAATGAAAAAGAAAAAAAGATTTCGGGAAAGAATAAAAACCGTAACTTTTTTATAGGCTCGGCAATTTTAGCATTTGTGCTAGTCGTTGCCCTTATTGGACAAATTCAACTTTCTAACACTGTTGACACTTTTGGCAATGGCAATTATATCAATGGCGAGTCTGTTTCGGGCTATACTGTGGAAAAAGCAAGTCAAATGTTGACTGAAAAAATGACCGAGCAGACCGAAGGCGTAACTATCGAAATTTTGTACAAGGACAAAATTTGGAAGTTTAATCAGGACGATTTGGAAATTGAAAGTGCTGTAAAACAAGTTGTTCAAAGAGCATTTGACACATATAGATTAAACAAGGCGGGTGCAGGCAACAAAAAAGGCAAGAATATGTCTAATTCTGCTATACTAAATAGTCTTTCAAATGGCAAAAACTTGACGCACAAAATTTCACTTAAAAGCACATTTTCGGGCTTTGAAAAAAAGATTGACGAAATAGTAGCCGAAATTGAATGTGAACCAGTAGATGCAAGTGTTAAGTTTGACCCAACAAAAGATGATATTTTTGAGATTGTTCCCGAAAAAGATGGTGTAAAGGTTGACAAGGAAAAACTCATGAACGATTTGGAAAACCAATTTTTGAAGACAAAGGATATAAAAGTCTATGTAAATACTTCTAGCATAAAGCCAGAAAAAATTTCTTCATATTTTGACAATAAATTAAACTTAATGAGTTCATTTAGAACAACCCTAAAAGGCTCGCAAGAAGGCAGAAGACATAATGTAAACTTGGCACTTAAAAAATTCAATGGCAAAGTTGTTAAGGCTGGCGAAAAAGTTTCGTTTAACGAAATAACATCGCCACAAACCGAAGAAGGCGGTTATAAAAACGCTATTGTTATTCTAAATGGAAAGTTTGTAAACGGAGTTGGCGGTGGTATCTGTCAAGCCAGCACAACATTATACAATGCTTGTGTACTCGCTAATTTGGAAATCAACGAAGTTCACAAACACACATTGCCTGTTGGTTATGTAGAATTATCTCTCGATGCAATGGTAACAAATGGCTATGCAGATATGGTATTTACAAACACAAGCGATGATGATATTTATATTAAGACTTATACTACGGAAGAAGAAGCGGTTGTAGAAATTTACGGCAATTCTATTCCAGATGGCGAAAGCATAAAACGAGTTGCTGAATTTATAGGCAATATTCCACATAATGGCGACAAAATTGTTGTTGACGAAAATGGAGAGTATGCCGACAAAGTTTTGTATAAAGGTGAATATTATAGAGTTAAGTATCCACGAGAAGGCTACGAAGCCAAAGCGTATAAGGAAGTTTACAAAGATGGAAACCTAATTAGTAGAGAGCAAATTCGTCACGAAAAATATCAACCAATAGACGGTTTGATTGTGGAAGGAGCAAAAGAACCACCAAAGGACTATGTTATTCCACCAACTGATGTTGAGTTTATTAAGCCACAGGAACAGGAAAATCAGCCAGTGGAAGAAGTCGTGCAAAAAATTCAAAAACAAAATCCTACCGCTTTTAATTTGTAAAAGTTTGCATAGTTAGTTGTAAAATGAAACTAACGGAAATATAGTTTTTAGTATTGCTTTCAAAAGCGATTTGTTTGCAAAATTGAATCAAAAGAGTTTACAAAAAAGATAATTTATGTTACTGGTAGACTTTTATAAATTGATGTTCAAAACATAGTTCAATTTGCAAAAATATTATGCAAAATTATTGGATGTTTACTCTTAAACAATAATGTTAAAAGCAATGGCTATTTATGACTCTTTTGAAATAACATTGATAGAACAATTTTATTATCTATTCAAAAAAATGTATAAACTTTTTTTGGGAATAGTTTTTATGCAAAAAAAGTCGAATGAATATTTAATCATTCGGCTTTTTTGGTGGTAGTTATTCACATTATGCACAAAAAATGGCACAATTAGTGCCAAACACAAGTTTTGAAAAATTTAATTTTGTGGATAACTGGGCTAAAAAATGTGGATAAGTGGATAACTTTTGCATATTTATTGGTTATAACCTGTATTTTTATGCAAAATTCATAAATATTCATACATATTTATAATTATAAGCGTGTGAATAAGTGGATAACTTTGTGCCAATAACTATTTTGCTTGAAAAACCGAACAATTTTGCTGTTGACAACTTTTTTTTGGTGTGAATAAGTGGAAATTTGGCAAGAAAAATATTCATAATTTTGAATGAAAAAAGTGTATAAAAAATAGTTAGTTTTATACTACTAGAACACTTGTTTTATATATCTATTGTTAAAGATAAAAAGATAGTTTCAAGTGCGTGCAAAAGTTTTCTTTTTTTTGACAAAAAACTATTCATTATATTTATGCTTCAATCATAGAATAGTTTGAAAGGTGGACAAGTTATGAAAAAAAAGATAATAAGCATTTTTCTAGTTTTAGTAATGGTTACTGGTATAGCGTTTACACTCACGGGTTGCGGTAACGACAATTTTATTGCAAAGTTTAGCAAAAATGTAAATGAATACAATATGGAAATAACCGTTGACGAAATCAATCACACGGCAAAGGTTAAACAAAGTGTAAGATACATCAATAAAACCGATACTTGCCTTGACAATATATGCTTTCATTTGTACCCAAATTCTTTTGCAAAAGGCGTTGCCAACAAACCAGTTAGTGTGCTTTACGAAAACAAGGCATATCCAAATGGCGACAGTTTTGGTGGAATTGAAGTAAGTAGTGTAAAAATAGGTGGTAAGGAATGTGAAACGACTCTAATGGGAACAGACAAAACCATTATGAGCGTGACTTTATCAAACGAACTTTACCCAACGGACAGCACTACGATTGAGTTTGAATATACTTTGACACTTCCAAACATAAATCATAGATTTGGCTATGGCGACAACACCATTTGCTTTGGTAATTTTTATCCAATAGCATGTGTGTTTGAAAATGGCAATTTTGTGACTGATGAATATCATTATAATGGTGACCCATTTTATAGCGATATGGCAAACTATAATGTGGTTATAAATAATTATAAATCATATACACTTGCGTGTAGTGGCGATGTTGTGAGTGAAAAAACCGCCGATAATTTAACCACAACTACTATCAAAGCCCAAGCGGTTAGAGATTTTGCTTTTGTTTTGAGTGATAAATTTAAGGTGGCGTCTGTAAAAGAAGGCGGAACGGAAATAAAGTACTATTATTACAATGACACAAAACCAGATGATTCACTATTAACCGCAAAGGAAAGTGTTGCTACATTTAATAAAATCATCGGTTCTTATCCTTATAAAACTTTGAGTGTGGTCGAAAGCAATTTTGTTCACGGTGGTATGGAGTACCCAAATTTAGTACTTATTAGTGACGCACTTGAAAAATACGAAGATTATCAAAATACAATTATTCACGAAATCGCTCATCAATGGTGGTACGGAATGGTTGGCAATAATGAATATAATTATGGCTGGCTTGATGAAGGTTTAACAGAATATACAACGGCTTTGTTTTACGAGCAAAACCCAAAGTATTCGCTATCGTATGACGAAATTATGACAAATGCAAATAGTTCGTACTGTATGTTTGTGGAAGTCTATCAAGACATTTTTGGCGAAGTTGATACCACTATGAACCGAAAGTTAAACGAATTTAAGACCGAGCCAGAATATGTGTATATCTCTTATGTAAAAGGTGTGCTATTATTTGATAGTTTAAGAGAAGTTTTAGGCACAAAGACATTTAATAAATGCCTAAAAAAGTACTTTGAAACAAACAAGGGCAAAAATGTAACCCCACAAGATATGATTAACTCATTTGAAAAGACTTCATTACGCTCATTGCAAGGATTTTTTGATAGTTGGATTGATGGTAGTGTTGTGGTTGTTCCAAAGGAAGTTGAGCATAACACAAGTTTGGCACAATAAAATATTTTAGATTGACAGGCTAATTTATACGAGATTATATAGGTAAAAATATTTTGCTAAACTCAAAAAACATAATTTCAAGTTAGACCTTAAAAGTCCATAAAAAATTCGCTTTTTTAAGCGAATTTTTGTTTCTTTTTATGTTGAGGTTTTTTATAACATTGTTTTTTAATTAAATTTTTTTTATGAATTATAAAATATGAATTATAAAAACTTTGAAAATTAAAAAGGTGGTTGCTATACAATTAAATTATTGCTTTGACCCATAAACAAAATTTGCGTAGTTGATTAAAAGTGTTTTTACTTAACCAATCTTGCAACAACCATTGTTCTGTAATGGGTGCTATCGGTAGAGCAGGTAAATAGTGTTAAAAACTTATCGCCCATTTCAATGTTTCTGCCAAACTTTATTTTAGAAAGAGTTTGTGCGGTATTAACAAAGTTATTAAAATCAACTTCGTGCGACAAGTCGGTTGCAGTGTAAATTAAATATTCTTTGTCGTAGTCAGCGGAAATATTAAATTTGAACACAGAAAATACTTCGTAGGTGTAAGTGCCATTAAGAGTTTCTACTTTTATTTTGTAGTTATATTTGCTGTTGTAGTTTAAGTAGTCGTTAAGGCTACCGAATATTGATTGATTTACAACATTTCCAAACATACCTATGTTGTACGATGAGTGTCCAACAAATGTTGTGTTGGTTGTATTTTCAATATCACAGCCATATTTTTGGTAAGGCGAGCCTAAAACATTTTCCTTTTTATCAAAATCATGCGTTAGATAATAACTTTCTTTGTCTACGCTATCGGTTTTTACAATAGGCATTGAAATTCCAACATCTTCAATAGTTATCCAAGCAATAAAATCGCTATTTTTTGCTTTTAATGCACTTAATCCTTGCCTGTCTTTTAGTTGTTCTAGTTGCTTAATGTATAAGTCGTAATGACTCTTTTTGTTCATCATACTAATAATATCGTAATTTTGCCAAACGGACGCAATCAATGCAAAAACAAGTAATATCAAAATAATTGCTTTAAGACTTATTTTATTTCTTTCATAAATATTACTGTTTTCGTAAGGATTTCTCATAACTATAATATACTCTCATAATTTAATTTAGTCAATTTTTATATCTTTAATCTTTTTTATTATATTATTCGTTTTTTAATTCAAATAAGTGTCCCATTTTGTGTTGGTCGGCTACATCAATAAAAATGTGCTTCCCCTCAATAATTCCGTATCTTGATAATTCGGTTTTTATAGTGTTGTAGGCAAGCATAGGCGAGTTGTTTTCTTCGCTTAAATGAGCAAGAATAACTTGCGTTGTGTTAGGTGAATAAATATCTCTTAAAATACCTGCGCAAGTTAAGTTTGATATATGTCCCTTGCTTGATAAGATTCTGTGTTTTAACATACTAGAATATTTTGGGTTGTTAAGAAGCATATTTTCATCGTGGTTTGCTTCCAAAATTAGAATATTGCTATCTCTTAAATTGTCTAGCAACGATTTAGTTGGTTTTCCAAAGTCCGTTGCGATTGATACTTTATGTTCCTGATTGTAAAACGAATAGCCATAACAACTACTGCAATCGTGAGAGAGTGCAAATGGCTTTACCGTTAAGTCTTGAATAAAAAAGTCGTCATCGCTAAACATAACTTTTTGTACATCTTCTAGCTTTCCAATTTTTTTGTTTAGAGTGTCCCATTCGTTGATGCTGGCAATAATAAAACAGCCATATTTTCTAGCAAAAACACCAGCGCTTTTAATATGGTCGCTGTGTTCGTGAGTGATTAGTATGGCATATATTTGGCTGGGATTTACACCAAGTATAGTTAATTTTTCTTCAATTTCTGCAAGCGATATTCCAGCATCTACTAATATTTTGACTTTTTCTGTTTCGATTAAAGTGCAATTTCCTTTGCTTCCGCTTGCTAGTGTAATAACTTTCATTGCATTCTGTCCTTATAACTAGCATTATAGCATAAATTATATAAAAAATTTAACATTTTTCTGCAAAAAAATACCAATTTTTTACTAATTTTACAATGGGGCGTTGTCCTAAATTTTCGCTTTGAAAATATCACCTTGTTTCCAAAAATTGTTAATAGCTGTGTTTTGATTTTATGTTATTTGCTAATAAATTACGCAAACTATAATTATGAAAAAAGTAATATCAAGTTTAGCGGTTTTTTTAATTATAATTAGTATATCAATTTTTTTGTGTGGGTGCTTTGATAATGGGCAAGCAAATGGAGTGATTCTGTCGGAGAATAAAAACGACAACATTGCTGTATCAACTCCAATAGACGCATCAAAAAGTGCTTCCCAGCAAGAACTTGTCAAGACAGTTTCGCCAGCGGTTGTTGGTATTAGTACTGTGACTGGTAGAGAACAAAGTATAGGAACTGGTGTATGTATTCATCAAAAATCGTATATTTTAACAAATAATCATGTAGTTGAAAATGGAAATATTATTACATTGTATCTGTACGATGGCTCAAAATGCTCTGCTAATATTTTGTGGAGAGATGCTTCTTATGACCTTGCTATTTTGCAAGCTAGCAAGCCGATTCCATACTTAAATATGGCACAAGCGGGTAGTTATAGTGCGGGCGAAGAAGTAATTGCTATCGGTACTCCTATTGCCCTTGCGTTTAAGCATAGCGCAACAAAGGGTATTATTAGTGCTACAAATAGAACCGTTGCGGTAGAAAACACTTATGGCGAAAGCACACTTGACAATTTAATTCAACACGATGCTAGTATCAATCCGGGTAATAGTGGTGGACCACTTATTAACTTAAAAGGCGAAGTTGTTGGAATAAACACAGTAAAAGTAACTGATGCCGAAGGTATGGGATTTGCTATTCCAGTCGACACAATTCACCCACTCGTAAGTAATTTGAGTGCAAATGGTTATTATGATACATCATATATGGGCGTGTTTGGCTATGACGCAAACTTAAAACAAATTGCACAAAACAAAACGGGCTATTATATTCAAAGTGTTGCAGTAAATAGCCCTGCAGAAAAAATGGGTCTAAAAAAGGGCGATACAATATTAAAAGTGAATGGCCATAAAATAGATGATACTATGAGTTTGAGAAAAATTATGTATACGCACAATGCTGGCGACAAAATACTTTTAGAGTACGAAAGCGATGGACAAATAAAATCGGAATATGTCACTTTGCAAAAACACCCTTGCTGTTATAAGTCGCAAAGGATTCCACAATATAACTAATTTTTCAATACCGATTATTTATAGTTTTTTATAAGTAAAGTTGTAAAAAATAAAAAATTCACATAAAAAATCAAAAAAATATTAAAAAAATCGCCATTTTTGACCATAAATTATCAATTATATTGAAAAAATCAGTGATTTATGCTAAAATAAATTTTAGGAGATTATTATGATAATTGATAAGGAATTGGAAAAAGTTGATGCTTTGTCGCAAAAGATTGACATAATAAAGCACTGTCTTTGACCCAGAAAAATTAAATCAAGATTTGCAAAAATTAAAATTGGAACAATCAAAAGATGACTTTTGGCTGGACATAAAAAATGCCGAAGTCATAAACAAAAAAGCCAGTAGACTGGAAAGTCAAATAAGGACAGTCGCTAGCCTTGAACAAAAACAAGCCGACTTAAAAGACTTTTTGGCTTTGCTTGAAAACACCGATGACGAATCGCTGTTTGAAAGTGTAAAACAAGAACTTTTAGAGCACGAAAAGGAAGTTGAAAAAGTTTATTTGCAGACACTTCTAAAAGGAAAATACGACAGCCTTAACGCCATAATGACTATACACTCGGGAGCAGGCGGAACGGAAAGTCAAGATTGGGCGGAAATGTTATATCGTATGTATTCAAGATATGCCGAACGCAGTGGCTTTAAGTTGTCGGTTTTGGACCAACAGGACGGCGATGATGCGGGAATAAAATCAGTTTCGTTTTTAATTGCGGGAGATAACGCCTATGGCTATCTAAAAAGCGAAAAGGGTATTCATAGATTGGTTAGAATTAGTCCATTTGATGCAAACAAGCGTAGACATACATCGTTTGCCAGTGTGGAAGTTATGCCCGAAATAGTTAACGATGACGAAATAAAGGTTAACCCAGATGATTTAAGGATAGATACTTACCGAAGCAGTGGTGCGGGCGGTCAGTATATTAACAAAACCGATAGTGCCATTCGTATTACGCACATTCCAACGGGTATTGTTGTTGCATGTCAAACTGAGAGAAGTCAAATTCAAAACAGGGAAATGGCTTTCAAAATGCTATATTCAAAACTTGCCGAATTAAAAGAACAAAAAGAGCAAGCAGAACTAAAAAACATTCAAGGAGACCTTAAAAAAATCGAATGGGGTAGCCAAATTAGAAGTTATGTTTTTTGCCCTTACACAATGGTTAAGGACCACCGAACAAATTACGAAACCCCAAATATAACAGCGGTTATGGACGGCGATATTCAAGATTTTATTAACGAATATCTTAAAAAATCTTAATTATTAAAAACTTAAATTTGAAAAATTCACTAATGTTTTTATTATGTTTACTACAAAAATCTACTTTATTTGTTTGTAATTATTAGATGATAAAAAACAAATTTTTAATAAAAAATTCAAAAAATGGCATAAAAAGTGTCATTTTTTTATAAAAAATAGCCAAAAAATCAAATTTTTTTATAATTTTACTAAAAAATACAAGAAAATAATCAAAATAGATTTTTAATAAAACGATAGAAATCGAAATCATAATCTAAACAATAGTTGAATTAGAATATAAAAAGCGCATTGACAAAATAGACAAAAAAATATATAATAAAAATATGAAAAACAAAATGTTTGATTTACCAAATTACTATGTTTCAGGGGCGAATTATTTTAATAGACTTCCAAGAGAAGTTCAACAAATTTTTGTTGACCAAGATTATTTGCCAATGAATTTTTATGATGCAGACAATTTTATAAAGAGCATTTATAATGTTGGCGATAAAAATTCGTTTGAAGTTGATTTGAAAGATGACTTGTTTGTAAACAGCAAAAAGATAGAAAAAGTTGTCGTTTCTAATCTTGACCCATTTGACGCATTTGTTCCACAAGTATGGAATAGTATGACTATCAGTCAAAAATTAAATACCATAAATATGACTTTTGAATATTACTGTAATCGTGATACTTACACAAAAAATCACAAGCCAAAACTAATGTTTATGATTGCACCTTTTTCAAAAGCGACAAAAGGTTTTTATGCTCCAAAACAAGATATACTGTACATCTCATTTTATCATATTCTAAACAACAAATTAGCATATCTTGATATTGTTTCAACCATCGCACACGAACTTACTCACAAAAGACAATATCACGAAATTGACCAGTTGAAAAAGCATGGAGTAAAATATGAAGAAATGAACGATTACTATAAATCCTTATACTTTTTCCGTTCCGAAAAGTTTATGAATAAACTTAATAACATTATCTTTAATTGGTTTTCACTTGATACTAATCCAGAAGAATACATAAAAAGGGGAATATTTAGTAGTGAGCAAGTTGAAATGTTAAAGAATATTCGCACTAGTAGGGAAATTTACAATGAATGGACGCTCTTGCTTAACTTTATATACAGTAACCACCCAATAGAAGTAGGTGCACAAAATAGCGAGAAAAAACACTATTATCAAATATTAAATCAGCGACTTGAAAAATACAATTTGCAGTATCCATTTAACTCAAAATCAACTGCGTCCGCTGTTAATGGCGCATACCTATTTCAAAGGGGTTACTTGATTGATGATGACGACATAACAAACTTGGAAAAATTAAATGTTATTTTATCAAATACAGACGATGAAAAGTTGATTATGGAAGGCTTAAAATACTTGCTTGATGTTATGATAGAAAAGGAAGTTACAAAAAAGGTAGATTTTGTTAACTATAATGAGTTTATTGATAATTTGATAAAAAAAGAACAAGCCGAAAAGCAAATAGAAAATCAAATGGTTGATTGATTATCAGCCATTTTTATTTTATTTATTTGTAAATATAAAAAAATGGAGTATAATACTTACTATGGATTACAAAGAGAAAGTTGAAAAAAAGTTAAAAGAAATTCAAGATAAATTGAGTCAAGGCAAGGATATTATTGTTTTGGCAATAGAGAGCAGTTGTGATGAAACTAGTGTTGCAATAATAAAAAATGGTCGAGAAGTTTTGAGCAATGTTATTGCTACGCAGATTGAAATTCACAAGCGATTTGGCGGAGTTGTTCCAGAAGTTGCTAGCCGAAATCATGTTCTTTGCATTGATAATGTGTTGACCGAAGCATTACAAAAAGCAGGGTTAGAGTTAAGTCAACTAGACGCAATTTGCGTGACTTACGGGGCAGGACTTGTTGGTGCACTTATGGTAGGAGTAAGTTTTGCAAAATCACTTGCATATTCATTAGGACTACCACTTGTAGCAGTCAATCATATTAAAGGCCATATTTCTGCGAACTATATTGCACACGAAAATTTGAAGCCACCATTTATGTGTTTGGTAGTGAGTGGCGGTCATACTGCGATTTTGCGAATTGATGATTACCTTAACCACACATTGATTGGTGAAACATTGGACGATGCGATAGGCGAAGCCTTTGATAAAGTTGCAAGAGTAGTTGGACTTGGCTATCCGGGTGGTCCAAAGATAGACAAACTTGCCAAAGTGGGCGAAAATAACATAGAGTTTACTCACAAATCGGCACTTGATAAAACTTATAATATTAGTTATAGTGGGCTAAAAACCGCTGTAATAAATTATGTTCACAAATTACAGCAAAAGGGAATTGAACCAAAAATAGAAGATATTTGCACAAGTTTTGAAATGCAAGCAGTTGATAGCTTGGTGTTCAAAGCCTTAAAGGCAACAAAGAATTATGGCTTCAAAAAAATTGCCATTGCAGGTGGTGTTGCTGCAAATAGTTATTTAAGAGAAAAATTGACTTTGGAAGCACAAAAACTAGGAATAGAAGTTTTCTATCCATCAATGTCACTTTGCACAGACAACGCAGCGATGATAGGTTGCCAAGGTTATTACGATTTAATAAACAACAACTCAATCGCAGACTTATCACTTAGTCCAAACCCAAGTTTGAAACTCAGCCGTGGAAAATAGTTGCTACAATTTCTAAAAGTTGTGTTATGCCCCTGAATTTTAGTTTGCTTTGAGATGTCAAATGTTTTGAACTTTGTTTTTTACAAGCAAACAAAAACTTTCAAATGGCTATAAGAGATTAAAAACAAAGGTATTTAGATTTGTAAATTTGTAGAATAGCGATATTGTCAAAAATCATAGAAAAATAAAAGAAAAATATAAATAATTACAAAAAAACAGCAAAAAATATTAAATTTTGCTGTTTTTTTTATTGAAATTTTATCAAAAAATTATTTTTTTCTAAATATCGAAAACAAATTAAACTTGCTACTTTTCTTTTTTGTAGAGCTAGAATCACTTTTTTCTGCAAGAGTAATAATATTGTTATTTTGATTTTTTTCATCTACTTTTGTTGGAGTTTGGTTTGGACTAAATCTAACAAAAGAAATGTTTGCGTTGTATAGCCGTACCATATTATAACAATGTTTTTTCAGTTTCATTCCGTCAAACGAAATCATCGAGATACCTTCCCATAAAAAGAACCAAGCGAGTACAAGGCAGGTTTCGTACGCTGGTATGTAACTATCTTTTAGCCAAACGCCAATAAAAGCCGATAGTATAATAAAAAGTGTACCCAATGTGATAAATACTGTTGATAGAATATTGTTTCGCTTTGTTTTAACTTTATCGCTTGTAATCTTAAAGCCAAAATGATTTTTCATTGCTTTTTTAACTTGCTTTTCGTTTTCTTCTGTAAAATTTTCATCAACAGTCATTTGAATTGCTATATTTTCGGTAACTGGTACAAGTTCTACTTCACTCATTAGGTAGTCTTCAAACTCATCGGTTATTGTTCTGTATTTGGCAAGGTCGAATTTGTTAAAAATGTTTTCCGCTTTGCCTATTTTACATTCAATCAAGGCTTCCGCTTTGTCGTTGTAAACAAGTTCGTTGTCAAGGTCAAATATTTCCGAGTTCAGTTGCTTTTTGTATTCTTTATATTTTTGTTTTCGCTGTTTTTTAATTTCCTTATTTGTCATAAAAATTCCTTATTATTTTGTTGTGTTATCAGTCAAAAATAGAGTGGATATATTTAATTTGAAATTATTTTTTTACTGTGCTTCCAAATCCACCAACTCTTTCGCTAGTTATCTCTTTTTCGTTATCAATGGTCAAATACTTCATAAAAATGCCTTGACCGATTTTGTCGCCAGCCTTGATGATGTATGGCTCTTTGCTAAAATTGTACAATCTAAATCCCAAATTGCCGTCATTACCTATGTTGCCGTAATAGTCGCTGTCAATTACGCCTAATGTGTTTGCAAGCATAATTCCGTGTTTGCCCATACCGCTAGTTACGCAAAGAAGCAAAACTTCGTCATCGCCAAATTTAGCCTTAACATTGGTCCATATCATTTGCATTGTATTAGGTTCAATAACAATGTCGATAGGGCTATACATATCGTATCCAGCGCTATGTTTTGTTGCTCTTTGTGGCATTTTAATTTCACTAATGTTATATTGTAAATTTTCCTTATTAACTATTTCAAAACTTCTCATTTTTTCACCTCAAAAACATTATAAAAAAGCACTAAAAAAAAGTCAAGTTATTTGTTTTTTAATAAAAAAGAAAAGTGATAAAAATTGTCTTAAAAAAAATTCTACAAAAAAAATCAAAAAATTTTGCACTAACCTATTGACAAATAAAATTTTTATGATAGAATAGCACTCGTAAAACATTTTTACCATTTTGTTTTGCAAATATATAAGCAAGGGCCTTTTCGAGTGAGCGAAAAGGTTTTTTTATTTTCCATTCGAGTTTTTATCAAAACTATTTTTGTTTTTTCAAGATTTTTCAGTAAATGGCTATATTGTTAATCAATAAAAATATCTAATTTTAGTTTCAATAAATTAAACTTGTTGATATTGACAAAATAGCCACAATAATGTATTATATTAAATATAGGAGTAATTATGAAAAAAATACTTAAATTTGTAATAACTATTGCTATCATTGTTGCTATATTCTTTGGAATAAAGGCACTTGCGGGCAATTCGGGTAGCAATAATGGTACATACACTTATTTTGCTTCGGCAGAAAATAGTAAGTCGCTAAAAAAATCACAAATCGAAAAAGAGTTAACAGAAGTTTTTGACTATATCACAAGTGGCGAACACGCAGGCTCTATTAGTGATGAAGTAAAACAATCGTTAGAAAGTGGCGAATTATATAACTATCGCTTGTTTGTGGAACAATACGAAATTTTATCCACAGACTACATTAACGCAACTGCTTTATCTGTTGAAAATAGTAGCAATTTGCAAGCCGAAACGATAAATGCTCATAAAGATTTTATTACATCGCTAAATAAGTTATATTCGAGCAGTAAAATTTTAGGCAATCACATCAAAAAAGTTGCAATGCCAAATGTTAACGATTTTGAAAGTTACTTTAACGACATAGTTGCAGATTACAAGATAGTAGTTGAAAAATACTCTGTACTTTGCATCAAACTTAATAATCTCGTAAAAAAAGATGTTTATAATGGAAGTATGATGTCTTATAATCTTACCCTTGATGAACTAGAAACAAAAATGCTTTCGTTTGCGTTAAACAATAATGCTATTATGGAAGATGCAAAAACAATGACTCAAAATATCGTTGCATTAAAGTCAAATCAAACAAATGAAAAATTTGTTTTAGCATTGAGTCAAGTTAAAGACATAGACAGTTTATTGAAGGCGGAAGACAAGACAAGTTTTGTTAATTCTTCGCAAGACGAAAATTTGCAGTTGGTAGCACAAGTGCTATTTAATATTTCAAAGGGGGAGTAGTATGAAAAAGTATAAATTTTTATCAGTTCTATTCGTTTTGGTTTTATCTTTTGCGTGTCTAGTTGGCTGTTCAAATAACGCCAAAGGTATTTCCGAGTTAATTTCAAATTATGATAAAAGCGTGGAAAGTTTAGTTTATGTTGACGCCAGTCAAGTAAACAGTGCAATGTTGCATAAGTCAGCAGATAATAAATATTACTACGAATTTCAACCTTATGATAACGCAAACCTTCGTCAAGCAGTGACTAATAAAACAGGCATATATGCAATGCTTTCTAATGACAGTGAATACTTTGTTCTTCTTAATCACGCAAGCAAGTACCAAGTAAACAAGTATGTGCTAAATACCTTAAATCTTCACAAAGACAAATTTTCATCAATACCAAGCGATGTTTTATTGTCGCTAGACAATTCTCAACAAGATTTAATCAAGGCTCTTGGCAACTTCAAAAACAGATACTCGATTTTGAGCAAAGGCTATCAAACAGATACAGCAAACTCTCAAAGTACAAAGTATGCTTTGATTGATTTACTTAAAGAATACAAAAACCTTATTGCAACTCAAATAGATATGAGTTTGTCCGTTCAACAGATTGTTGATAACTACTTGCTTTTTGATTTGTCAAATTACATTTCGCAAGAAAAAATTTCGTATGCCGAAATTTATAGACTAATTGACGCCTACGAACTCTACATTACAGATTATTTGTTCCAAAGATATGTTGTGCTTGAAACGGCAAAGAGTGGCAGTGACTATCAATTATCTTTTAAGGACAACGAACTTTTGGTAAAGTTGAATAGTCTAATGCAAAAACTAGAAGATTTCAAATCGACAAACGATAAAACAGAGTTAAGCAATAGTGATACTTATAAATACTTAATGTTGCAAGAACAATCTATGAGAGCAAGAATACAAATCAATCGCACAAGCGTTAAAAACTTGAATGGCAAAATTCCACAAGCAAGCGACAGCGATTATGAATACAAAAACACTATTTATCAAGACTTGGTATCTTATCAAGACACCTTGCTTGATTTGGTTGGCAAGTTAGACACTTTGCTTGCATAATTTTACAAAAAATAAGGGTGAGTTGTTGCCTTTATTTTTTATTTGTTATATAATACAAAAGTTTAAGGAGAAATTTATGGACTACAAAAAGTTAGCAGATTTATTATTTCCAGATGTAAGACTAACAAAAGATGATTTGGAAAAAATGTATCCAGAAAGAGATTTGCCAAAAGGCGCAATAGTTACTCGTTTCGCTCCAAGCCCAACAGGTTTTTTGCATATCGGTAGTGTATTTACTTGTCTTGTTGCAAGCAATTTTGCCAAAAAGAGTGGCGGAAAGTTTATTTTAAGAATAGAAGATACCGACCAAAACAGACTTATTCCGGGCGCAGTTGGTTTGATTATTGATGGACTTAAAAGATATAAAATAGAGTTTGACGAAGGTAGAACAGGTGACGGCAAAGATTTTGGCGATTATGGAACATATCAACAAAGTTTAAGAAAGCCAATTTACAAGGCTATGGCAAAGTACCTTGTTTCTATCGGCAAGGCATACCCTTGTTTTTGTGATGACGAAACTTCGGCTCGTGACAAAATGATTCAAGAAGCCAACAAGGAACTTATTGGTTACTATGGTTCTTATGCTCATTGTAGAGATTTGTCACTAGAAGAAGTTGAAGAAAACTTAAAGCAAGGCAAACAATTTGCTATTAGACTAAAATGCGAAAGCAATGCTGATAACAAGATTATTGTTGATGACGCAATTCGTGGAACATTAAAATTATCGGACAATTTCAAAGATGTTGTAATCTTAAAGCGTGACTTTTTGCCACCATACAATTTTGCGCATGTTTGCGATGACCACTTTATGAGAGTTAATTTAGTTGTTCGTGGCGATGAGTATATTCCAAGCATTGCCGAACACTTGCAAATATTTAAGGCTTGCGGTTTTGAACCTATTAAGTATGCTCATGTTGCACCTATTCAAAAAATGGACGGCGATTCAAAGCGTAAAATTTCAAAGCGTAAAGACCCAGAAGCAAATGTTGAATACTATATGCAAGAAGGATACCCTGTTGAATCTGTTAGAGAATATTTGCTTACAATCGCAAACTCAAACTTTGAAGAATGGCGTAAGCAAAATCCAGACGCTAGCAACGAAGACTATGTTGTATCACTAGATAAAATGAGTAAGAGTGGTGCTTTATTTGATATGCCAAAACTCAATGATATTAGCAAAAATGTTATTTCAAAATTTACTGCTCAAAAAGTTTTTGACGAAGCAAAAGAGTGGGCTGATAGATATGACAAAGAATTTGCTAGTTTGCTTGAAAATAACAAAGACTATGCAATCAAGATTTTGTCTATCGAAAGGGGAACACCAAAGCCAAGAAAAGATATAGCAAAGTGGATAGAAGTTAAGCCAACTTATGCTTATTTCTTTAAGGAATTATTTAATCCTAAATCACTAGAAGATTATCCATTTGATTTTAATAAGTTTTCAAAGGACGACATTAAAGCGGTTTGTCAAAAATATGCTTCTATTTATACCGTAGAAACCGACAAACAACTTTGGTTTGATAAAATTAAACACCTTATGGAAAACGATGGCTTTGCAAATGATATGAAGTTATACAAGGCAAACCCAGCGGACTACAAAGGTCACTATGGCGATGTTTCAACAATCTTGCGTGTTGCTTTAACAACAAAAACAAACACACCAGAGTTATTTGAAATAATGTCTTTACTGGGTAAGGACGAAGTTATCAAAAGACTTAACAAAGTTTGCGAGTTATTGTAATATAAAAAATCACGACATTTTAGCCGTGATTTTTTAATGTAATAAATTTAATAGTTTTATAGTTATTAACACATATTTTGTTTTGCAAATTTGGTTTTAACGATTATTTATTCTTCATTTATAATTTGCTTTTTATTCTGTTCTTAAACATTCAACAGGGTCTTTTTTGCTTGCAATAGTTGCAGGAATAAGTCCCGAAATGAAAGTGAGTATCATACTGATAGCAATTAGCATTAAGGCGTGCAAAGGATTGAGGACTGCGATGTTATTGATGCCATTTGTCAAACCAGAAACAATAAGGTTTATAGGCAATGTGAGTAGGTAACTGATACCTATTCCCAATACGCCCGCAACAAAGCCAATAATCAAAGTTTCGGCGTTGAACACTCTTGAAACATCAATTTTTCTAGCTCCAATACTTCTTAAAATACCAATTTCCTTTGTTCTTTCTATAACGGAAACATAAGTGATAATTCCTATCATTATGGAACTAACTACCAAACTTACGCCAGCAAACGCAATTAAAACATACGAGATTATGTTGATTAGTGAACTTAATGTTGAAAGCAATGCGTTTGAGTTATCTGTGTATACAATTTGATGCGCTTCGTCACTATCTTGATTATATAGATCAATCATTTCAGTAACACTTGTTTTACCATCAAAGTTGTTAGGATAGAAAACTATGCTTTGTGGAATTTCACTTATACCAATTTCCTGCATAGCAAGTTGATATGCTTCTTCGGTGGAAACATTAAAGTTAAATATGTTTTTTAGGTAGTAATTGATTTCGGCTGTGCTTGTAAAACCATTTGGTGGAAGCATACTAGAAAATTCAGCAATTTGAATTACAAATGGAGTGTAAAATGTGTAGCCAGTAGGTGAGTCTTGTTGTGATAATTTTAGTGCTGTTTGTTTTTGAGCAATTTCACTTTGCTTGCAATTTTCTCTGTACATTTCAGCAAGTTTAGAGGAGTACATAACTCCGCTTGATAAAAGTTCGATTTTAGAGTCTTCCTTTTGCACAAGTATTCTTGTGATTTTTAGAGTGTCGCTTGCAGATGAATATAGGCTTTCCAACTCTGTTTGATTGGTAGAGTCAAGAATTGTAAACTTGTCGTTTTCGCTGTCATATTTGTAATAGTCATTATTGTAAATTAGTTTGAATTGTTTTGATACGATTTCGTCAAAAGAGATATTTTCATAGTCAGTCGAACCAGTTTTTTGAGTTACTGCAACACCCAAACTTTCAAGTAATGCTTTGCTCATTTTGTTGCCTTTTTCGATAACCAAAGTGAGTCCGTAAATATCTTCACTACTATAATCTGCTGACTTGTAAATTTCCTTATACTCTCGGTCAATAAGTTCGCTACTAGATAATGCTTCGTAAAAAATTCCTTTGCCCGAGCCTGATATAATACTCAAACTGTTTGAGTTTTGAGTAACATTTATTGTGCCATCGGCTCGTCTAACAAGAATTTTTAGTGGCGTAAAGTAGTTGTATTGAATTAAACTTATATTTTCTGTGCCATTCTTTTCTTTTTCGCTTCTCTCAAACTCTTTAACTCTATTCAAAAAGTCCGTTCCCAAAAAGTTGTAGTGACCATACTTAACATACTTTTGCAAACTTGATTCGTAAACCGTTACATAACTATCATTTCCGCCTTCTTCGTCTTCGTCAATTTCAAATGACGAAAATTTAGAGTAGTCAATGGTGGCTGCTGAAACGCTTACTGGATAGCCACTTAATGTGCTAGATTGCATATTTGCTATGTAACCCGTAAAGCCGTTACTTATTGCCAAAACAAGTGCTATTCCAATAATTCCAATACTTCCCGCAAACGAAGTTAAAAAGGTTCTTCCTTTTTTGGTAAGCAGATTTTTTAGTGATAAACCCAGTGCACTAAAAAAACTCATACTAGATTTTTTTGTCTTTTGATTTGCCAAAAGTTTTTCTTTCTTTAATGCTAGTTTTTGTTCTTTGGCTTTTTGCTTTTCGGCAAGTTTTTGAGCCTTTAATAGAGCCTTTTGCTCTTTTTTGATTTTCTCTTCAAAATCTTGTGTTTGTTCTTTGCTTGTATATTCGTTTGTATCGCCAACAATTTTACCATCAAGCATTTTTATTATTCGAGTTGAGTATTTGTATGCAATATCCTGATTGTGTGTTACCATTACAATCAGTTTTTTCTTGCTGATACTTTTTAATAGTTTCATTATCTGTATGCTTGTTTTAGTATCTAATGCGCCTGTTGGTTCATCGGCAAGAATAATCTCTGGGTCGTTGGCAAGTGCTCTTGCAATAGCCACTCTTTGCATTTGTCCGCCAGAAAGTTGATTTGGCATTTTGTACATTTGGTCTTTTAGTCCAACTTGTGTCAAAACTTTTATAGCCCTTTCTTTGCGTTCTTTTGCTTTTGTACTGCTTATAGACAAGGCGATTTCAACATTTTTAATGACGCTTAAATGCGGTATTAAGTTGTAGTTTTGAAAAACAAACCCAATTTTGTGATTTCTGTATGTATCCCAATCTCTGTCCTTAAATAGTTTTGTGCTTTTGCCATCAATTATTAAGTCGCCATTTGTGTAGTGGTCTAGCCCGCCAATAATGTTTAGAGTAGTTGTCTTTCCGCAACCACTAGGACCAAGAATGGAAACAAATTCGTTTTCTCTAAAATTAACATTTATTCCGTCAACTGCACTTATTTGCTGGTCGCCGACTTTGTAAATTTTAACAATATCTTTTAATGTTAGCATAGGTATTTCTCCTTATTTGAGCAAATTATAAAGTTACTTGAAGATTAAGTCAACAAATTATTTTGCTTCTGCCAAAATTTTTATATGTGAGTTTATTTTGTTAAAGTACTAAAATATCAAACTAGATTAACAAATCATTAAAAGTAAAATTATTATGAAAACATTTCATTGATAAATGTGAGTATTAGTTAAAACTACTCCCAAAAACTTTTTTATGTAGATTGATAAACTCCATAAAAAATAGTTATATTTTCCAAAAAAAAATTTCAAATTAAAAATTCTAATTTTTTTATATGTTGACCCGTGCTATATTATTTTATGTATATATTAAATAAATAACTATATGTATAATAATAAGAAAAAGCCACTTTTTGCCATTCGACAAAGGAAGTTTTAATGCGACAAAAAAATAATTAAAAAAAATTTGAAAAATTTGAAAAAAACTGTTGACAAGCAAATTTTGTTGTGTTATTATAGACGAGTCACGAATGAAGAAGCGTGGCAAGCACATTGACAACTGCATAAATAATAGATAGAACGATATCGAATATCAAATATTAAAAAAATCGTGTAAATATTGTATCATTCATAAAATTAACGAAGGGCAAGTATTTGTCCGTTAATTGCGAAACAATTTACGCTGAGTTAATTAATTAGCAAATGCTAAGAAAATCGACGTATACGATCAAGCTATAAAGAGCGTATGGTGGATGCCTTGGCACTAGGCGCCGATGAAAGACGTGATAAGCTGCGATAAGCTACGGGGAGTTGCAAATGAACTGTGATCCGTAGATTTCTGAATGGGGAAACCCACTGATAATAATCTATCAGTGTCTGACACATGAATACATAATGTGCAGAAGGGAACTCGGGGAAGTGAAACATCTAAGTACCCGAAGGAAGAGAAAGTAAATCAACGATTTCCTAAGTAGCGGCGAGCGAAAGGGAAAGAGCCCAAACCATAAGTAGTAATACTTTTGGGGTTAGGACTAACGATAAAGTGAACCAACAAACATAGTCAAAGATTTCTGGAAAGTTAAGCGAAACAGGGTAACAGCCCCGTAGACGAAATGTTTGCCAACACGAGTTAGTATCCAGAGTAACACAGGACACGTGGAATCCGGTGTGAAGATAGGAGGACCATCTCCTAAGGCTAAATACGACCTAGTGACCGATAGCGTATAGTACCGTGAGGGAAAGTTGAAAAGAACCCCGGGAGGGGAGTGAAATAGAACCTGAAACCATATGCTTACAAGCTGAGAGAGCACTACGGTAGCAATACCAGTGTGATCTCGTACTTTTTGTAGAACGGGCCGGCGAGTTATG
>CAKVGH010000008.1 GCA_934747255.1 uncultured Clostridia bacterium | reverse complement strand
TTCGCCTTGAGATGATAAACGAAAACTCTTTATTGTCAAGGGTAAAATGTATTGATTCTCAACCCTTGACAATAAAACAAAACTATTAAATGTAAATATTTTAAACCATTTTCGTTTATCTTCGCTCTGTCGAAAGACAAAAAAATAAAAATATATAAAAGGAGAAAAATAGAATGAAAACAGCAGTAATATATGCAAGATATAGTAGCACTAACCAAACAGAACAATCTATTGAAGGTCAAGTTCATGTCTGTGAAGATTTTGCTAAAAAGCATGATATTATCATTGTTGACTATTACATAGATAAAGCAATTTTAGGAACCACAGATTTAAGAGATTCGTTTCAGAAAATGCTTAAAGATAGCAACAATAAAAAGTGGGACTATGTTTTGGTTTACAAACTAGATAGATTTACAAAAAACAAATACTTCAATTTCAAACATTATGCTTGCCATTGAAAAAGGAATATTGACAGATACCACAAAACAAAGACTTGAAGAACTTGAAAACTTAAAGAAAGACTTGCAAGAAAAACTAATAATAGAACAATCTAAACAGCAATATGAACTATCCAAGCATAAAAAAGTGCATATCTTAAGGAATATCCCTAAAATATGCTCTTACTTTTTATAATATACTGCTAATTTCAAACAGCATAGAACTTGAAAATTTTTTTTATCAAAAAAGCTGCTGTGTCGTTTTGTTACAAAAAATTATGCTATTTGAACAACAGTAAGCATTGCACTTGGGGCACCTGAATTTGTGATTGTTCTGCTTTGTGTAAGAATTGGAACAAGCGTGATTATGTCGTTTCGAGCAAGTTCAATCACAATTGTACAACTTACATTTGTACTTGACGTCAATGGTCGAGTCGAACCTTCAACCAAGACGTTGTTTTTGAAAATGCCAATTCGGTCGCCAGCGGTTGCAGACGAACCATTATTGATTGAAAAACTAACAAGGTATGTCCCTGGTGTAGTTATAGTTATTGATGTGGTGTTTATTATCAACTGATTTACCGTTAGCGAACTTCCAAATGAGATTGGTTTGGACGACGCAATTGATTGGGATTCTGGATTGAAAATTGTTGCATTTATATTGCTGGTTAACCCAGTTGGACCAGTTGGGCCCTGTATGCCTTGTGGTCCAGCAGGTCCACGATCGCCAGTTGCACCTTTTTCTCCTTGGACACCTCTGTCACCATTTTCGCCCTTGTCGCCCTTGGGACCCTGTTGACCTTGGGGAATATAAAATTTTAAATAATGTATGTTGTTTTCAAATGTATCTTCAACACGTGCTTCTTCTCCTGGATTTGTGGTTTCAGTGGTATCAATTGAAATATGTTCACTTCTGCCTATTTCTCCTGGAAATCCCCTTGGCCCTGTTTCGCCTTGTGGTCCTGTGGGACCAACATCACCTTTGGGACCAGGTTCGCCCCTTTCACCCCGCTGACCTGGTTCGCCTTGTGCTCCTTGCGGTCCTTGTACTCCTTGCGGTCCTGTACTACCTTTGGGACCAATTTTGCCTCTTTCACCCTGCAAACCTCTCTCGCCAGCTACTCCCTTTTCACCCTGAGGTCCTGTCGCCCCAATATCGCCTTTTTCACCCCTTAAGCCTTGCATCCCTTGTGGACCTTGGTCACCTTTTTGACCTTTTGGAATAAAAAAATCAAAATAATGTACATCTTTTTCGTATCTGTCAACAACTTTGGCGTATTCGGTAGGTTCAAGTTGAGTTGTATTCCCTGCAAAGACCACTTCAGTTTTTCCATCACACCCACGTGGAATTTCAAATTCCAAATACGTGGTATTTCCATCATGAGTTGCAGTTACGCAAGCCTGCTGATCCCAATCAACAGTTTTTGTTGACTTTACTTCCAAATTTTCACCACTTGGACCGGTTGCACCTTTGTCGCCTTTTTCGCCTTGTAATCCACGCAATCCTTGTGGTCCAGTTGGACCGGTTTCGCCCTTTTCACCTCGTGGACCTTGAGGCCCCATAGGTCCGTAAAATATATGAGTTGAATTTCCAAAAATGCTTGTTGGATACAAATTTTTTTTGTCACAGTATGTGCGTTTGTTATGGCAAATGTCTTTCATAATTTCTCCATTTTGTTACAATATATGAAATTTTACATCTTGTTGTTATTTTTGCATGAATGAAAAACACAAAAAAAATTTTTCTTCATATATTGTAAAAAATCACAAAGGAGAAAAAATTGAAAAAATAATTCTAAATACGTCAAGGCTGACGGCAAAATATACTTTGCCTGATCAAATCGAAGAAACTTATTCGAAAGAGTAAGGGTTCGAGTCCCTTATGGTGCACCACTCTAAATCGCCCGAATTTTCGGGCGATTGTAAATTATTGTAAATTATAGACAAAACAAATTATTTGAAATAAATAGTTTGACACTACTTTTAATTAAAATATTAAAGATAAATTTGTTATTGTTTCAAATGATTTACTTGCATCATTTATTAAAAAGCCACCAAATATATGGTGGTTTTTTAATAAACTATTAGTATGAATAAATTGTGGCAGTTTGAGATAAAAAAAATTATCAAAAAACAAATATTCTTGTTTCAGCATCACTGCTTAATTAAATTTTTTAATAATATTTTCCAAGAACTCGCCGTGTCCAAATTCATATTTGACTGCCGAATTTTTTTCTTCGATATTTTGTTTGTGAAAACTTTCAACTAAATCGTAATTTTCCTTAACAAATTCATTTGGATTTCCCCTATCAATCATTCGCTGTTTAATTTCTTCCTTTATGGCAAGGGACTGATATACAAAGCAATACTTAATGTCAAATTCGTTTAGCAAAGAAATAACTTCTGGGTGTGGTGCGCATATTAAAATTTTGCCAGTCTTCCACTCTTTTTCAAATTCCTGTTTTAGCAATTTTAAGTATGCGTCCTTTCCGCCTTCTCTTTTTGGAAATTCCCTACTGCCTTTGGTTTTTTCAAGTTCGTTTCTGGTAATATTTTCTGGAACAAAGTACTTGCAACGCAATCTCAACTCGTCAACATCGACATATTTTTCTGGGTACTTATCACACAAGAAAGATTTTCCACAACCGGGAGTTGCAACAATGGCTTCAAACTCTACGCCTTTATACTTCATACACACCTCACTTTTTTATTTTAATTATATTTTAACTTAACGCAAATGTCAATAACAAAAAAAGTTTCATAATTTTTGCATTGTTTTTCCTAATCAAATTGTTTTTTCTTTTAATATTTTTTGTTATTTTGCAATTTTAATGATAACATAAGTTAACGAGAGTTAATTTTGACTCAAAGCAGAGTTTTTATAAATCAACACAATTTTATATTAGACTGTGCCGTCACTGTTTTGATTGGCATTAAAATTATATAACACACTGCTTTCACTAACACAACGATAAAAATTAGGAGAAAATTATGACAAAGAAAAAAAGAGCTTTTTTAATAACTATTTGCATTTTGTCCACCATATTTTTGGCTATCTTTGGTGGGTATGTTGGAATATTTGTTGGCCGAAGAAGCAGACTTAATACAATAGACTTTTCCGTTCTAAACGGGAGCGCAAACAAAGTTGTATTATTCATTGGCGATGGTATGGGCGAAAATCACATAAAAGTTACATCAAGTTATTACGAAAAGCAAATGTTTATGACTACTCTCGACTATCAAGGCAAGATGTCCACTTTTTCCAATGCAGTGTTTTTTCCAACCGACAGTGCCGCAGCAGCGAGCGCTATGGCGACTGGTCAAAAATACAACAACAAGGAAGTTTCTAGGCACAACAATGTTGATATTAAGTCTATTAGCGAGTACGCAAAGCAAAAAGGCTATGGTGTTGGTATTGTAACAACCGACAATTTATATGGTGCTACACCTGCGGGATTTTCATCTCACGCAGACAAGCGTGGCAATACCGAGCAAATAATTTTAGGACAACTTGAAAACAACTTTGATTTGTATTTGGGTGCTGGCAAAACGACTTATGAAAATTACAAAGATTTGCTTAAAAATAAGGGCTATAACTATCAAAATGATATTTCGCTTTTGGAGATAACTAACGAAAAAATTTTTGGCGTATTTTCAAGCATTGTTGCAAGTGGTGGCAACAATACTACTCCTACACTTGAAATGCTAACAAGTTTTGCGGTAGATTATTTTGAAACTAACTTTCCTAACGGCTACTTTTTGATGATTGAAGGAGCACACATAGACAAGAAAAGCCATTCCAACCAAATTTTTGAAATGATGGACTATCTAAACAGCTTTGACGAAAGCATTAAAGTTTGTTATGATAAACTTGCTATGCAAGACAATGTATCAATAATTGTTACTGCTGACCACGAAACAGGCGGGTTAAAATTTAACAATCAAACAAGTGAGCAGATTGATAATTCGCTTTACACACGCTTGGGTCACTCCGCCAAAGATGTTCCTTACTTTATCTACTACAAGACCAGCAAAGATATTGACTTTGGCTCGGTAATTAAAAAGCGTATTGACAACACAGATATTTTCAAACTTTGCAAATCGCTTATTGGCGATTAAAGTTATGTGAAAAAAATGTTCAGTAAAACTTACTGAACATTTTTTAATCCATTGAGTACCAAATTTAATCATCAATTTTAACAAGCGTAAAGGACATTCCCGCATTGAAACCTATTCTTGTAATAGTTGCCACCTATTTGTACTATATCATCTATTCCTAGCCTAACAATTCGATGAATAGAGTAGTTGCCGTTGGCAAAAGAAGAAAGCAATGTTGAAACGGGCACATTATTAACATATAACCTTAAATTGCTTGAATTATAAAAATTGTTTATTGAAAACGAAAAGTCAAGTTCATAAATTCCTGCTTTACTCACCAAAACTTCTGTACCATTTTTCAAAGTAATGCCCTGAAAAATTTGGACTCTTGCTAGTGGTATATAAAGCCCGATTGCATATATCAAATTGCACTGTTTGTTGCGAAGCATTTACAATGTTTGCGTAAATCGGTATAATGCCAAAAGTGTTGTAATCCTTATCTTCTTTCTCGCCTTTTTCTCCCCGCAAACCTTAAAGTCCTATATAGTCTTGTAAACCTTGTATGCTCCTTGCGTTCTCATTGGACCCGTTGATAATTGATTGAATAATTGATTTAGTTTGCTCGTCATTACAATTTTTGTATTTACAAAAATTACATTTCATATACATTCTCCCATAATTGCAAAACATTATATGAAATATGGTTTTTTTGTGTAAGATTTGCCCTACTAGACTTAATTTGCCTATTGACTACTCAAATTTCTTGTGATAAAATATTTGTAACAATAAAGGGGAAAAATATGAGAAAAGAATATGATTTTGTTGATTCAATTAGCGAAAAAGCATTGGAAAAAATGTGCGAGGTTTTGCCAAAAGACGAATTTAACAAGTTTATGAGGAATTTAATTATTGTTTATCAAACAAGGGAAAATGTTAATGACTTTAACGAAAAAAACAAAAATGTAGACAAAAACACAAATTCACTACACTACTTGTATGTTGAATTTGACAAAGTAATTTGGGAAGAAATTTTGAATTACTCACACACAAATGATAGAATTATAAACAGATACGATGTCACCACAAAAGAATATAGAGAATCTTACAACTACTGCAAATCTACATTTGAAAAGTTTGCAACCATGCAAGACAAGTTAAAGTATTTATTAAATGATGAAAATTCGTTGGAAGAATAAAAATAATTTTTTATAAACAACAATATTGGCACAAAAAGTGCCTTTTTCATTTAATCAACTATCTCGCATAAAAATTTGATAATAATTTTAGTAAAAGGAATAGAAATGCAAAACACAAAAAACGCAAAAGAATTGAACATATCTTTGTTAAACGAAAAAAATGATGACTACTCTACTAAACAAATAGATTTATTAAAACAACTAACAAGCACGATTAAAGATAATGACAACATAAAAACGATTAACATAAGAGTTTTAAGCGAAAGAATTTCACACGAAATTTTGGATATATTAAAGCAACTTAACAAAAAGGCTAGTCCGTTTGCCGAAATAAACATTTTAACAACTCATCACTACAAAAGTTTACATACTGAAAATAAAATTTGGAATGTAAAAACAATAATTGACGCAAACTCGTATATAGAAAATATTTGCAAAAATATCAAGCAAAAAAATTTAAGTCCAGCCGAAACCCTATCTTTTATTCATTTGCAAATTCAAAGTTTAGTAAAATACTCTCCTTCAAAACAAACAAGTTGGTGCAGTAATGACCAGCTATTTGTTGGGGCGTTTTTAGAAAATCCAGAGTTTGTTTGCCTAGGTCGTTGCTCTTTGATGAAACATATTATTGATGCATTAAATCTTAACGAATTATCGTGCAATATTGTTGCTTTAACCACCCTTAATCTAGAAACAAGCGTAAAGGAAGAACACGCACGATTGCACATTTTGTTGAAAGACAAAAAATACCACATTGATGACGAATTTTATGATGACGCAACTTGGGATTATATTGACGAAACTGACAAGATAAAATATGCTCACCTATTTATGCCAAAAAATTGTCATTTGGAAGATATGAGTAAATACGATTTTTACAATTTTGACTATAAAGTAATTACAAAAAATAATGAGCATAAATATGTCCGCTTTGAACCATTTAACGAGTGGTCAACCGAAGTCGTAAAACCACTTGAACAAAAATTGATTGAAAAAATAGTCTTTGCTTCTATCGTTAAGACTAGCAATGATAGTTTTGAATTTTTATATGATAAAATGCAAAAAATGGCAAAGGCTTCGTTTGAAGAACAAAAAACAAAAAAATATAAATTTGCACTTAATCAGCCAGAACTAGTTATGACTAAACAGCAGGCTTTACAACTATATTGTGAAATTAAGAGCCAAGAAGAACTTACAATGTATGCTTAAAGGTTGACAAAGATATTCACTCTTATATTACCACAAAGACTATAAAAAAGTTAAAAAAATTTGCAAGCAATAACTATTCACTAATAAACAAAAACACATTAGTATATGAATTAACTCATTTAACCTAATGTGTTTTTTAGTATTAAAAATATAGTTTTATAAAAGTAATCTTTTTTAACTAAATCAAACTATATAAAATTGTTTTTTATAAAAATGTGTACGCTTATAGAACAAACTATTCAAGATTTACTTCCTTGTAGCCGTCTAATTGTAGTTGACTAATTTTTTGATTTAACTCATCTAGCGACAACAAAGTTGCATCATCGTTTTGAGTGTCCAACAAATCAAAAGATTTTATCTTATAATATAATTTTTGCTTGGTGTTTACAAACAAAATATCCGCTTCAAAATCGTCATTATTTTTTTCTAGTGAATAAAAAGTGTTAATTTCATCTATCATCTTATACAAATTATCAAGATTTTCAAACCTTTTCAAATAAGATAATATTGAATAGTATTTTTCGTCATCTCCGCTTTCAAAAAACGATAGGCTATTTAATGCTTCGCTAATTTTGTTAATAACATAGTCTTTGGCTTGATTGTCACTACTTTGTCCGTCCCAAGTGCTAGCCATTAAAATGTAACTATAGGCATTTGCCCAATTTGCAAGCCACAAAGCGTCCCTTTCGTCATCTTTAACCTTATTGGTAGCAAGTTTGATTATTTCCAGACTATAATATTTTTCAAAAGAATTTTCTTTATCAAAATCTTGACTAGAAATATTTTTGCAAAAGTCTTCGAGCAAACTATCATCAATAGAACAATCTAAAATACTTTTATATACTTGGTTTTTATACATATAATTCTCCATTTAATCTTTTATATTTCAAATATCATTTATTTCAAAAATTAACAACATATAGTTTATATCATAACACAAAATTATTAAAATGATTTTTAATATTTTTTATTAAAGGTTGTCAACTAAAATGCTAAAACACGATTGTTCTACAAAACTTTGTATTGAATAACTAAAAAAAGCACCTTGATATTAGTGCTTTTTACTACAACATTTTTAATTGTTAAGTTTTTGTTATTCGCAATTTATTAAGCGATATTTATAACCGTAAGTGTTGCACTAGGTGCATCGGTAGCAGACAAAGTTAGTGACTGCGTTATAGTTGGAACTAAACTCACTGTGCTATTTTTTTCCAGTCGCATTACAATAAATGCCGAAGTCGTTTTGTCGTTTGGAATAGGTCTTTTTGTTGATACTATAGCAATATCATTAACGCTTACTGCAATAGTTTCGCCCACAATAGCATTTGCGGAACTATTTATCGAATAACTAATGATATAAGTTCCAGAATTTGCTACTACAATTTTCCCGTCTTGAACTGTAAGTCGGTTGTTAGTTAAAGTTTTGTCCAAGTTAAGTGCTGTGCCGTTTGTTAAACTCAAAGCGGTCGTACTATAAATTGTCGCATTGATATTTGTAGTTGCTCCCGGTGGGCCTGCTGGACCAGCTGGGCCTACTTGGCCTTCTGCTCCACGCTCGCCCTTTTCTCCCTTTGGAATATAAAATGTCAAGTGATGAATATTTTGCTCAAAATCGTCTAAAACTTGGGCTTTTTCGGTTGACGCAACAGTTTCTGCTCCGTCAATGCTTATGCCTTCGGCTATTCCTTTTTCGCCCGCTGGACCAGTGTTACCCTTGTCGCCCTTTGGACCGATTTCACCTTTGTCACCCTTTGCACCCGTATCTCCTTTTGGCCCGATTTCGCCACGCTCTCCTTGAATGCCACGAGGAATATAAACTGACAAATGGTGATTTCCATTTTCTTCATCGTCTTCCACTCTTGCAGGTTCGTTAAAGTCGATAGTATAAACGCAAGCAATATCAAGTTTGTCAGCATTACCCTTTTCGCCACGCTCTCCTTGTGGACCTATATCTCCTTTTTCGCCTTTTTCTCCCGTTTCGCCTTGCGGAATATAAAAATCAAGATAATGATTACCGTCTTCAAACCTATCTTCCACCTTGGCTGGACGGTCAGATTTTATCGCACGAGTTTCGCCAACCAAAATTGTTTCCGTTTGCCCCATTTCGCCTTTTGGAATGTAAAAGTCTAGATAGGTTGTATTGCCAATGTGACTAGTATCAACTCTTGCATTATTTCCTGCATCTAGCGTAGTAGTTGAACGAACTAAAATAGTTTCGCCACTAGGTCCTGTTGCTCCCGTTGGTCCTGTTGGTCCAACAATGGTACGAATTACTTGATTGCAACAAGTTGGGCATTCATTTTGACTACGACAACAATTTGTTTTGCTACAATTTCTTCTTCTCATAATCTCTCCCTCACACTAATTCATTATATATTTTGAAAAAATAATTTGTGAATACGAGTTTTTTACTGTTTTTGTAATGAGCAAAACTTTCGATTAAATTTACAGAAAAAACTTAAAATTTTTTACATAATTCAATCATATTTGACAGTTTTTGAGAAAGTTTTTACATTTTTCTTTACATTGCAGAATATATTTGTTAATATAAAAGTATTGAGAATAAATCTCAAAATTTTTTAAGGGGGAATATTATGAAAAACAAAAAGTTAATTGTACTTAACAGCGTAGTTTTAGGTCTTTCATTCTTGGCAACATTATTTATGTTTGTATTGCCAATAGACCCAGAAATTGAAGTATCAGTTTTTGACTTTGCTAGATTGATGGCTGCAGAAGCAGGCGAAGGTTTGGTATTTGCTATTCCAATTTTCTTGACTTGCGTTTTCGGCGCTATTACAGTTGCCTTTAGTATTCTTGGATTGTTAAACAGTCTTGGTATTATTAAAAAAGCAAAAGGCTACTATGTAACAAATGTAGTTTTGTCTAGCGTTGGAACATTCTTTATGGCTGCTATTACTGGTATGTACGCAGCACAAGGATATTTCTTAATTGTATTATTTGTAATTGTATTGATGTTCATTGCAAATATCGTTTTATCAAGTATCATCTTGTCTACTTACAAAAAAGCATTAAAGGCAGTTGCTACTCCTATGGAACAACCAGCAGTTGTTGAAGTTCCAGCACAAGAAGTTGCACAAGAAACAGTAGTAGAAGAACCAGTTGGCGAAAAAGTTGAAGAATAAGTAATATTCAAAAAAAATCGAGAGTTAATACTCTCGTTTTTTTATGCCTGTTCAAAAGTGTTAAAACCTAGAAAGTAATTAAACCTATGACAAACCTTGCTAGGCTCATAAACATTGTCTACTACAATTTGTCGCCAACTACCATTTTGCAACACACTGATTATGACTTTTCCATAGTTCATTTCGCTTAAACTAATAAAGTAAGGCGAAATTAAAAATGCTCTTTTGTTTTTATAGTCTACCCTTTTTATGTCTTGCTGTTGCACGCTTAATATTTCGCCATTTTCGTAAATGGTAAATATTTCGTCACAAAAAGTAATCTTGATTTCTGGGCTATGATTGTTTTTGTAAATTCTCTTTAACCTAAAACTCCACGCAACAATAAAGCATATTGTAGGAATGCCCAGCATTGTGGCTACAAAAAAAGTCTTATCAATTATGGCAAAATAAATTGTTAACCCAAGTAAAAGTGTTCCTAAAATAATAAGCAAAGCAAGTTCGGTCTTGAATCTCAACTGCACTCGTCTGGCGATTATTTTTGTTTTTTCTGTGTTTTCCATATCGTTCCCCATTACTATAATTACTATAACACATATAGATTTATTTTGTAAGAGGTTTGATAAAAATTTTGTTTTTTATTGTATTCTACTTGCCATTTTGCTGTAAAAAATTTTTCTAAAACTTTTTTTAAGCATTTGACCTATGGTATTTGAATATAGCAATTTTAATTTATGAGTATTGAATTATTGTTAAGGCTAATGTGAGATTTTTTCTAGTGTTTTTATTTTAAGACAAAGGTTTTTAAGAAATTTTAATATAGCATTTTTTTAGCATAAAAAACAGCCTATTGCAAAAAATAAAGATATGAAAAAAATACTATTATATTTGAGTGCATTTGTTCCGCTATATTTTTTAGTTACAATTAAAATTTTAATTGACATTATATTTGGAAATCTGCATTTTAATGTGTTAAACACTCTATCGTTAATTCTACTTGTAACCGCAATAGTTTTGGGCATAGTGGGAGCAAAAATTGCTCTAAAACACGCTCAAACACCTACCACAAAAATTACAATAAAAAACAAACAAAGCATAACCGAGCAGTATTTTTTGGGGTACTTTTCACTTTTTGTGTTATTTGCTCTCAGTTTTGAACTAGAAAGAGTGAGTATGTTTGTTGTGTTTGTAATCGTGATTGTTTTAATCGGCATTGTTTATATCAAAAACGACTTATTTTATATCAACCCATTTTTGAATATTTTAGGTTATAACTTTTACGAAGTTGAGTTTTCGTTCACTCCTTGCACAGAAACGCAAAAAGCAAAATTTGTGTTTAAGGGCAAATTAGATATAGATTTACAAAATACCAAATTAGTAAAATTGAGCCACGAAAATTTTAGTTTGATAGTTAGTGATAATGAAAATTGATTTTTTATTAGTCTTTTAATTTAACAAATAGATTATAAAAACATAATAAAAGTTACCATTTAATACCAAAATTTTTTTAAGCAATAATATAATAAAACATTGAGATGATAGTTTACTTATATTACAGAACTAAATTACTTAAATACACAATTGACTTGGAATATAAAATTGTTTTGGAATATTTTTTGTGATTTGATTGGGACATAAACGCAACTACAAAGCAAAAATTAGCAATAAAAATGGACAGAGATTGTCCATTTTTTTGTTCAATAAAATTACTTGATTGGCTTAATTACAGTTTGCCCGCCCATAAATGGAACTAGAACATCTGGAATTTTAATTGAGCCATCGGCTTGTTGGAATTGTTCAACAATGGCTGGAATAACACGGCTTGTTGCAAGTCCGCTACCATTAAGTGTGTGGACAAATTCGTTCTTGCCTGTTTGACTGTTTTTGAACTTGGTGTTGTTTCGTCTTGCTTGGTAATCTCTTGCATTACTTACTGATGAAACTTCCTTGTAAATATTCATACTTGGAATCCAAACTTCAATATCATAAGTTCTTGCCATACTTGCACTACAATCGCCAGCAGCAAGTTTACTTGTTCTAAAATGAAGTCCCAACTTTTTCATAAGTCTTTGAGCCTTGCCAACGAGTTCGGCAAAACTATCATCACTTTGGCTAGGTGTTGCATATTGCACCATTTCCACTTTGTTGAATTGGTGGCCACGAATCATACCCCTTTCTTCTGCACGATAACTACCTGCTTCCTTACGATAGCAAGGCGTGTATGCAAAGAACTTTTTAGGCAAATCGCTTTCTTGCAAAACTTCGCCAGCATACAAGTTTACGAGTGCTGTTTCGGCTGTTGGAAGCAAGAATTTTTTGTTAGGGTCGCCGTTTTCATCAATTACCCAGTAAACTTCGTCCTTAAATTTTGGAAATTGTCCTGCACCAAATCCGCAGTTATATCCAAGTTGATGAGGTGGCAAGATAAATTCATAGCCGTCATTTAGGTGTTCGCTGATAAAGAAATTTAAGAGTGCCCATTCAAGTCTAGCGCCAACATTTGTGTAGATAAAGTATCCGTTACCAGAAAGTTTTGCGGCACGCTTGTAGTCAATAAGCCCACAACTTTCGCAAAGGTCTACATGATTTTTAGGTTCAAAATCAAACACTGGCTTTTCACCGTAAATATCAATAACCTTGTTGTTTTCCTTTTCACCAGGGAGCAAATCTTCGTCTGGAATATTTGGTAAGCCAGCTATAAAGTTAAAGTTTGCGTCTGCTAGTTCTTTTAATTTATTATCATTTTGAGCAATTTCATCGCCCAAAGTTTTCATTTCGGCAATAATACCGCTTGCGTCTAGTCCTTGCTTTTTGAGTTTTGCAACTTCTCCACTAGCACTATTACGCTTTGCTTTTAATTCATTGTTTTTTTGTTCTAAAAGTTTTTCTTCTCTGTCGCTTGCCAAAAATTCGTTAAAATTAACTTTGCAACCTTTTCTTGACAAAAGTTCTTCCACCTTTTTTGGCTCTTTTCTAATTAAATTTATGTCTAACATTTTACACTTCCTTTTGTATTAGTCGATATAATTATATTTTTATATTGCCATTTTGTCAAACGATTAAACAAAAAACGACTTTTTCAAGCCGTTTTATTTTGAAAAAATAAATTTTACCATAGCAAAAGTTCTCAACATAAAAAAGTTGATTTATTAAAATTTTGCCACTTAAATTTTTGACTGCTATTCGCCACTAGGAGCAAACAAACCTGTTCCCGTAACACAGCAAAAGATTGTCAAAGCAATTGTTGCCAAAATGCCTATGCTACAAATAACAATCATCACAACGCCAAATGCTTTTTTGTTGACTCTGCGTTGAGCAATCGCAAACATTAGTGCGTAAACAGAAAGCATAAATGGTACTGCGACAACCGCAATTCCTGCAACGATGAAAAACAAGTTTCCTAAAAGTAAAAAGTAAGTGAAAAATCCTAGATTGGTAAATGCTATTTGAAAGCATAGTCTAGAAATCCAAGGCAAACAGAAAGTTAAGCCCACAGCAATCACTACAAAGATTACACTTAACACACCAAAATACACTGACTTTTCTTGCTTTACTGGGTCTTGTGATATTTTGGCAATTCTTTTGTCGATACTTCTGTCGAGTGCAAAAACACGCTTAAAAAAATCTTTCAAAGAAAAAATACTTATTTTTGCCATTTTCTCCTCCTTATTTGATTATATTCTAAACTATTTGAAAAATATTTCAAACAAAAAAATAATGATTTACCCAATAAAAGCATAATTTGTTTTAGATTTAAGCAAGTTTTTTGTATAATTTTTGTATGGAATTAAAAAAAGACTGCTGGACTAAAAAAGATTTTATTGAGTTTGAAAAATACCTAATTAGCATTAGCGGAACAGAAATAAATCGCCAGTTTGAACAAAAAATTGTAAACACCACCTTGCCTTGTCTTGCGATAAAATCACCGATTGTAAATGATATAATATCTCAAATAAGCAAAGGGAACTTTATGCAATTTTTAAGCGTTTGTGAATTTAATTATCACACCGAAACTCTGATTTATGCTGGTTTGCTTTGTAAAATAAAAAATTTTGATACTTTTTCTCAAAAACTACTAGAATTCTCACAAAAAATAGACAACTGGTCTAGTTGTGACACATTAAAATTTGTTATCAACAAGGACAATAAAAATAGTTATTTTAATCTAGCACAAGATCTCATTAAAAACGAAAAAACTTTTACTAGGCGAGTTAGAGTTAGAATACTTTTTAAGTTTTTAGATGATGAATATATTGACAGAGTTTTGAAAATAATTTTAAGTGAAACTGACGAAAAAGAATATTATGTTAATATGGCTCTTGCGTGGCTAATGTGTGAATGTTTTATTAAACAACGAGAAAAATCATTGAAAGTTTTTGAATCAAAAAAGTTAAATCAATTTGTTCAAAACAAGGCAATTGACAAATGCCGAGATAGTTTTAGAGTAAATAGCGATGACAAACTATTGCTTAAAAAATTGAAAATATAACTCTTTACTTGCAAAGCAAAACTTTTTATGTTATTATCTTCAAGGATAAATTTATTAGTTTTCATTTAACCAGTCATCTACATTATTACTCAAAAACAATGGTGTTAAAAACTGATGGCGATTTTAAGAAAACTATTGGTTGACCAATTTGCAATTTGCTTGCTGATTTTTTTCAAAAAAGGTTGCTAAAAAATTTATCTCGCTTTCTTCAAAAAGTAAGTCCACACAAACAAGGTCAAAAAATAAAAAACGGAAGGGTGTCAGAGTGGTCTAATGTGCTCGCTTGGAAAGCGGGTGTGCGATGAGCACCGCAGGTTCAAATCCTGTCTCTTCCGCCAACAAAAAACACTGCATAAGCAGTGCTTTTTTAGTGTAATTTACAGTTTGTTAATCAGCAAAGTGTTAAACTTTTTTGAAACATTTTATTTCGCTAAAAATAATTTTTCGAATTGTTACTTAAAGACTAGATTAAAAATTGATGTTTTCTTCGCTTTCGTCTTTGATAATTCGGTCGTTAATTTCCTGCTGACATTGATTACTATTTTTTGCGTCTTGGCTAACAAAATAGTTGATTGTGTTTTGTATTTCTTCGTACGAAACTATATCATCTCTTTGATATTTTGGCAGAATTGATTTCAAATAATTGTAACGCTTTTCGTTTTTCTTTCTCTCTTTTCTTTCGGCTCTTATGGCACTTCTCGAAATCTTGCCGTAAATATCTTCATCATCATAGTCGTAAGTATTAGTTTCTGGATAAAGCAAGTCGATAAATTCACTTTTAATTTTTCGCATATTCTTTTGCCAAAGCACTTTGACTTTGTAATGATTAAGAATGTAATTTTCGATTGAAAGTGAAGTGATTTCGCCAGTAGACAAATCTTTTACTTTTGTTCTTTCCTTGTTTAATACGAAAGCAACATATCTTCCATTTAAGAGTTTTGCAATGACAACATTACCTGTTGGATAAACTTGATTTTCCATATCACACCTACCTTTTTTATTATCATACTACACCTTGAATTTTGTGTCAATACCAAGTTTTAATTTTTAGAACGATTTAATAATAAATCAATAACAAAATGGCTGATTTAGTAACATCACCCACCAAAAACAATTTGACAAAAACATTGCGTTAATATATACTAAAAACAATTTTATAGATATATGGAGATTTTTTTATGGACATTATTGAAACAAACGAAGCAAGAGAGTTAAACGAACTTGAAGTTAGAAGAAAAAAATATGACGATATGTTAGCCACAAATGATTTACCTTACAAGGCAAAATTTGACCGTACTCATTCTTTGCAACAAGCAAGAGAGTTGCCAATGGACAGTCATGTAAAAGTTTGTGGAAGACTTATCTCTAAAAGAGTTATGGGCAAGTTGATTTTTGCTCATATTTACGATGTCAACGCAACAATACAGTTGAGTATTTCAAAGGGTGATGCACCAGAAGCGTTTGCAGAATTCAAAACTTTTGCCGATGTTGGCGATTTTGTTGGAGCAGAAGGCGACCTTTACACCACAGGTACTGGTGAAATTACAGTAAGAACAAAAGACTTTGTTATTTTAAGCAAGGCTTTAAGAAACTTGCCAGAAAAGTTCCACGGACTAACCGATATGGACGCAAAATATAGACAAAGATATTTGGACTTAATTGCAAACGAAGAAAGCCGTAACACATTCAAAACAAGACTTAAAACTATTGCAAGTATTAGAAAATTTTTGGTTGACAATGACTTTGTTGAAGTTGAAACTCCAATTT
Organism: uncultured Clostridia bacterium; assembly: GCA_934747255.1. Lineage (GTDB taxonomy): Bacteria > Bacillota > Clostridia > Christensenellales > UBA1242 > CAKVNM01. The sequence continues at coordinate 29,494 of CAKVGH010000008.1, read as the reverse complement.
TACAAAATGTTGCTTGCGGTGCTAATGCTAGACCATTCGTTACAAAACATAATGCACTTAATAAAGATTACTTTTTGAGAATTGCACCAGAATTATACTTAAAGCAAATTATTGCTTGCGGTTTTGACAGAGTGTTTGAACTTGGCAAAAATTTTAGAAACGAAGGTATGGACGCATCTCACTTGCAAGAGTTTACAATGCTTGAATGGTACGCTGCATACTGGGATTACAAAAAAAATATTGACTTTGTTACAAAACTTCTTCAAACAGTTATTAGCGAAGTTAAAGGTTCACTTGTTGTTGAATACCAAGGCGAAAAATTTGATTTTAGTCACTTTAACACAATCAACTACCTTGACGAAATCAACAAAATTGCAGGCGTAAATGTTTTGGACATAAACACCGCTGATGAACTCAAACAAATTTTGCTTGACAAAAAAATGTTCCCACAAGACGAACTTGACAAGTTAAATTCTATAACAGCAGTTGTTGACTATATTTTCAAAAAGAAAATTAGACCAGACATCAAGCAACCTACAATCACTTACAACTACCCTGCATTTATGATTCCACTTGCTAGAAGAAATGATGAAGATAACAGAATTATTGATATGTTCCAAGTTCTTGTTAATGGTTGGGAAATTTGCAAAGCCTACTCCGAACTTGTCAACCCAATAACTCAAAGAGAAGCATTCGAAGAACAATTAAAGAACAAACTTGCTGGCGATGACGAAGCAATGGACATTGACGAAAACTTTGTACTTGCTATGGAACATGGTATGCCACCAATGAGTGGACTTGGTCTTGGAATTGACAGACTTGTTACCTTGTTAACCGACCAACCAACATTAAGAGATGTTATATTCTTCCCTATTATGAAGTAAAATTTTAGAATAAAAGCCACTTTTGATTAAAGTGGTTTTTTTATTTGTTTTTATCACTATTTTTTATTTTTCATTTTTATAAATTAACTATGTGTTTTATTTAATTCAAACTTGTTTATAGTTTTTTGCAACTTATTTTATTAAATCTTTCAAAACTTAAATCGTAAAAACAAATCAATAGACTATTTTAATAAAAAAGCATAATTTTTGCTATTTATCAAAATTTGTTTTGGAATGCAAATTATTTGTAAACAAATAAAATAGTGCTATAATATATCAAAAAAGGAGAGAAAATATGGATTCAATAAAAAATTTTTTCAAAAAAATTAAATGGGAAAGTTTGATTGCGTCAATAGTAGCAATTGCTATTGGAATAATGTTTGTAGTTGTTCCAAGCACTGCTGGGAATGTAGTTTGCTATGTTTTAGGCGGAGTTTTAATAGCACTTGGATTACTTTTGGTTATTCGTCAACTAACAGCCGACTTCTTGTTATTTTACAGTCCATTTTTAATAGGGCTAGTAATGATAAGCATTGGCATACTTTGTTTTGCTAGACCAGAGGTTGTTAAAAGTCTGTTTACAATAATTTTTGGACTTTATCTAATAGTAGACGGATTAAGCAAAATTCCAGAAGGTGTTAATTGTGTAAAACTTCACATTAAAGGTTCTTGGCTAATTTTCGTAATGGCTGGAATTTCTTTAACTCTTGGTTTTATTGTAATGTTTGGCACAATGGAATACATTATGATTATTTGCGGTGCATCACTTATTGTTGACGGAATTATTGGCGTAATCTATACACTTATGTTTAGTTCTTACATTAGAAAGACTCACAAGCAAGTTAAAAAGTTGTTTGAAAGTCACAAAGACGAACTTGATAACTTTGACGATTACACGATTGAATAATTTACATTAGCAATAAATAAAACTATTACTAACTATTTGATTTGCTAACTATCAACAAGCAATTTGTCTGTGGTAAAAAACTATTTCAAGCCGATAATTTGGTTTTGGGGCTAATTTATTTAAGACAAAAACTTTAATAAAAAGAATAAAAAAACTCACAATCTTGTGAGTTTTTTATTTTAATTTTACTTACTGCAAATCATATTTATTTTGAGTAAATACCCAAAACAGCACACATTCCATTTGGAAGATATACAAATATATTTTCGTTTGTTGCGTCTAATTCTGCTTGGTCTGGTGTACCATCAAAATTGTATTTACTATCCTTATACCAACCGCCATCTGTTCCTGGGAATGCTACTGCTCCGCTATCGGTTTGCATAAACATACCATTGCTAGCAAATTGTTTTACACCCGCTAGAAGTTGTGCTTTTACACTTGCTCCATCACTACTATTTAAGTAATTCATAGTTTGAGCATAAACATTTTGGTCTGCATAAGCAGTTGCTTGTTCTTCTGTTAAACCTTGTTTTAATGCACCATTTTTCAAGTTTGTCCAAACATTTGTTTTAACTTGAACAGCAAGACCTGTCTTGTAAGCAAATTCAAGAAGTTTTGATTCGCTAGAAATATCAAGATTACTACTAGCACCAGTAATTGTGTATGTTCCACGAATTGTACTATTTGACAAGCCTTCAACTTCGCTTGACTTGTAAACTGCTACCAAGTTGATTTTTTCACCCTTGCTATCGCAAAGAGTTTTGCCCATATTTTCAAATAATGGACTAAATGCCTTGATTTGACTTGCTAATGCACCAGAACCTTCGTAAGTTGCAAACCAACCTTCTGTTCCTGCGACATAAGATTCAAGTACAGAATTTGTTGTGGTTACATTTGTAATATGTCCACCAGCACCAGTTGTTTTGTTGTTGCCAACATGGTCACAAATCATCACTGGACCACCAGCACCAATTAAATGTGAATTTTCAATATTGACATTTCTTACACCATATAGGTATAAAAGTGTGTTGTATGCATCGAATGCGTTAACATTTCTAATATTTTGAACGCAGTCATCTGCATAAGCATCTGAACCTTCGAACATAATTGAAATAAACCAGCATTGCGATAACACATTGTCCAAATCAATATTTGTGTAGCGAGTTTTTATTGCCATTACACCACCAGAGTTTGAAGTATTATCTGACTTTTGTGTGTTACCAAACATTGACAAGTTGTTGATAACTGCTTTTGATTTTTCTGCATTAGTCGTTTGTCCAAAGAAACCAAATAATGATGTGTGAATTGTCAAGGCTTCGTCTTCGCCCATAATCTTATCGCTTTCGGTTTGGTTGTCTTCTCTAACAATCTTTGAAAGATTTTGAGCAGACAAAGTAAAGTAGTTACCTTCAATAGTGAATGTTTCACCTGAGTTCATTCTTCTTAAATAAATAAAGCCTAGTTGTTCGCTACGGTCATCTTTTAGAGAATTAAGAACTCTATTGTAATCGCTATCGCCTGCTGCAATTCCTTTATCGCCTTCTTTCCAGAAGTGAACTTGTGGAATATCGCTGTCGCTAATAGAAATATTGTTATGCAAAATTACTGACTTAACATTTAAGTTTACATCAATTCCGTTTGCAGACTTAATATCTGCCCATTTCCCGTTTGAATTAACATTATCAATAACAGATAAGTCTTTTGCCGTGTAAGCATTGTAGCCGTCAATTACTTCAAATTCAAGTGATTTTTCTTCTACGATTTCTTGCTCACTTGCAGTCATACTGAATGGTAAAATTTTTACAAGGAATTTATTTCCCACTGCGTTTTGAGTAAACAAGAATGTATGAAGTTTGTTGTCTACCAAAACATATTCACTTTGATTGTCGTCTAATAATACATATTGTGATTGTTCGTTGTCGTAAATATAAACGCTAATTTTTGCTTTGTATTCTGTCAAGTTTTCGTTCTTGCCGTCTTTTGTTCTAACAGATAAAATTGGACTGTAAATAAAGTTATTGTTATTACCTACTTTGTAAGTACGGTTAATAATTTCAAAACCTTTAACGCCATCGCTACCTGTTTTTGTAAATTGATTTTTTAATGCCTTGTTTGAGTTATAGTCTGTAACAAATTTTGGGTCATTAAATCCTGTAATTGTATAAGTTTTAAGAACAGTAACTGTGAATGATGCTTGTTTGCCTTGATATGCTACAATCAAAGTTTGTGTTCCTTCTTCTGTTGTAACTACATTTTGCAAAATTTCAAAGCCAGAAGTGATTTCTTGTGTTGCACCGCCGTCTTTGTAATGAGCAATGATAGTTAAGTTAGAAGTGTCAAGTTGGTCGCCAACATATACTTGTGAAGCAACACTTGATGATTTAATTTCGATAGACACTAGCACTCTTTCTACCGTGATAGGAAGTTCTGCTTTTTTACCCTTGTAGAACACTTCGAGAGTCTTTGTGCCAACTGTCGATGTATCAAAAGGAGTAACTGTGATTTTTTCGTCACCTTCTTCTAGGTGGTCAGCATAATCTATTGTTGCTTTTAATTTGTTTGTATAAACTACTGATAATTGCAATCTGCTAATATCCAAAGTTTCGTCTTGTTTTACGGTTTGGCTTACTGAACCAGCAACGATAGAAATTGATTCAACTTCTAGTCCCGGTGCATCTGCCCAAGATTCAATAACATGAATTTTAATTGTATCTGTAAAATCGCCATAATGAGCAACTAAATCTTTTTCGCCAAGAGTAGTTGTATCTACTGCATCAAATGTATATTGTGCTGGCAATAAAGTTTCTTCGTTCTTTGTTTTAACTGCTACTACAATAAATTTGCTTGTATCTAGTGTTTCGTTAAGCAAAACATAACCTGTTGTTCTATCTGTAACATCGACTGGTCTGATTTCGATAGATTCAACTTCTTCGTAAATTTCTACTGGAACTAATACTTCTTTACCCCTGTATGAAATTTTGTAGTTTGTGTTACCTAAATCTGTGCTTTGCAATGTTACTGTAATTTGTCCGTTTGCGTTGCTATAACTTAAATCACTACTATCTTGATTTGAGTAGTTAAGTGTTATAACAAGATTACTTACATCAACTGATGTGCCATATTTAATTCTATTTGCTAATCCTGATTTATACGAAATGCTTTGCATTGTTTTGTAAACATTAACTTTTCCTTTTGCTTCGTATGTACCAAATGTGATAACAAATTCTTGCTCGCCTACAACGGAAGTGTCAAGTGGAGTGGTAATATCCCAATCATCTCTTTCAAGTTCCATTTCTTCTCCGTTTGATAGTTTGGCGATAACTATAATATCGTCATAACTATATGTCCCGTTATGAGCAACTTCTACTGCATAAGTACCTTCTTTTAAGTAAATTTCCTTTACAGTTTTTTCTCCACACGCACTAAAAATAGCACCTGAAAAAACTATTGTCAAAATAGCAAGTAAATATGCGATAAAATTCTTCTTTTTCATAAAAAAGTTTTCTCCCTTGTTTTATTTTTTGTCATTTTGATAAGATATATTTATTATATATAAAAAACCATTTATTTCCAACTATTTTACATTACAAAAAGTTTTTAGTTTTTTTCAAAAAATGAGTTTTAGTATCATTTATAACATATAAAAAATTTGGGTTAATCAACATAAACCCAAATTATTGCTTCTGTACCCGTACCCTGTGGTTGAGTAGGTTTGATATAAACAGCAAAACCACCAACATTACGGAAGCACATAAACTGTCCGTTTTTTGATAGCGAAATTGCTCCCCTGTCTATTAGCGACTCGTCACTTATTTCGAACTTTACAGTATCTTCCTTTGTTTCAATATCGCCCGTTTGATAGGTTACAAGTGGAATTAGTGAAAGTGGTACATATCGTTTTTTTACGATTACTCCATTGACTTCGGTTTCCATTTCAAGTCCATACGCAAAATGAATTGTTAATGCATAGGTATGGTTACCACTTTCGTCAAGACCAGTGTATTCAAAAGTATACATATTTTTGTTTTCTGCTTCCACATTCATTTCTATCGACTTAATATACTGCGTTGGTTGATAGACCTTTATTTTCATACCAAAAAAACCTATCACAACAATAGATGCCAAATAAACCAAAATTATTAAAAGTGTGGTTGATTTTTTCATATTACTTTTCCTTATAGTATAGTTTGATTTTTGTATAGAATAGGTACACTCTTACAGCACAGAAAATTAAAGAAATAAATAGTAATTTTACAAATACGACATTTATATTTTCCTTCATCAAGAAAAAACTTATAAACGCAAAGAGAGCCGATGCCAAAAATGCAATTATCGTACTTTTTAATTCATTAGGGTTTTTATCACCCTTGCCTGTTGTTTGATAAAGTCTATTTTGTGGGTTCATTAAATCTAATTCCGCACTCCAATAAATGTGGGCAATATAGACCAAAATTAACGATAGCGACAATAAGATGGTTGCAAATATGCCAATACCCGAAAAGACTTCTATGATAATAACTGATGCTATAATTGATAAAATACAAATGCAAGCATTAGTTACAAGTTTGCTAGTTAGCGGTATGCCAAATGCTACTGGCACAATTTTATTCAAGTAAGCCGAATTACCTTCGCTACTATAAATGCTTGCCAAAATAACATTTGATGACAACATCATTAGCAAAATTATTAAAATATTAAAGGCTATGCCCATATAGTTACCAAGAATTTTTGTATCCATAGCACCAATGATTTTGTTTTGCAAGAAAATTGCGATAGGCGTTAAAATAGCGACAATCAAAATGCTATAAATTATGCTTGGTGTTCTAACTTCTCGTTTTGCCTGTTGAATAACTGCTGACGAGAAAGATTTTCGTTTTTTGTTCTTTTTTGGTTTGATATTTTCGTTCTTTTTATACTCAAATGGAGCACTGACCATTTTAAGAAACAATGGTTTTGACAATAGAACTATTAAGCCAAGCGAAAGAGCAAGTACGCCAATTACAACTCCAAAAGTAATAAGATTTGTTGTTGTAAATAATCTAAACGAAGTGCCATTGTAAACCATACCTGTGAGTAGTTGCAATAGATAATCAAACACTACAAAATATTTTGCAAAGCCCTTCAAAAAGTCTTGAATAGCCCAGTAAATTTTACCCCAATCTCTAACTAAATCAATGTCTTGTGGAATTAAGCCGATAATAAATATTACCGCAACTGTTACGCCTGCTATAAACAAGCCCACAACGATATATTCAAGCACTTTGTGTTTTTTTAGTGCTGTGGTAAGCCACATTGCTGGAATGGAAAGTAGACCGCTTAAAACAATGCTTAAAACCGTAACAAGTAGTAATGCCACTATGCTCCACAAAAAGTAAAGCACTGATAGTTTCATGACTAGTCCATACGCAATAAAAAATGGGAAAATATAACTTACATTTTTTATTAACTCGTAAATAAAACACACAATAAGTTTTGATGAAAATATTTTGCCGTCACTAACGGGCATCGTCATTAAAACTTGATTGTCTTTGGAAAAGTAGAGCGTTCTGGTAACATTGACTAGACACGAGAAAAACGACAAGATAAATAGTATGGTCATTAACACTAAATATGCTCTAAAATTTAAGGTTTGCAAAAATGAAAACAAACCAAACTGCACTACAAGTGAAAACATTAGGTAAATAAGTGCCGTTAGTCCCACAAAGAACAAAATGCTATATATTGTTTTGAAAAGCGTTTTTTTCTTGCTTTTTAGAAACGAAAAGTCAATTTTGTCTTTTAATTGCAACATTACTAGTGGTTTTAGTCCACCAAAGTTAGATGAAACAAGTTTGCTTTTACCCTTTGTTTTCACCGAAGCAGTATCATTTAATGATTGCTTTTTATCTCTCATTTCTCACCTGCTTCCGTACCATAAATACTTTGACCTATTGTGTCCATATAGAATTTTTCTAGGGTTGTACCATTTACTTCAATTTCGTCAACCTTTTTGCAAGTAATGATATGTCCCTTTTTGATGATAGCGATTCTATCACAAATTTTTTCAACGACATCAATAATATGACTAGAAAAGAATACGATATTTCCTGCTCTTGCGTGTTCTTTCATACACTCTTTTACTTGATAAATACTATTTGGGTCAAGACCAGTCAATGGCTCGTCTAAAATCCAAACTCTTGGATTATGAACAAGTGCCGACATAATGGCAATTTTTTGTTTCATACCGTGAGAATATGTTTTCATTTGGTTATCAAAAGCGGTTTCTAGTTCGAAACGCTTAACATAATTGTTTATTCTCTGTTCCCTATCTTCTGCACTAACATTGTACAAATCGGCAATGTAATTGATATATTCTCTGCCGGTTAATTTTTCGTATAGTGCATAATGGTCAGGCACGAAGCCAATTTGTTTTTTGGCTTCTACACTTTGCGTTTTAACATCGTAACCGCAAACGATAATGTCACCACTAGTTATTGGTTGAATACCAACGACTGTTTTAATGATTGTTGACTTACCCGCACCATTTGGTCCTAAAAATCCAAAAATCTCTCCACCAACTACTTCTAGGTTAGCGTTTTCAACTGCATAGACATTACTGCTAGCATATTTTTTTGAAAAATTTCGTAAAATCAATTTGTTTTCGTTTTGCTGTTCCATAGGTTCAGTTAAACTCCTTCCGTTTGCTTTAATTTCTAGTGCCATATATTCTAGTTTTATGGCTTGCTTTCGCTGTTTCATATCTTCAAAATTTGCTGCTATTTGATAGCCTTGCTCGTATACAAACCAAGTAGCAAGACCAATTAGCACATACACAACAAAGAATATTGACTGGTAGACGGGATAGAATTTTAGGTTGATTTCGCCCACCCGTATGACCGCCGTTACATCCATTAACCGTTTACACCACTCGCCAAGTTTGTCGGCAATAAAGTCACTATTAACGAAGAAAAAGTCTGTTGACGCACTTGCTTTGCCAACTTCAAACAGTCCTGTAAAGACTGCGTTAAGCACAAGTACCAAGATAAAGTATCCTAAAAATCCTAACATTGAATACACAAACTGCTTGAATTTTGGTCTTTCAAACATTTTAAGTGATACAAAAAGTATTGGCATAAAGAAAGCAATATAGTGATTGATATAGAACACTAACATTCTTGTCGCAAACATATTTGTAGCAACATCGTAGTTTGGCATAAACATTGCAAATAGAGCGCCCACAACATTGATAAAATATGTAAAGTAGAAAAATCTTTTCATATTAAAAATCAAAACGATAGGCATAATGTACATTGCTGTATTACAAAGATGAAGTGGCCAATTAACTGGGTCTAAAAATGTTGGAAATTTGTGATGAATGGAAAACGATAAAAGTGTTCCCAAACAAATATACAAAAGATAAAATCTCTTTTCTTCATACTCCTGATTTTTTAGCGAAAAATGAATAATGACAGGAAGAATAAAACCGATATACAAAATCATTCTGTGTGGGAGTTCAAAACTTTTGCACGCAGCAGTTTGATGAACAAACCCAAATAGTCCCTGCATTGTATAGGCTGGAATAACACTAAACACTATTATTACAACCGAGAATATAGGAAACCAGTATTTTGTGAAGAACCACTTAATGTTTTCCCATACCGATGACATAACTTGTTTGAAAGATTTTTTTGGTACTACAACGACCCCATTTTTTATATCGAGTTTTCTCTGCTCTTTTTGTTTTTTGATTTCGATTTTCTGTTCCTTTTTTGCAAGTCTTTCCTTTTTATCAAACAATATTACAAACTTTTTGTGATTGCTCACTATTCGATTTTTAACAGCTTTCCAGTCCGTTTTGATAATCAGTATCAATATTGAAAAACCGAGAACAAGTCCTATTTCAAGAGCAAAGAAAATGCCTCTTACTGAAAAATTATTGATTGCATTTTCGCCTATGATTGCCGTAAAGTGAAATCCCATAAAGATAAAGCTAATTATACTCATAGGAAGTGCCAAGAATTTTACAAATCTATCTAAGAATTTTACCTTGAAAAATCCATAAAGAGAGCAAATAAGTGAACCTGCATAGCATAGCCATACCATAAATATTGCGACTGCATTCAAAAACTTGCTTTCGATAGGTGTATTTGAAAGTGAAAGCATATCTTGAATAGCGTCTGTGCTATACATATATCTAACCAAAAATACAAGTCCAATAACCAGCGAGGTGACTTTGAAAAATACACCGAGTTTGTTTTCGTGCTTTTTACTAAAAAACAAGCCTAAACCGATTAGACTCATACACATTAAAAGTGCTAAAAGATAGTAAACAAATTGTGCCATAACTCACCCATTTATTACAAATATATACATCATTATATATTAGTCTTTACAAAAAGACAACAAATTATCTATCAAAACTACTTTTTTCGCCCATTTAAGTAATACCGTTTTAGTTAATTTTGCTTGTAAAAATAAGCCGTTTGGGGCTTATTAAGATTATTTTCATTAAAACAATTAAAATAATGCTAAATCTACTTTTTAACAAAAAGAAGCAAAAAAATCTATATTGTTTATAGAGATTTAATAGGAGAAAGATTATGAGAGAAAAAACCCATAACTGTGATTGCAAAAAGAATTTATGTAATACTCAATCAAACAACTTTGATTGTTGTCCTACTCCCATTAGATATGTTGGAGTTTATGGTCCACAAGGTCCAACTGGTGCTACTGGACCAACTGGTGCTACTGGACCGGCTGGCAGAACTGTAATTGCTAGGCAGACAAATACTATGGGACCAGAAAATCAAGCAAAGGTTATCTCCACCCAAGACGGCGACATAACATACCTTGATTTTGACATACCAAGGGGTATGACAGGTATTGCGGAAGTTATAAAAGCAGGTTTAGTTGTAACCGCTGACCCTGACGAGCAAGCACAAGTTATTGATAGATTTAATAATAACACCCACTATCTTGACTTTGTTTTACCAAAAGGTCAAAAGGGAGATGTTGGAGAAAAAGGCGAGCAAGGAATAAATGGAGAAATTGGTCCGCAAGGCGAAAAGGGAGATACTGGACCACAAGGTCCAATAGGATTGCGGGGTGAACAAGGTATTAAAGGCGATGTCGGTCCTACTGGACCACAGGGAGAAAAGGGCGACACTGGGCCTAGGGGTTTGCCTGGTGACATAGGGCGAAGCGAAAGAATTTCGATTGACTTAACTGAAACTGTGACAGCCGACGAAAACGCACAGGTTCTAGACAATTTTGAAAATTTAGTTCACCACTTAACATTCTACATTCCAAAAGGTGCGACTGGCGCAAAGGGAGAAAGAGGCGAAACTGGCGAGCAAGGAATTAAGGGCGATGTCGGTCCTACTGGCCCTTATGAAATACCTTCAATGCTTATTTTGTCGTACAACGATAACCCTACTCAATTTCCAGTTGACGGAAAAGAAATTCAATCAAACGATAGATTACCTTTGATGAGAATGGAACTTCATAATGGCGACATTGCAACAGTTGACACTTCCAACTACTCCATCACTTTTAACAAAACAGGTGTTTATATGATAACTTTTTCAGTCAATGCTTATGTTAAAAAAACTGGGCAGGACTTTAACGCACAAACAGATTTTGTTGCAGTAGCATTTAGGCAAACCCTTTCCGACAACATTATTGCAGCTGCTACCAACTGGACGCCTAATGAAATAGCACTCAACACTTTTGGGCAAGGTATGTTTGTGGTAAACGAAGTGGGAGCAACCTACGAACTTGTTAATGTGCAAAAAAAGAGTATTTTTATAAACGGCTCTGATATTACGCAGACTATTTCCAACTCATACTTTTCCGTACCTATGGTATCGGTCAATATTATAAAACTTTCGTAATTAACAAAACTATTGTAATTAACTTTGCTTATTTAATAAAATATAAAAATAGTACTTTTAATATCAATTTAGGAAGAACATTGCTATATTCTTCCTATTTTTTTGTTGTATAAAAGGCGAATTTTATATATACTAAAAATAATTAAGGGGGACAAAATGAAAAAAAGATTTTTACTTTTAGCATTGTTAATCTTTGCTTTGCCGTGCCTATTTTTAGTAGGTTGCGGAGAAAAAGAACTTTACAAATTACAAAAAGTTGATTCATCAATTGGATACTTAATCGAAAAAGGAACATTCAAGCAAAGCATCAATGAATATGGTTCGTACGATGAAAGTCACACAGACCTAATGACTGGCGACTATGAAAAAGGCAAAGTTGTTATTGGCGACATTATCATAAAATCTTACTACAATCCAGAAACACTAAAACTTTTTGCAAACGGTCAAGAAATTGAATATGTTGCAAATAATAACATTGACACAGAAAGAGAATTTAACGAGTTTTCATATATTCTAGCGGGTTCGTTTGAGTTCGTATTAAACGAAGATACAGAACTTTCTTTTAGTTGTGAAGAACTAGCTATGAGTTTTAGTTTTAAGGTGGAAGACGAAAGCACTTTGACGACAGAAAAACGGACATTGATAGAAGACATTTACTTTGACGATAACACAAGACTTATCAACCTAATCGACAACAATCAAAATGGTGCAAAATATCAAACAACTTTTTCTAAAATCTTTGAAGGATTGACTTTTCAAACTGACAAACACAATGGCTATTATTCATTCGTCAATTATAACGAAGTAGAACCTGTTTATTTTGCAAAGGGTCAAATGATTATAAGTACTCAAGCCAACACAAACAACAAATATAAGATTTCATTTAACGAAAAAACACTCTATGCAAATAACGAAATTATAATTGACCCAAAAGGCATTGATTACAAAAAAGTGTCTGTTCAAAACAATTCAGGGAATATTTTATCGTTCACTGCTCCTAACAATACTTCTTTCGAAAACATCAGCACAAAAGACGCTAACTTTATAGTAACCATAACTATAAATGAAAATTATGGCGTAAATATCTCAAACGCAAAACTTTACTGCAACGAAACTGAACTATTGCCAGTAAGCACTTCTCCACTCACATATCAATTAGATTTATCAAAAATGCCTGTGGAATATTTGCAACCTAATAGCGAAGATTGGCAATACATTGAATCAAATGGCAAATACCAAATAGAACTAAAAAATGTTACATTTGATAGTTTAGATAACATTTGTGCCTATGAAATTTTAAGTACAAACACTGCGGGAGTTGACACTAACCGTTTTTGGAACAATGAAGTGGTATACTATTTTGATAGAAACCAAACTGTTTATATACCAGCATCAGAACGCAGTTTTACATTCAACAATAATGTGTCAAGTGTTGGACCATACGAAAAGCCAAACACCTTAACTTTATCAAGAGATGGCGAGCAAGATATTGTAATTAACCTTACCAAGCATCTTGATGAGTTAAAAAATAATCACGAATTTACGATTGGCGATATTACAATTTGGACAGAAGATTATTCTTCTAATGCCTACGAAAGTTACGAAACCACCAGTTATGTATGGGTTAAAATTGTAAACTTGCAAGTTGGTAAAACATCAATTAGTTTTACAAAAGTTGTCTAGTCGTATTACAAAAATGCTAGTCTTTTGAAAGAGTTGTTTGGAATATTAAATTTTCTAAAAACACTACCCACAAACAAAAAAATTTCAATAGTATTTTATAAAAAAGCAGTTTGCTTGCCTTTGAAAAATCAAACTGCTTTTTTGTTGCGTGTTTTAGTATAATCCTATAAAAATCTATGCGTAAAGAAAAACTCTAAATATCGCACAGTCTATTCATCTCTTAACGGCGAGAAAATTTTTTCATACTTATTTTTCTTCCCCGCCAAAATATCTTCAATCAAATCAGTGCAAAAAATTGCGTTTAGTATTCCGTTTGCTCCGCACGAGAAAAAGTAAAACACATCTTTTTCATTAGTCTTGCCTATATACCCCATATTGTTTGGCGTGGAAGCAAACATTCCGCAAAATTCTTCTTCTATATCAAATTGGACATTAGGAAACATTTTTTTCAAGGTATCCGCTAGTTTTTTATACTTTTTTTCCGCTTTTTTTAGTCCTAAATATTTTTGATTAAACTTTGTGTCTTCTCCACCAAAAATTATCTTTCCATTAGGCAAAGCCCTTGCGTAATGATAAGACGAATTTGTGTCTTGCACAAGCGTGTTATTAAAGATTTTTTTTCTACAATGTGGATTGGCGATTATGCTATACGAAACAAATCTATTGGCGATTTCCTTGTTAATGAGTTCAAAATTAAAACCTGTTGATATTATTATTTTTTTAGCCTTAATTGTAGCATAAAGTGTTTTTGCCAAAAAATAGTCATTTTGCCTTTTATATTCCACTACTTTGGTGTGTTCAAAAATTTGCGATTGATTTTTTGCATTTTCAATCATCTGTTTTGTAAAAAGATATGGGTCAAATTCCGCCCCACCATTTTTGCAGTAAATTCCACTGCTTATTTCAAAATCAAATGGGTTATTATCACTTGTAATCAATTCACAATCAAACCCGTGCGATTTTCTAAAAAGATATTCTTCTTCTATTTTTTTATCGTCTTTTTGGCTGGCGGAAAAAATCATGCTTGGTCGTTTGCTATAAAAACATTTATTTCCTATTTGACTTATTAAATCATCTAATTTGTCTATCGCCATTAAGCCAAGATTATAACAATCAACAATTTGTTTTGTTGTCATCTCTTTTTGTAAGTCATTTGCAAAGTCGTCAAGTTGGTATTCAAGCAATGCCGTTGCAACACTTGTTAAACAGCACCCAATTTTTCCTTGTTCCGTAATCACGACATTGTGATTTTTTGACAAATAATAATTCAAAATCGCACCATTTATACCACCACCGATAATCAACACTTCGCACTCAATATCTTTGTTCAAGTATGGATAAGCCTTTAATGGTTTGTTAGTACTAAAAAAATAATTTTTTCCTAAAACATATTCCATAAAACAAGTTTTGACAACGGAGTCAAATTTTAGACAATAAAAAAACAAACTTGCTGGTGACGACGACTGCTCATTGAAAAAATTTTGTACTTGTTATGGAACACGATATGCCAATAATGAGTGGACTTCGTCTTTGAATTAACAAACTTGTCACCTCGTTAACCATTCACCCAAGCATTAAGAGATGTTATTTTTCGCATTATTATTAAGTAAGATTTGATAGTGCAATCATTTTTAAGATTTATTGACTTCAAAGATAACTGAATAAAAAATAAGGAACAATGCAAATTGGAGTACTTGCCAATTAAATACAAAGTTCCACTTTATTAGTTTCAAAAGTAGTTAACTAAACTATTATTATCAAACAAATATAAAAGTGCCATAAGTTTTGTTATTCACATTATTTATAAATATTTGTTATATATAAAAAATGACTTATTTATTAAGAATTATATAAAATCAACTTCAAATGACATACCTAGTTTATCAAACATTTCAATTGTTTTTGCGGTTAGTGCAATGATTGGTCTTTCTGTCATTTGAGTAAATATAAGACTAAAAATTGCTCTGCCATCAAATTCTTTTAGCAATTCTTTTAAACCCTTAAAATTTTCAAAAATTTTGCTCATAAATTTTTCTATATGTTCATCAACATTGATTTCGTTAAAATCTGCTGATTTATACCATATTTTTGCTCTTTTGTGTTCAGCATCACCTTTTGAATCTTTTAGTGATGTTAGTTTGAATGCTTTTATTTTGAACATCTTTTCTAATTTTTCAACATCTATGTCTTTTTTGAAATTCAAATGCAAACTAAAATGATATGTGTATTTATTGCTCATTATTTTTCCTCCTCCTTATTTTTTCCATAGGTTTTAAAAAATTCTTCTTTAGACATACCAGTATCAATTACATCGCGTCCGTCTTTACTTTCAATGGTAACAGTTGAACCATTATATATATCATAATGACCGCCATTATCTACATATTCTTCTTTCACTTCTTCTGCATCAATTCCATTTTGTTCAAGATAACTTTCATTAAATTTTTTACTGTTTTTCCCCATAATATTCTTCCTTGTAATTTTTTTTATAGTTTTAGATAGTATATTATACAATACAACTTCCAACTTTTCAAACTAAAATTTGTTTTTTATTACGATATAATGTTATGTAATTTTTTTAATAAAAAATGAACTAACCTATAATGACCGCTTTTGAAACTGATGAAACAAAAAACAAGTGATTGATAAAATATCTCACTTGCTTTTATGATAAATTTTGGTTTAATTTAATCAATAAGAATTATTCTCATTAAGACAACATTAAATTTTTTGAGAATTTTTCTCATTTTTGCAAATTTTTTGCGGTTTTTTTGCATTTTTTTGATAAAATTACAATTTTTTTCTTAAAATATCGCCAACTTGGAAAGGAATAGAGGATTCAAAATACAACTTTTCTTGCACTTTGTTTGCGATTAAAACTGGCTCGCCGTTTTTGTTTTTCATATTGCTTAAAACTATTTTTTGGTTAAAGTAATCGTTTGGAGATAAAATTTCCAACTCGTCAGTAGATTCAAAACGATTGCGTTGTTCTATTTCCACAATGCCATTTTCCACATTTGTTACAATGGCAACAAAATCAAAAGTTTGGGCTGTTCGGCTGGTTTCCAAATTCTCTTTATTGTCTGCGTGAAGGTAAAAACCTGTTGTGTATTTTCTGTGACTCGTTTTTGTCAATTCGTCAACAAGATATTTTGGACAAACATAATCTTTGCCCTGCTTAATGGCAAGTTGCAATGCTCTTTTGTAGGCATTCACAATAGTTGCAACATAGTATGGAGTTTTCATTCTGCCTTCTATCTTAAAACTGGTAACACCCACTTCGATTAGTTTGTTTAAGTACTCAATCATACACAAATCTTTGCTATTAAGAATGTATGTTCCCCTATCGTCTTCCTGCACTTCGTACTCGCCTTCCCTATCTTGTGCCTTAATAGAATAACACCACCTGCATGCTTGAACGCACTCGCCGTGATTGGAATCTCTACCCGTCATATAGTTGGAAAGCAAACATCTACCCGAATAAGATATGCACATTGCACCGTGAACAAAAGTTTCAATTTCGATGTCCGCTGGAATACTATCTCTAATTTCCTTAATCTCTTCAAACGAAAGTTCTCTTGCCAAAATCAATCGTTTAACACCGAGTGAAACAAAAAATTGTGCAGAATATTTGTTGGTTATGTTTGCCTGCGTGCTCACATGAATTGCAAGGTTTGGTGCAACTTCCCTAATAAGTTTGATTATTCCCACATCGGCAACAATAACTGCATCAACGCCAATTTTTTCAAGGTATAAAATATAATCTTTCATACCTTCAAAATCTTTGTTATGAGCCAAAATATTTAGTGTAATGTAAGCCTTTTTGCCTAGCGAGTGAGCATAGTTTACCGACTCAACAAGTTCGTTATCATCAAAATTGCCAGCAAAGGCTCTTAACCCATATTTTTTTCCAGCAAAAAAGCACGCATCTGCTCCATAATAAAATGCGGTTTTTAACTTTTCCATATTGCCCGCTGGGGCTAAAATTTCTAAATTCATACATTCTCCTTTTTGGTTGTAAGGCTAACGCCTTCGCCTATATCGTAAACTACCGTTTGCCAGCAGTTTGTGTTTGCTTCTAACAAAAATTTTCTCAAATTGTTGACTATTGTACGATGTTTGTGAATAACATACTCTGGACCATTGACTAGGTGCATATAAAGTACATCGTCCGCAAAAATAACTCCGCCTTTTTGCAAAATTTTTTCAAAGTACGGCAAGTACAATACATACTGGCTTTTAGGACCGTCTACAAAAATGAAATCAAATTTTTCTTGTGCTTTATTAAACTGTTTTACATTTTCAAGAGCATCGCCTAGTATTTGAGTTACTCTACCACTAACACCCGTCTTTTCAAAATTTTTCTTTGCGAGTTCGTAGTTTTGAAGATTTTTTTCTATCGTAACTAGCCTTGCTTGTGGCAGTGTTTTTAGAATAATCGACCCAGAATACCCAATCGCAGTGCCAATTTCTAAAATCTTTTTAGGTTGATATTCTAGCAGTTTTTCGATTAAAAAATCAATAGTGTCATCAAGGGCAACTGGAATGAATTTTTCCCTTGCAAAATCGTGAATTGTTTTCAATTCACCCACCTTAAATTCGTGCTTTTTGACTTCTACTTTCTCAACTACCATTTTCACCGCTGATTATTATACCACAAAATTTTTATATTTCCATACATTTTAACAAATCTGTGCTTGTTTTTTTACTAATCGCTTTTGATTACACTTAAAACAGAAAACACTAAAAATCTATGTAAAATCTTTTAGTTGATTTTTGATTAAATTATTTTTGAATAAGCCTTTATTTTGTTCAAACACTTTAATATGGTTGAAATTTTTGTTTTTTAGCAGTATAATAAATGCGATTTTTGTTTTTCATAGTGGCTATAAAATCATAAAATTGTTTTATATAATAGTTTGCAAATCTAGTCTTACTAATATTATATTACTTTATATATCCTACAAAAACCTGCTCTTTGCTGGCTAAAATATAACAACTATCAAACAAACAACATTTGTAACCATAGTGATTTTGAGATAATTTCGCTATGGTGGTAAATTTGCGTCCATAGTGAAATGGATATCACATAAGTCTTCGGAACTTAGATTTCGGGTTCGAGCCCTGATGGACGCACCAAGTATGCAAAAGGGAAAGTAAGTAAGACTTCCCTTTTTTGTTCATAATAAGGTGCTACAAGCCATAGCACAACAAAATAATTTAGTCTTCGTAAGATTTTAATAGTCTACGAAGTTGTTTTTTATGGTTTGAATAAAGTATTTTTTGTGGCAATTCAAATATAACTTTAGATTTATTTCTATCATTACAGTCAAAAATCGTAGAATGTTGTTGCAATTCAAATAGTTTAGCATCGTCACAACTTAAAAAAATGATTTTATTTTTTGAAATCACTTTTTGTGTTGATAATGCAAAAAAAATGTGTTAAATTAGACTATGTAAGGACTAAAAAATGGATAAAGAAGAAATTTATGATTATCTAAAAAGCAAAAATATTGATTTTGAAGTTACAAATCATCAAGCGGTTTTTAGTATGGACGAATTATCGCAAGTCGATTTTCCGTACCCACAATGTGATGCAAAAAATTTATTTGTAACCGACAGCAAAAAAACTAAATATTTTTTAATAACCGTTAAAGGAAGCAAGCGAGTTGATTTGAAAGAATTTAGAGCCAACTGCATTGTGCCTACAAGCAGGCTATCATTTGCTTCGCCACAAGAACTGTTTGACAAAATGGAGTTATTGCCCGGTTCGGTATCTCCTTTTGGCTTGTTAAATAGCAAGGACAAAGATATAATATTTTATATTGACGAAGATTTTTGGCTAGACAATAAAAAAATTGGAATACACCCAAACATTAACACCGCAACTGTTTGGCTCAATGTTGAAAATTTAGTAAAAATCATAAAAGAAAAGGGCTTTTTGGTATACAAGACAAAGCTGTAAAAATAATTGCTAAATAATTGGATATTAAGATTTTTTTAATTACATTTTCGAGAATACAAAAATAAAAACAAAAAAATTAAAAGGAGTAAAAATGAACATTTACATAATGCGACACGGAACAACTGTTTGGAATGAAAAAGGCATCACACAAGGTAGGTCAAATAACAGATTGAGCAAAAATGGAGTATTGCTTACTAAATCAGTAGCAGAAAAATATGCCCTAACAAAATTTGACGCTATTGCATGCTCACCACTTTTTAGAACCGTGCAAACCGCAAATTTAATGAACTCATTTCACAAAGTTAAAATTTTCAAAGACGAAAGATTGACCGAAATTGACCAAGGAATTTTTACTGGTAGAAATCCAAACACTTTATCAAATGAAGAATGTCAATTAAAAAAACAGCGAAGCAAAAAGACAAAAATGGAATCGCTTCAAGAGTGCTTTGATAGAGTAAAAAATTTTTTAACTAATCTAAAAAGGGACTACCTTTTTGAAAATCTGCTGATAATTACCCATAATTGTTGTGCTTCGTTTTTATACGACATTATTGAAAACAAACCAATAGATTTCACTGATAAAAAATTTATATGTAACTTTGACAACGCAGAAGTAAGGAAGATATGTATTTAGTAAAAATATCATAATAAAAATTTTCAGTCAAAACAATGACTAAAAATTATAAAAAATAGATTTATTTAATAGTTGAAATATTATAAATAAAATAACTTTTTTATCAAAATTTTATAATTTTTTGCAATTTTTATCAAAATTTTACTGTTTTTTGGCAAATTTTCACTATTTTTTGAAATTTTTTATAAAATACAATTTTTGCAAAGGAGTATGAATGATAAATTTTAGTTTCTATTCTTCGTCTGTTGGACAGATTTTAATAGCCGAACGAGATAGAAAATTACTAGGCGTCTGGATTGAAGAAAACCCAAACTTATTAAGTAAATATGGCGATAATATTTTGGAACAAGAAAGTGAGTTGATAACTAAAACAAAGTTATGGCTAGACGACTACTTTGCTGGCAAAAATCCAAGTGTAACAAAATTTGAATATGATTTAATTGGAACGGAATTTCAAAAGTTAGTATGGAAGTTTTTGCGTGACATTCCCTATGGACAAACTACTACCTACAAGCAAATTGCAAAAAAGGTTGCAAATGCACTTGGCAAAAACAAAATGTCGAGTCAAGCAGTTGGCGGTGCGGTCGGCAAAAATCCTATCTCCATAATCATTCCCTGCCACAGAGTGATTGGAACAAATGGTAAAATGATAGGCTACGCTAGTGGCTTTGATAAAAAAATATCTCTTCTAAAACTTGAAGGCGTTTTATAATTATTATAATTTACAATAAAAACTTATTTACTTCAACTTAATGATATAAAACATTCGCACAATTCAATCTTGTGTAATACCACAAAATATTTAAGAAAACTTAAAAATAAAAAATGGAGTTAAACGCTCCATTTTATTTTTATAAATCTAAATTTGGATAAAAGTCAATCATCTAAATCAATAACATTTAAGTAAAAAAATGAAGCCATTTGGCTTCATTTTTATGGTTGAGGTAAATGGACTTGAACCATCGACCTCTGCCTTATCAGGGCAGCGCTCTAACCAGCTGAGCTATACCTCAATATATTATGTTTTAATGACTTTGACATCTGTCTAGGAGGTAGGAAACTATTTTTAGTTTCATAAGAAAATAGTGAAAGGTGTGATTTACCCTCTCACCATTTCTAATGGTGGAGAATATCGGATTCGAACCGATGACCCCCTGCTTGCAAAGCAGGTGCTCTAGCCAACTGAGCTAATCCCCCAAATAAACTGCTCAATTATAATATCATTATTTTGGCAGTTTGTCAACAATTATTTTTTAATTATTACAAAATTTTTAATTTTTTTTATTTGCCAATTTTATCTAACATTTTCACCAAAAGTTAAACTATAAAATTTTTATTTTTATATAATGAAGTCACAAGACAAAATGGCGATGAAAAATATAGACTAAATTAAAAACCCACTTTTTATTATGTCAAAAATTTTCGGTGCTTTACGATTTGTATTTGTGTGTTGAAATAAAAGATTTTGGTGTCTTTTATAGTTGTTTTTATATTTCACAGAAAATTATTTTAGAAAACTAACCTATTGTTCTAGGGTTTGGCTATCAAGCAAATTTTGGCGTTTTCTATCGAGTAATAAAGTGTTTTTTAATAATTCAGCAATAGTCATTGGTCCAACTCCACCCGGTACTGGTGTTATAAACGATACCTTTTGTTTGACATTTTCAAAGTCAACATCGCCAACCAAACCGCTTTCCAGCCTATTTATGCCAACATCAATTATCACGGCATTTTCTTTAACCATATCGGCGGTGATAAATTTTGGCTTTCCAATAGCGACTACCAAAATATCGGCTTGCTTTGTAATCTCGCCAAGATTTTGTGTTTTTGAATGACAAATTGTAACAGTAGCGTTGCGTTGTTCTAGTAAATTTGCTACACTTTTACCTACAAGCAAACTTCTACCAACCACAACTGCTCGTTTGCCTTGAATACCAATTTTGTAATAGTCAAGCAAATCAATGATTCCAGTTGCCGTGCAAGGTGCAATAAGTTGTTTTGCCGAAAACAATTTGCCCAAATTTAATTCAGTCAAGCCGTCAACATCTTTTAGCGGAGAAATTAAGTTGATTAACTCTCTTTCGTCAAGATGTTTTGGCAGTGGGAGTTGCAATAAGATACCCGCAATGCTATCGTCACTATTTAGTGATGCAATCAATTCGGCAACTTGGGTTTGAGTTGCGTTCTC
Source organism: uncultured Clostridia bacterium (assembly GCA_934747255.1). Lineage (GTDB taxonomy): Bacteria > Bacillota > Clostridia > Christensenellales > UBA1242 > CAKVNM01. Next base: position 7,361 of record CAKVGH010000008.1, on the reverse strand, counting down.
TGGCAAAGTTTTTACAACAGAATTCATACCATACATTTGGCAGGCTTTTTGTTTATTTCCAACATAAATTTTACTTGCTGGGTCATCGCCAACCAATACGCAAGCAAGTGTTGGTGCAGTTTTACCATTTTGCAAGTAATCCTTTTTAATCTTTTCGGCAACCATATTTTTTACTATAAGTGATACCTTTTTTCCATCAATTATTTCCATAACTTTATATTACATCGTCCCCTTTTATTTGTCAATTATTAACTAAAATATTTTAAGGCAAACAGTATACCAAAATCTTTTATTTGTTATAACTATGATTTATATTATTGGAAGGAAAGAAGTGAGATACGAATAAAAACAAAACCCTGTAATCTAATTTTACTCTATACAAATTTGACTTTTTAATAACATAGAATATATAATGTTTTTTAGTTAGAAATTTTATAATCACAATAGGGGCAAAAATGGAAAACATAATTGAAATAAAAAATCTAAACAAAAGTTTTGGCGATGTTCACGCAGTAAACAACTTATCATTTAATGTTAAAAAAGGCGAATTTTTTGCATTTTTGGGCGAAAATGGTGCTGGGAAATCAACGACTATTTCGATAATGAGTGGTACGCTTTCAAAAGATAGTGGCAGTGCCGTAATAAATGGTAAAAATGTCGATGACAAAATGGCGGAAATTTCAAAGGAAATTGGCATTGTTTTTCAATCTTCGGTGTTAGATAGTTGTTTGACGGTAAAAGACAATTTGTTATCTCGTGCAAGTCTATATGGAATTTATGGTGCAAAAGCAACAAAAAAGATTGATGAACTTGCAACAATGTTGGATTTTCAAAACATACTTAATCGTCAAATAATGAAATTGTCTGGCGGACAAAAAAGGCGAATTGATGTTGCAAGAGCCTTAATTCATAACCCAAAAATTTTAATACTTGATGAACCAACAACTGGACTCGACCCACAAACTAGAAAAAATATGTGGAAAGTTATTGATTATTTGAGAAAAACCGAAGATATGACCGTGTTTTTAACAACTCATTATATGGAAGAAGTTGCAGACGCTGATTATGTTGTAATACTAGATAGTGGCAAAATTTGTGCCGAAGGCACTCCTATTGAATTAAAAAATAAATATGCTAGTGACTACATAACAATTTACAACAAAGACGAAGAATTGATTAAGGAACTAAATCTCCCCTACGAAAAATTAAACAATGCGTTTAGGGTGGAAATTAAGGACTGTTCACAGGCAAAGTCACTACTGCAAAAATATCCAGCATTATTTGATGACTTTGAATTAACCAAAGGAAAAATGGACGATGTCTTTTTGGCAGTTACAGGCAAAAAACTAGAAGGGGGCAACTAAAATGGGAACATTCTTATCACTTACAAAACGAAATATAAAAATGTTTTTCAAAGACAAGGGTATGTTTTTCACTTCCCTAATTACTCCAATAATTTTGCTAGTACTTTATGTAACATTTTTAGCGAAAGTATTTAAGGAAAGTTTTTTAAGTAATATTCCAAGTGGCGTTAGTGTTTCGCCATCACTAATAGATGGAATGGTCGCTGGCGAACTGGTTTCATCATTGCTTGCAGTGTGTTGCGTAACGGTTGCATTTTGTTCCAATCTACTAATGGTACAAGACAAAGTTAATGGCGCTAGAAAAGATTTTTGCGTATCTCCCGTAAAAAAATCGACTCTTGCATTTTCGTACTATTTTGCTTCACTTATCACAACACTTATTATTACATATAGTGCAACTGCATTGGGACTAGGCTATATTGCAATATCTGGCTGGTACTTATCTTTTGCCGATGTTATGCTTGTTTTACTTGATGTGTTTTTACTGACAATGTTTGGTACAGCACTATCTTCTATCGTCAACTCGGCATTAAAGACAAATGGTCAAGCATCTGCCGTAGGAACTATCGTTTCGGCAGGATACGGCTTTATTTGCGGAGCATATATGCCTATATCTAGTTTTGGTAGTGTTCTGCAAAACATTTTGGGCTTTTTACCCGGAACTTACGGCACTTCCCTAATACGCAATCATTGTTTAGGTGGCGTGTTTAGAGAGATGGCAAAGCAAGGGTTTTCAGACACAGTGATTAGTGGAATAAAGGACAGCGTTGACTGCAACTTATATTTCTTTAACAACAATGTGAGTTTAGGCACAATGGCAGGGATACTGATAGGTGCAATAGCCCTTTGTATTGGAATTTATGTGTTAATCAACTTTATAAAAAAAGAAAAAGCAAAGTAAAAAAAGTCAACATTGTAGTTGACTTTTTTAATCTAAAATCGGCAAAAAGTAGTCAAAGATATGATACTTAATAATGATAAACAATGGCAGTGTTTTTTACTATCTTGTGGCAAATAAAGCGTGGCTTTTACTGGACGATAGTAAGTTTTTGGGTCTTCATCTACAAGGCTGATGATTAGTTCGTTACTCTTAAAGACAACGGGGCGATTGTTTTGTCGACAAAAAATAGTCGCTTGAAATTTTAGTTGTTTCATTAGTTGATTGTAACATCAAACAAAATTGTTACTACTGCACCCGGTGTTAAATCTTCCAAACTAAATCCAACCGCTGGGTCATAGCCCACCTTGTTTTCATTATCAATATAAACACTATTTTCGACAAATGTTGCACCTTCTGGAATATCGTCTTTGAATACAACTTCCGTATTAGTTAAGTTACCATTATTTTTAACGACATTTTGGAAGGTCAATGTTTCCCCCTTGATTACAACCGATTTAGTCGAAGTCTTTTCGATAGTGATTGATTCGGTCTTGATAGAAATTTCCACAATGTTTGAGTTTTCCACCAAGTCATCAACTTCATTTACGGAATAAGTTATTGTTGATTGAACATTGACAATATCGCTTTGCGGTTCTTCCGCTATTTCTAGTTCGTAAGTTATAACACTAGACTGTGAAACACCTATTGAGCTTGGTAAAGTAAAACCAGTCACAGGGTTGTAATCTGGATAAGGGGTTTCATCAATTTTAAGTGAACCCGTTTTGAAAGTACCGCCCGCCGAGATATTATCTTTTATTCTAACATCCGTAATTTCATAATCGCTGGAATTAGTTAGTGTTAAGGTTTGCAGGATACTGTCCTTTGCAAAACCATAATCTTTTGCTGATTTTCTTTCTTTTGTAAAAGACAAAGTCATATTTTCGGTTTGCGAAATATTACTTTGAATATTATTAACTTCTTCGCCACCATCAGGCAAAGTATATTTTGAAGTTAAATTTGATTGATTTGTAATTTTAGCCATATTTTCTCCTTTGCTATTGTATCTATTTTACAATATGTTTTACATATTGAATTTGTTAAAGTTTTAAGTATTAGAAAAAAAATTTTTAGCCACTGAAAATAGCAAAAAAATTTTTATTAAATAAATTTGATATTTATAAATTTGATGTTGCCACAACTATTGCAAGACAAAAAAACAGCACTTGTTTAGTGCTGAATTTTATATCTTTATTTGAAAATTTGGCTCGATTTTTAATTCAATGTTATTAAGGTATGACAATTTTGATTTACTTGGAAAACTAAATGCAATTTCACACGCACAAAGGCACTGCTTTTTTTGAGAATACTTCTTATTAAGCTGTTTATTTCCATATTTTTCATCGCCAAGCACAGCAAGGTTTTCGTGTGCCAAATGTGCCCTTATTTGATGCGTTTTACCAGTAAGAAGTTCCACAAAAAGCAATGATAATTCGCCGTTTGTTTTGATTAAATGATAATTAGTCTTAATTTCTACACTATTTGGCTCTTTTTTATCAAAAATCTTAACAATACTATTTTTCACATCTTTTTTTAAGTACGCCGTTAGGAATGCTTGTTTCTGCTTTGGTTTTCCACAAACAATGGTTTGATAGTATTTTTTTACATATCCATTTTTGAATGCGTCAAGCAATTCGTCATACGCCATTTGATTTTTTGCAAGTACTACCAACCCTTGTGTGTTTTTGTCAATGCGGTGCACTGCCCTTTGATTAGTTAATTCTTCCAAACACTTGCTGTTAGAAAAAACCTTGTCTTTTTCGGTCACTTCCATTCCCGCTGGTTTGTTTACCGCCAAAATGTTTTCATCTTGATAGACTATATCTATAACGGCTGGTTTTACCTGTGGCAAAAATATTTCTACTTTGTCGCCAGCATTTATTATGCTTGACTTTGCTAGTCGCTTACCGTTAAGTTTTACATCTTTTTTTCTAAATGCCATTTGGACTTGATTAAAGTTAAGTTGTGGATTTTGTTTTAAGGTCTGCTTAACTAAATCGCCGGTTTCGTTTGCAATAAATTCTATTTTCATTAGTTAAAACCCTTTTTGCTGTTTTTTGAAATTTTTGATTTTGTAAAGGACTCTTTCCACAAATATGCCAAATAGAAGACTGCCACAAATAATAATGCTCCCAAAACTATCCACACGATAGATAGGCTACTTGAAAATTTTGCATTGACTAAAAATGACACCTTTTCGCTTTCCATTCCATTAACTTTTTGCCAAACCGTAATTGTGTAAGCACCCGATTTATCTATGGTAATTTCGCTACCCGATTTTGCTTCGCCATTATTGATTGAATAAAAAATTTCGCCTTCGCCAAATAGTTTTACCACTGCACTACTTTTCACAACATAAGGCATAGTTTGGACTTGTTCTTCTCCTACCCATATTTCAAAAGTTGGAACATCTGGTTTGATTTCAAAGACAATATCGCTATAAACTTTATCTCCAGTTGTTTCGTCAAATACGAGTTTGTATTCGCCGATAACAAGAGATTGAATTGTAGCATCCGCAGTGTATTCATTTAGTAATTCAAATTGGCTATCGCTAGTTTTTTTATAGAGTTTTATTCCTGCAACATTTTCTAGCGAGTGGTAGTATTTGATAACAGAATTTTTGTTGAGAACTGACAAATCAGCAAGTCCTTGCAAGCCCATATTCAGCGTGCAACTAACTTCTTGTGGAGTTTCTTGTAGAAGATTGTTATGCGTCAACAAAATTGTAGAATTGTTATTTGGTAAAGTTAGATTGGCAAAACTAGATAGTTTGTTAAACGACAAGTCCGCTGTGCCATTTTCGGTCAAAGAAGATATATTGCAAGATTTTAGATTGTTATTTTTTAGGTTTACACTTTTAAGATAACTTGAAAAAGTGCCGTCAAAACCTGTAATTTTATTGTTTGATAAGTTAATGTTTTCAAGATTTGGCATATTAGCAAGGGCTTCAATTTTGCCCGATATATTGTTTTGTGAAAGGTCTAGTGACTTTAACGATGAAAAGTCAAAAAGATACAAACCATTTATTGATTTAATACCCTTGTTATTTAATAGCCCGCTTGGAAAACTAACTAAATCTTTGAAACACCCAACCGTTAAATTTGTAGCATCTGGGTTAATGCTGATAAGATAACTCCAAAGTGCATCATACAAGTTTTCGTCATCAATGGAGTATATTCCCGACCCTTTTTTGCCTATAACTTGATTTGGGTCTAATGCCGTTGACTCAGCAAAAACTCTGCTATCATTTGACCTACTTGGAGTGCCTACAAAAAGAGCAAATGCCATTATAATGCAAAGAGCAATGTTCAATAAAATACTAAAAAATTTTGGTTTTGATAATGTTTTTCTCATATAGTTATTATAACACAAATTTTATCAAGAATTTCAAATGATTTAACCACTTTTTGAAAAAACAATAAATGTAAAAAAAATTTTGTTTTAAGAATATTTGATTAAATAAAATTTTTTCGATATTTTTTTACCATATTCATTAAACAATTTGAAAGTTATGTATTGATAATATAGATTCTTTACAGAAAAATTTGTTGTAAATTTTTCGCTGAAGTTATATCTTGTATCAATTAAATTCGATTTATCATCATACCATTCAATCTTATTAGTTTTATCACAAACAACACTTATTGTGCCATTGTAATTATTAATGTTTATGTTTAGTATTCTAGGAGTAAAACTGCATTCCGCTTTAAGATTTTCGATTTCTTCTATGCTATAATCTGAATTTATTATTGGAATATAGTTTTCTTTTATTTTTATGCCTTTACCTCCAAATTTATCTAAATCTACCACCATTTTCCATCTATAAATTTGATTTTTTGCTTCAAAATCAATTTGTGCATCTGTATAAAAAGAAGCAAATTCTAATTCGTTACAATTGTTAACTTTCATAAAATGCTTTTTTGCATTTTCTCCGAAACCTAGCCTTTGCGAATTTCTTATATGCTTAACACCATGGCATTTAGTACATAATGCAACAATATCTATCAATGTTTGTGTTTTTGTTTTTATATTAAAATCCCAAACTTCATGTGCATTTAAGTTCTCCGTTTCACACCCACAAATTTCGCATCTATAATTTGCTCTCTTGTAACATTTGTTTCGCAGATAATTCCAGTCATTTTTTAACAATGTTCTACTCAAATCGTTTTCCCAAGCCCCTTTAGGTAATAACTCAATAGTTAATTTCAATTTTCTCATATATTGCCTACCTTGTTGGATATAATTCACCTAAAAGATATTTTTTTATATAGTTATCAAATCCCATTTTTTTTTATTAATTCTTTTTGATCAAAAGGATCTATTGATTTAATATTGCCTTTCATCTCATCGAATGGTGTTCCATAACAAATAATTCCTGAAGGTTTAATTATTTCTAGCATTTTATTATAACTTTTAATAAACTCATCCTTATATTCTTCTCGACAATAGGTAGAAACAGCGACTACCGAACCTTCTTCAATTCCGTCAAAACAAAACTCATAACTATTCTCTCCAGCACAACAAATAGTAGGAATAACATTTAACCCAAATTTTTGAAAGTATGCACCACACCATCTATTCTTAAATGTACTATATATTTGCAATGCTTTGGGCATATCCCAATACAAACTAAATTCAGGTGTTAAAACAGCATAATATTGTGACAACTTTTGCATTGCCAACTCTGGTTTGTCATAAACATTTTCAAATAACCAATCATAAGTAAAAAAATGAATTGTTTTATTTTTATTTTCTGTATCATTTAATTTCGTTTTTGTGTAACACCACAAATCTACTTTGTTGATATCTATGTTTTGTTTTTTGATTATTGGCATGTCATATTTACCAATGGTTTGAAATTCATTCCTAACCATTTTTAGTTTTTTTAGCAGTTTTTCATTATTGTATGTATTTTCTTCTTGTGTAATATTATTATCTATTTCATATTTTTCTATCATAATTTCTCCTTACGAAAAAAACATAAGCAAATAAAAACTTATGTTTTTCGTTTTTAACAAAGAAGTTTTGTTTTAATTAAAATGTTTATCTTTGATTAAAAC
>CAKVGH010000007.1 GCA_934747255.1 uncultured Clostridia bacterium | reverse complement strand
AAATTGCCAGTAACCATGTATGATTATGATTCTAGTCCTAAATACAATAAATGTTCAGCAGATTCATTGTACACATTGACATATCCTCACACACTAAAAACAACATTGCCATCGGTAACTTTTAATGACCAAATCATCGCTTCGCAAAGAATAAATGCTAATTTTACAAACTATTCTACATTCACGCAAGCTTCATTAACAGGTTATAATGGTAGTTTTACATACGCAATTATGAGTGTGACTTGTGATGGCGTAAGTATATCAGCGGGCAGTGATGGCTCTTATGGCGCAATTGGTGGAATATCTGCTTCGTTGGGAGTTTCTACAACCAAAAACACTTCTGCACCAAGTGGATTATATGTACTCACAGTTAAGGCAACAACAAGTTCGCTTAGCACAAATATTTCGGCAACAGCAACTCTTACATTGCGTATTCATCCACAATATTACTATGTTAACTGTGACTTAAATGGTGGTACTTGGAGTAATTCATCATTCACGGGCGGAAGATACTCATGGAGTAGTTCAAGCGACAAAACAGTAGATGTTGGTCTGGTAAAATTTACTGGATACACCTTTATGGGTTGGGAAATTGTAACTAACACAACAGATGGAACTGCAACACTTGGCAGTCCAACAAGCAGTTTTTATTCAGCAGAAATTACAATTCCAGCTGGGGCTTATGGCGATATTTACATCAAAGCAAAATGGAGCAAAACAGTAAAATTCTATACCTATACTTCCGACACAACTGCTGCAACATACACAGAAGTTAGTTTTGAATATATTGATGGCTTTGTTACCATTACAGGTATAACAATGCCTACAATTTCTGGTTTAACAAAAGTTGGCTGGACAACAAGTGTGTCAATGCATACATCTAGCAATTATATTTTAGCAGAAGGCGAAACTGTTCGTAGTGATACAACTACCAAAAAGTATGCAGATGCATACTATGCTGTATATCGTAGTTCATCTCAATATACTGTTAAATTTAATGGTAACACTGCAACTTCTGGTTCAATGTCTGATTTATCGGGATATATTTACTATTCAGTTTCACCACAAAACTACAATAAGGGCTGGCATTATAAAACCGGTATTGCTTTGGGAAATAATAAATTCTCTAAAACTGGCTATACTTTTGCTGGTTGGTATAAAGAAGCAAGTACCATAAACTATTTGATAAAAAATTATGAAACATTTTACCCAACAAGCAATCCACAAACACTTTATGCAAGATGGGCTTACATTGATGTTAACGATGCATTTAACGCAACATTAAATCAATCATTTACAGGAGCGTTGAATCCTCATTATAAAACTGGTTCTCAAGGAACCATAGGCGAATTGCAATGTACCATAGGTAGTGTTAAACTAGATGGAAATACTGTTTCTGCTAGCGGTGGAAAATACAATGGATTAGCTGTTAATACAAGCACATACACAATTAGTGGAACACCGACAGTTGCTGGCACATATACTTTTAGTATAACATTCACTGAAAAAGTACTTGATTCTAAAGGTCAAAAAGTAACTTCATTTAGTCGAACAGCTACTATCACAATCAATGTTAGCGCCTCACAAAAACTAGCAGCTCCAACAAATGTTAAATTGCACCCAAATGGCACATTAACTTGGAATCAAGTTACTGGAGCGTCAAAATATAAAGTCATTTTGGATAATTTGAGCAATAGTGAATGGGATGGCCCTTATGATTCATTAGATGATTTAGGTAGTGCAGGTAGTTGGGCTTGGAGTGAATCAGGCGTTAGTATGCAAGAAGTTTTCACTAATGGTGCTTATAGTGGAACAAATACCATTGAAGTTGTTGCTTTGCCTGCAGAAGGAAGTTCAGATTATACCGAAAGTGATTCAAGTGCAAAATATACATTTACTTTGCTATACTACGAAATTTCTAGTGTAAATATTCCTAGCGTTGATATTGAATTCCCAACAGGTGATTATACTGAATTTATTATAATTACTCCAGATGAAAACACTTACTTAACCGTTTCTTGTCAACCAAATAATGGTTATAGTTTTGTTGGCTATCAAGATGTAACAGATAATAATAAAAATCTTCTTTCTACAGCAAATGGACAAATCAAAGTCAATGATGTGACTATTGATAAATCTGATCCAACATCTTGGCAAATCGTCATAGAAGCGGTTGCAACACCAACAAACTATACAATCACATATAACCTTGATGGCGGTTCTGTAACAGGCAACCCAACAAGTTATACTGTTGAAAGTGAAGCAATCACATTAAAAAATCCAACAAAAACAGGCTACACATTCGCAGGTTGGACAGGTACAGGCTTATCAAGCGCATCAACATCAGTTACAATCGCAAAAGGTTCAACTGGAAATAGAACTTATACAGCAACTTGGACAGCAAATAGTTACACAATCACATATAACACCGATGGTGGAAACAGTATTTCGGCAGGTAGTTACACAGTAAGCACATCTGCTCAAACAAAAACTTTGACTACTCCAACAAAAACAGGCTACACATTTGCAGGCTACACAATCACAACAAACACAACAGGCAATAGTAGCATTGCAGAAAAGGTTAAGTTAACAATTCCAGCAGGCGCTTATGGTAACATTACAGTAAAAGCAACTTGGACAGCAGGCGATGTAAGTTATATAGTTGAACACTATAAGCAAACTCTTGCTGGTGGTTCAAATTATACAATCGTTTCTGGCGATACTCAAACATTGACTGGTAAAACAGGTGCAACAACCGCAGCGACTGCAAAATCATATACTGGTTTTACTGCTCAAAGTATTACACAGAAAACTATTGCAGCTGATAGTTCAACAGTAGTAAAAATTTACTACAACAGAAACACTCATACACTAACATTGACAAAGGGAACTGGTATTAGCACATTTACATCTAGTTTGACAACTGCAAATGGATTAGTTAGTTCGTCTGGTCAAAGTTATGTTGTAAGATATGGGGCAAGCGTTCCATTCTCTGCAACAGCAAGTGCAGGATATTCAAATGTTACTTACAAAGTAGGTTCAACATCTGTAACAAGCCCATATTCAATGGGAGACGCTAATGTTACTATTACAGCAAGTGCAACATTAAATACTGCAACAATTAAATTAGGTACTATTGGTGACAATATTTCTAAAATTTACTATGGAACAAGTGCAAATTCAATAACAACCGAACTTACAACAACTGGTTTCACGGCACAAGCAAATACAAATTACTACTTTAAGGCTGAATTAAAATCATTCACTGGATATACAGTACAATTTACTGCATATAGTGGTTGGTTTACTGATACAACACAAACAAGTAGTGCTCACCAGTTCACTGAAAAAGGAACATATACAGTAAATGCAAGTGCATCAAAGACAGCAAATAGCTATGAGATTGCATTTAACGGCAATGGAGCAACAAATGGTGCTATGGCTACAATATCTGCAACTTATGACAAAGCAACAACTTTGTCTAGGGGAGCATTTATCAGACCTGGTTATACATTTACTGGTTGGGCAACAAGTTCAACAGGTTCAAAAGCTTATAACGATAAAGCATCAGTTACAAACTTGTCATCAACAAATGGTGCAACAGTAACTCTTTACGCAGTTTGGACAAAAGATACTTACTCAATCACTTATAATCTAGGTGGTGGTACAAACGCAAGTGGTGCAGCAACATCATATAATATTGATAGTAATGCAATCACATTGCCAACACCAACAAAAACAGGCTATACATTTAAGGGTTGGACAGAAGTTATCAATTCTGGAACTATGAATGATGGCTTCTTAAATATGAGTACTGGTTATGTAGAAGATAATGCTACATATACAAATTCAAAATACTCTCAATTATTATTCTTGCAAAGCGGAAAAACTTACTCATTAACAGCAAGTGTATCAACAGATTGGAGAACAAGAAGATTTACATCAGCTGGTGTATATTCGTCTAGCCTATCAAATAACATTAGCCATACTACAACTGCAAATGAATATGTTTCTCTTATGAACCATAACAACCACAGTGGTAATTTCTATGTATCAACAAATGGTACAGTTACAAGTATTCCAAAGGGTTCAACAGGTAATAGAGTATATACAGCCGTTTGGGAAATTGAAAAATACACAATCAACTTCAACTCAAATGGTGGCTCAAGTTGCACAGCAATTACAGCAAACTATGGTGCATCAATTACACTTCCATCTCCAACAAAGGCAAACAACACATTTGCTGGCTGGTACACAGAAAGTGCATTGACAAACAAAGTTACTTGGACAACAATGCCAGATTTAGGAGCAAATGGAGCATCAACAACATTGTATGCAAAATGGAATGCTAAATCTTCAAACGGCGTTGAAGTAAAAGCAAAAACAGGCTTAACCTATACAGGTTCAGCACAAGCATTAGTTACAGTAACAAATCCAAATAGTTTGACAATATACTACTCACTCACATCATTAGCAGACGCACAAAGTACACAATCAACAACAATTCCAACAGGAACAAATGCTGGTTCGTACAAAGTTTACTATTATGTTGTAGAAAGTGGTTCATATCAATCGTCAAGCGGAAATGTTGATGTAAGTATCGCAAAAGCAAATGGTAGTATTACATTGAGTGCTACAACAGGAAGTGTTACATACGGAACAGCAAGTAAAACATTTACAGCAAGTTCAACAACAAACCCAACACTAACAGTTACAGATGATAATTCAACAGCAGAAGTAGCAATTAGTAGCGGAACAGTAACAATTTCTAAATTGAATACACTTTCAGCTGGAACAAAAGTAGTCGTAACAGTGAAAGGTGCTGCAACAACAAACTACAACGAAGCAAAAGCAACATATACTTTAACTATTGGTAAAACTAATAACCCAATTAGTGTTAAAGGTGTTACAAAAACTTACAATGGTTCAGCACAAGCGTTAGCAACAGTAAGCAATGCACAAGGAGATGTTTACTATTCAACATCAACAGAATTAACTTCAAGCAACTATTCAACAGCAGGCACAAAAAATAGCATTCCAACAGCAACAAATGCTGGCGATTATACTGTTTATTACTATTGTGTAGGAAATACAAACTATAATGCTAAAAATGGTAGTGTTGCTTCAAAAATCAACAAAGCAACTATTACTGATGTATCAACAGTGGCTACAATCACAGCATATTCGGGTAATTACAATGGTAGCGAACACTTTGCAACAATCACACCAAAAGTTGCAATGACAGTAGTTTCTGGTTCTAGCACAAGTTATGGAAATACAATCAGTGTAACAGTTAATAGTGCTTCTAACTTGAAACCAAGCAGAACAAATGCAGGAACAACGACTGTTTATTACAAGTTGAGTGGAATGGCAAACTACAATGACTTTACAGGTACTACAACCGTAACCATTGGCAAGATTGGTAATCCATTAACAGTTACAGCAACTCAAACTGTAAAAGTTAACTCAACAATAGACTTGGCTACACTAGTAAGCAATGCACAAGGAACAGTGTCTTATGCAATCGCAAGCGATGGAGCCGCAACAAGTTCAATGAGCGGAAGCAAATTGACAGTAGGCGTTCTATCAGCAAGCAATGATAATGACGGAACAGTAACAGTAACAGTTACCGCAGCAGGAAATGACAACTATAATTCTGCAAGCAAAACTATTACAATTACAGTTCAAAAATATACTCAAACAATTACAATCACAACTCAACCAGCTAGTTCAATTCAATACAATGCTACTACAACAATAGCAGCAAGTGTTAATGGAAATGGCGGTACAGCAGGTGCGTTGAGTTACGCATCAAATAATACAAATATAGTCACAATCAGCGGAACAACGATTACAGCTGTGGCTTCTAGCGGAAGCACAACAATTAAAGTTACCGCAGCAAGAACAACAACTTGCAAGATTGCAACAATTAACTCAAATACAATCGCAGTTGGTGCGGCAGCAATTCAATTTACAGCACCAAATGTGGAAGTAACTTATGACGGAAATGCTCACGGAATTGTAGTTACAGTAACAACACCATCAAGCGGTGCAACAGTTAAGTATGGCACATCGAGTGGAACATATAACATGACATCAAGCCCAACAGCAACAAATGTGGCTGATAGCAAGACAGTTTACTTCCAAATCACTGCTACAAACTATGCACCTGTTACAGGTAGTGCTACTATTACAATCAATAGAGCAAAGACAGCATCTTATACTTTTGCAAACAAGACATATAATGGTGTTAGTCAAACAGCCGTTACGGGTACAAATGTAATATTAACAGGTTCAGTATCTGGAATAAATGCTCAAACATATACAGCAGACGCAGAGCCAAAAGCAAACTATGCTTGGAGCGATGGAACTACTGCTAAAAAGACAATTACTTGGACAATGAGTCCAAAATCAGTAGCAGTTGTATGGAATCCAACTGGCACAGCAAGTTACACATACAATGGTAATAATCAAAGACCAAGTGCAAGTGTATCAAGCGGGGTTACAGGTGAAACAATCAACTTGACTGTTACATACAAGAATGGTTCAACAACAGTTACAGAAACAACGAACGCTGGTTCATATACAGCATCAGTAGTTATTGGTTCAGTAGCAGGCGGACAAGCAAAGAAAGAAAACTATACATTAACAAATACAACCAAATCATTCACAATCGGCAAGGCAGATGGTTCATTTACTTTTGCTGACAAGAGTGAAGTATACAATGGTAGTGCAAAAACAATTACAGCAACTAACGTAGTAGGTGGTACAGTAACATATTCTACAAGTAAAGATGGCACATATAGTGAAACTGCTCCAACTTATACAAATGTTGGTGAATACACAATATGGGCAAAACTTACTGGTAATGCAAACCACAACGATGTAGCACCAAAGAGTGCAGTTCTAAAAATTACAAATGCAACTTTAAGTGGTAGTGTTACAATTTCTGGGACAGTAACTTATGGTGAAACATTAACAGCAAATGTTACAAATACAAATAGTGCAACTTTAACATACAAGTGGTACTCAAATACTACAAAGAGTACATCGGGTGGCACACAAATTAGTGGAGCAACAGGTTCTACTTACAAAATTGGAACAGGTTTAGTTGATAAATATATTTATGTTGTTGTTACAATGACAAAAGCAAATTACACAACAAATACAGTTTCAGCAGTAACATCAAGCACAGTTTCTGCTCGTGCAGTAACATTTACAGCAGATTCTGATAGCAAGGTTTATGATGGCACTGCGTTGACAAAACAAAGTGCAAAATTAACAAGTGGTTCACTTGTTAGCGGTGATACAGCAACATTCAGTATTACTGGAACAATAACAAATGTTGGTTCGGTAACAAATACATTAAATAGTGTTACTATTAAGAATGCTAGTGGTACAGATGTTTCAGCAAACTATTCTATTACACCACTTAATGGTACATTAACAATCACAAAACTTGGAGTAGCAAAACCTACTGCAAAGACTGGATTAGTTTATACTGGCGTTAGCCAAACAGGTGTAACTTATTCAACAGGTGTAGGCTATACAATTAAGAGTGGTAATGTTTCTGGAACAAATGCTGGCAATTATAGTGCAGTATTTACACTAGACGGCAACCACAAGTGGAAAGATGACACAACAGCAGATGTTACAGTATCTTGGAGTATTGCAAAGGCAAAAGCAACAATTACAGCCAATGCTCAAACAATTACTTATGGTACAAGCATCACAACAGGAGTAGCACAAGTTAATGTAACTGGTTTGGTTAATAGTGAAAAATTAACTTCGATTACATTAACACCAAGCACATCAAGTGTTACAACAAATGGTACAATCACACCAAGTGGTGCAGTAATTAAGTCTAGCGATGGAACTACTACAACCACAGCAAACTATGATATTACTTATGCAACTGGTAAATTGGTAATCAATGCAAAGGAAACAAACTTTGCTATAACATTGGTAGAAACATCTTATGTTTATGACGGCAATGCAAAAACACCAACAGTTACAGTAAAAGATGGTTCAACAACTCTTGCAAAAGACACTGATTACACAGTTAGTGGCGATACAACAAAGACAAATGCAGGAACATATACAATTACTGTTACAGGTAAAGGTAACTATGCAGGCTCTACTGGTTCTCAAACTTGGACAATCACAAAAGCAAAAGTTACAATTTCTGCGGTAGGTAATTATGCAACAAATGCAAGCACAAAAGCTTATGTTGATAAAATCTACGATGGCAACGCAAATGTTACAAAGGCAATCACGCTTGGAACACATTATAGCGTTACATCAACAGGTGCAACTGCTTCGGTTACAATTTCAAGTGTTTATGCTAGTGCAACGGCAGGCGATAGAGTTATTACAATCACTGCAACATTAGCAGATACAAACAACTTTGAATTTACATCGGGCGGAAACAAATGCAATATCAATGGTAGAATTGCAAAGGCTACATTGACAATTGCAGGAAAAGGTAACTACTTAACAACTGCAAGTAGTAAAGAATATGTTTCAAAAACATACGATGGAAATACAACTGCAACAGTAGCGAGAGATACACATTACACTGTTACTTCTAATGGTGCAGGTGCAACATTAAATACTCACTTCACAATTAGTGCAGTTTATGCAAATGCTAATGTTGGAACTCCTAATGTTACAGTAACTTTGGCAATCAAAGATACCGATAACTATCAATTAGGAACATCTACTTGTACATTAAACGGAAAAATTACATCTAAGTCAGTAACTCTAACTTGGACAAATACAACATTCGTTTATGATGGACATAATCACAAACCAACAGCAACCTTCACAGGTGTTGATGGTACAACAATAACAGCAAATGTTAGTGGCGAACAAAAGAATGCTGGTAGTAACTATACAGCAACAGCAAGTTATTCTAACTACACATTTACAAACGCAACACAAACATTTAGCATTACTAAAAAATCAGTAACTATTAAATCAGTAACTCCAAGTGCAACTGTAACAAAGGTTTACGATACAACAACTAGCGTAAAACAAACATTTACAGCAACACTCGAAGGTGTAGTTTCTGGCGATACAGTTACTTACACATTCAGTTCTGCAACTTACGACAATGCAAATGTTGGAACAGGTAAGACAGTAACAGTTAATTTCACAGTAAGTGGTGCAGGTGTTGGCAACTATAATTGTCAATTAAAAACAACAACTACTGGTACAATTACTGCTAAAACAAATGCAACCGTAGCGTTTAATTTGAGTTCAACATCATTAGTTTATAATGGTGAAAGCCAAACAGTAACAGTTAGCGGAGTAACAGCAGACGGCGTATCTATTGCAAGTGGCTCTTACACAGTTTCTGGTAACACAGGTACAAATGTTCAAGAGTACACAGTAACAGTTACAATTAGTAGTGGAAATTATGCTGGTTCAAAAGGAACAGCAAAATGGAACATTACAAAATCTATTGTAACAATCAATGCAAAAGGCAACTTTGCAACAAGTGCAACAAGTCCAGAATATGTAACAAAAATTTATGATGGAAATACAAATGCAACAGTTACATTAGATACTCACTACACAGTAACAGCAACAGGAAAAGTTCCAACTGTTAGCGTAACAGCACAATATGCAAGCAGTGCAGTTGGTACAAGAGAAGTTACTATTACTGCAACATTGAGTGATACAAAAAATTACGCATTTGCTACAAATGGTAATACTTGCGTAGTTAATGGTAAGATTACAAACAAAGCAATTAGCGGAACAGTTACAATCCCAACAGATGTAACTTATGGTTCAACTTATACTGGAACATACACAAAGGGTGAAAGTGCTGAAACATTCTCATATCAATGGCAATGGTCTAGTGATAAGACAACTTGGACAAACAATGCAAGCAATGCAACTACAGCAGACTTTATGATTACTTCTTCAAGAGTAGGAACAAATGTCGTTGCTGGAAAATACTTGCGTCTTGCAATTATTGGAACAGGTAACTATTCTGGAACAATTTACAGTAATTCAACAGATGCAGTTAAGAGAATGTCAAGCACAATTTCATTAACTCCAAGTTCAACAATTACAAAAGTATACGATGGTAGCACAAAGGTTAACCAAACTATCACAGCATATCTAAATGCCTTAAATACAGTTTCAGGCGATAAAGGAAATGCTGTCCTAACAGTTACCGCATCATCTTATGCCGATGCAAATGTTGGAACAGGTAAGACAGTTAATGTTACAGTAAGTGGTTCAGGAACAAAGATTAACAACTACTCGTTCAGTACAAGTGTTACAACAACAGGTGCTATTACTCCTGCAACAATCACAGTAAAAGCACAAAAATATCAAGCACAATATGATGGCGATAGTCATTCGGTAACAGTAACTGCAACAACAGTTGCTAACCAAACTGCAACAATCTACTATAAGGCAGGAACAGAATTAACAAGTAGCAATTACAGCACTGTTGGTTCTACAACAAACCCAACTTATAAAGATGTTACAGCACAAACTACTATTTACTATTACATTGTTGCAAGCAACCATAAAGCTATATCTGGAAGTACAACAATTCAAATTACTCAAAAACAATTGGCGATTTCAGCATATTCTGCAACCTACAATGGTACAACAACTTATGCTAGAAATGGCTATTCGACAGGAGTTAAGAGTGAAACATTAAACTTGACTTACACTCCAACTTCTAAAAATGTTGGCATATATACTTATGGAGCAACATCAAACGGCTTTACACTTGCACTCGCTAATGGAACAGGTAAAGCAAGCAACTACGCAATTAGTAGTGCTGGTAACTTTACAATTAGCAATAGTACTCAAACCTTAACACTTTCAAGCACAAGCACAACAGCAATGGCTTATGGTGATATGGTTTCAGCAACTATTACAAAAACAGAAGGTGCAACATTAAGCATTTCTTACTCAACAGGTGGAGATTCTTATGTGTTTGCAAAAATTGATGGCTCAACATTATATGTTGTAGCAACAAAAGCACAAACAACTGCTAGTCAAATTACAATCACAATTACAGCACAACTTGCAAACTATGCTGACAAGACAATAACATTTACTGTTGCAAGTACAGGTACTCGTAGTATTGCTAGTGCAACTATGACACTTGGTACAACTTCTTATACTTACAGTGGCAAGGCAAATACACCAGCCATTACGGTAAAAGATAGTATTTATACAGCATCAAGTTACAAGGCTAAAACAACTGTAACAGTAGCAACAACAGATGGCTATACAGCAAGTTACTCAAAAAACACAAATGCTGGAACAGCAACTGCAACAGTTACAGGTAAGACAAACTACTCTGGTACAAAGTCAACAAACTTTACAATTAACCAAGCAGAACTTACAGTTACAGTGGCAAGTAAATCGGTTGTATATGGCGATGCATTACCATCTTACACTTATACAATTACTGGATTTGTAAATGGCGAAACTGATTCTGTTGTAACAACAAAACCTACACTAGCTTGCAGTTATGCAAGATACCAAGATATTGGTAGTGGAAAATTTGATATTACAGCAAGCGGAGCAGAAGCTTCTAACTACACATTCACTTATGTAAAAGGTACATTAACAGTAAGTCAAAGACAAGTTACAGTTACTTGGCCAAGCACAGTTACATTTACTTATGATGGAAATGAACATAGCGTTGTTGCAACAATTGGCAACCTAGTAAACAGTGACGCAGTAAGCTTTACTTATACAGGAACAACAAAAGCAACAAATGAGGGAAGTTACACTTCAACCATTAGTGGATTGAGTGGAACAAAATCTGCTAACTACAAACTTCCAGAAAGTGGATTAAGTCAAGACTGGTCAATTGGTCAGGCAACAGTTATTCTTACAGTTGAAGAAAACAAAACAGTAACTTATGGTTCAACAGCAACAGTAAGTTACAAGGCAAGCGTTGCTGGTACATTCACTATTACTTCAAATAGTACAAGTGTTGTAACAGTGGAAGGTGGCTATACAACAAATGCAACAGCAAATACACCTTATACATTTACAATCAATGGTATTAAAGCAGGTACAGGAACAATTACAGTTAAGTTTGTTCCAACAAGCACTAACTATTCTGCACCAGCAAATAAGACAGTAAATGTTACAGTTGAAAGAGCAAAAACAGCAGTATTGCCAAGTCAAAGCGGAACATTAACTTATAATGGCGCAAGTCAATCTCCATCTTGGAACAACTACGATAGCACAAAATTAACTATCGGTGGTGTAAGAAGTGGTACAAATGCTGGCGATTACACAGCAACATTCACACCAACATCAAACTATGCTTGGAGTGATGGCTCAACAACAGCAAAAAATGTAACCTGGACAATTGGTAAAAAAGCGGTTGGATATACAGCAAATAGTTCAAGTAAAACTTATGATGGAACAGCATTAACAAATGCAGATGCAAAATTAACATCAGGAGCATTGGTAGATGGACACACAGCATCATTTGGTATTACAGGAACAATTACAAATGTTGGCTCAGTTGATAACAAATTAAATACTGTTACAATTAAGAGTGGCACAACAGATGTAACTTCAAACTACGAAATATCTAGGGCACATGGCAAATTAACAGTAACAGCAAGAACATTGACAGTTACTCCAAAAGCTAACCAATCAAAGATTTATGGTCAAACTGACCCAACCCTTACTTACACATATAGTGGTGAAGTAAGCGGAGAAACACCAAACTTCACTGGAAAACTTGCAAGAAAAACTGGTGAAAATGTTGGACCTTACGAAATTACTATTGGCACATTACAACTTGTAGACAATGCACCATTCCTAGCAAGCAACTACACATTAGTTCTTTCTAGCACAAAGGTTAACTTTACAATTAACGCTAACACTAGTGCAAGTGTTGTGGTAACATTAAGTGCTACATCGTTGGTTTACAATGGCATTGAACAATCAGTAAATGTTACAAAAGTAACAGTTGCTGGAACAGAAACAACTGCTTATACTCCAACTGGAAGCCTAAAAGGTACAAATGTTGGTTCTTATACAGTTACAGTAGAAATTACTTCTGGAAACTATAAGGGTTCAAAGGGCACAGCAACTTGGAAAATAACCAAAGCACAAGTAGCAGTACCAACAGCAAATACAACAACATTTACTTATAATGGTTCAGCACAAACATATTTACCAAGCAACTGGTCAAGCATTAGTTCGAAAGCTAACATTACAGGTAATACAAGAAAAGATGCAGGCAGTCAAACAGTAACAGTAAGTTTGAAAGACAGTGCAAACTATGAGTGGAATGACGGAACAACTACTAATAAGACATTTACATTTACTATCGGCAAGGCAAAATTAACTGTTAAAGCAGATAATCTAAATGTTAATTATGGTGCTGATGCTCCAACATACACTTATACAATTACTGGTTACAAGGGAACAGATACAGCCTCTGTAATCACAGGCGTTCCAACACTAACAAGTACTTATACAAAAAATAGTGCTGTTGGAACATACCCAATTACAGTTAATGTATCTAAAATGAGTGCAACAAACTACGATTTCATTGGTGCAAATGGCACATTGACAGTAGGAAAAGTTGCAGGTTCATTCACATTTACAGATGAAACCGTTGACTATGACGGAAAAGCACACTCAATTGTTGCAACAAATGTTGTAGGCGGAACAATTCAATACTCACTTGACAATAGTACTTGGACAGATGACGCTCCAACAAAGACAAATGCAGGAACTTACACAATCTACGCAAGACTTGTAGTAGATGGTAACCACACTGCAATAGACAATAAGAGTGCAAAACTTACAATCAATAAAATTGCTCCAACAATTTCTGTAAATAATAAAACATTAAGTATTGTTTATGGAGAAACTGGAACATCTACTGTTACAACAAACAGCGATGGTGCATTAACAGTATCAAGTAACCATGCAGATATTGCAAGTGCAACTATTAGCAATAAAGTTGTTACAGTAAAAGCAAACAAAGTTGGCAGTGCAACTATTACAGTAAGCCAAGAAGCAGGAACAAACTGGAAAGCAAGCAGTGTTACAATTTCAGTAACAGTAACTGCTCGTGCAATTACAATTACTGCTGGAACAAATTCTTGGGTTTATGATAATACTGCACATACAATGGCAACTACCTTAACATCTGGAACACTTGCAAGTGGCGATAAAGCAACTTATTCAGCAAGCGGAAGCATTACAGAAGTTGGTTCTGTAACTAATACTCCAAGTGTAGTAATCAAAAATGCAAGCGGTACTGATGTAACTTCTAACTATACAGTTACACCAGTAGACGGAACATTAACAGTTACTCCAAGAGCATTAACTATTACTGATGTAACAGCCGTTAATAGAGTTAACAATGGAACAAAAACTGTAACACTTCAAGGTGGAACATTGCACAATGTTGCTTCAGGTGATGCAGGCTATGTAACATTTACTCTTGGTAATGGTACAGTCGCTACATCAACATCTGGAAAAGCAAAAGCAGTAACAACATCGATTACAATTTCTGGAACAAAGAGCGAAAACTATACATTCACACAACCTAGTGGAATTACAGTTGATATCTATCGTCCAGCAATTACATTCAATGCTAATACTGGCTCGCTATCTGGAACAGCAACAATCTATCCAGAATATGGAACAAAGACATTCTATACAGATAGTATGGGTTCGACAACAGCAACCATTCCAACATCAACCAAAGAAGGTTACACATTTGCTGGTTACTACACAGCAACTACAAATGGTACTCAAATGGTTAATGCAAGCAACGCACTTGTAAATAACTTTACAGGTACAACAAATGCTACTTGGTATGCAAGATGGAACGCAAATGACCAAACTATCACTTACTACTCAACAAGTGCAACAACAGCATACAAGACAGTTACTGTTAAGTATGATGCTAGTTACTCAATGCCAGATACTCCAACAAAGACAGGATTTAATTTTGTTGGTTGGTCTACAACAGCAGATAACACTGCGGAATGGACAACAGGAAATCAAACTTGTCAAGGAAACAAATCTTGGTATGCAGTATGGAGCAAGACATGGAAGTTCTATGACACTTCTTCATCATCTCCATCAGCAACAGTAAACTACAAGGTTGACGCAAGTGCTAGTCAAAGTTACTCAAAAGCAAATCCAACACTCAGCGGATATACATTTGCTGGATACTCTACAAGTAATAACTATACAGTTACTACTGCAAAGGGTACATCTTCAACAACTGTATCATCTTCAAGTGCAAGCCCTACATTCTACGCAGTATGGACAAGAACAATAACTCAAACAGTTAACTATAATGCAAACGGTCACGGAAGTGCAGTTAGTGCTTCAACAGCATCTGGTACTCAATCGTTAAGTTACAACTTGGCAAGCAAGTCAACAGTAACCGTTACGGTTAATATCAAATCAACAAGCGCAACTGGTTATACATTCCTTGGTTGGAAGCAAGATAATGCTGGCGACTTAATTCCAGCAGGCAATAAGCAATTTAGTATTACAGAAAATAGTACAATTACTCTATATGCTCAATGGAAATCAAGTGGCGTAATTACAATCAATATCAAGTTTGATAGCGGTTGTACATCTGGAACAAAGATTGCGGTAAATGTTTACGACTTGACAAACAAGAAAGTTTACACTTATGCAGTAACAGTTCAAGCAAATGGCACAGCAACAATCACAATTAAGGGATTAGTACCTAGTCAATATATGATAACAGTAACTGCTCCTTCTAAACATACTGGTTATGTTGGAACAGCAGAAACTCCTACATTGATTAGAGATACTCAAACTTTAAGTGATAATCTTACTTGGAATGTTCTTGTTAAAAAGACAATGACAGGTGGATTTGTAACAAGCAATTAACAAAAAAATAGGAAGTTTATCTTCCTATTTTTTATGTTTTTGAAATAAATTGTAGTTGATTTTTATAATAAAATTGCTTTAATGTATAAAAAACCCATTTTGTTTGAAATAAAGAAGCAGTTGATATTTATATAATTATCTTTATTTAATTATTATATTTAATAATAGAAACAAAAATTTTTATTCTTATATTTACAAAATTTTTAATAGAGCATAAAAAAAGGCATTTTATTTAATGCCTTTTTGTTTATCTTTGTTTTTGGAATTTTCCGTCTTTCTTCTTAACAGATACTGATAGTTCTTGATTTTCACTTAATCTTGTAACAACTTCAAGTGCTTCGGCTTTTGTTTTACATCTTTTGCTTGCCCTTTCGCTGTCGGTTTTTCTAACAACCCAGTCCTTGTTTTCTTTGTCATAAACAACCATATATCTTTGTTTTCTTTCTTTTTTGTCTGTTTGATTATCTTCAACTACTTTTTGTGTTGTAGCCTTTTTATCTTCTTTAACTTCTTCTTTCTTTTGAGTTTTCATAGCATTTTCTTCCTTTGCTTCTGTTTTATTTTCTACCTTTTCATTTGATTGTTTTTTACTAACTATTTTTTCTGTTTTACTTGTTTTTTCATCAGTTTGTGTGTCTTTGTTTTCTTTTACTTCATCAGCTATTTTTGATTGTTTGCTATCATTTGTCTTGCTTTTGCTATCTGCTTGATTTTCATTTTCGTTGCTTGTTTTTTTAACAGCCTTTTGTTTATTTGATTGTTTTTTTGCTGTTTTAGATTTGTTATCGTCACTAACTTCTGTTGATTTACTATCAGTTTGTTCAGTTGTAACTGTGTTAGCATCTTTTTTTTGTTCTAACTTTTTATTATTTTCAACTTCGACTTTTTTGTCATCTTTGTTAGCAACATCTTGTTTTTCGTCACTATCAAGTTGAGAGTTTTGTTTTTCTGCTTTCTCTTGTTTAACCTTGTTTTTGCCTATCACCATTGCAACGATAACCGCTGAAACAATAACTGCTAAAATAACAAAACACCACCAGTACTGTGCTAAAAATTCTTTTAATGTCATTGTTTTTTCTCCTTTGATTTTTCTCGATAATATTATATATCGTGTTGAAGATTTTTTCAAGGGGAAAGACAAAATTTTTTGCATTATTTTTTGCCTTTTTTATGATTATGAATGTTTTGTTTTGCTGTAATAAAGGTGTATAATTTAGGTATGGAAAAATGCAATATTTGTCCAAGAGGCTGTCTGGTTGATAGAACAGTTAAGACTGGATTTTGTGGACAAAGTGATAAATTAAAAATAGCAAAAGTTATGGTGCATAACTGGGAAGAGCCGATTATTAGTGGAACAAATGGCAGTGGTGCTATATTTTTTAGTGGCTGTAACTTAAAGTGTATTTATTGTCAAAATTATCAAATTAGTTCGCTTGGGCAGGGAAAAGAAGTCACAATTGAAGGTTTAGTTGACATTTTTAAGCAACTTGAAGCAAAAGGTGTGCATAACATAAATTTAGTAACTCCAACACATTTTACCGAGCAGATTATAAAAGCACTTGATTTGTACAAACCAGCAGTGCCAATAGTTTGGAACACAAGCGGTTATGAAAGTGTGGAGACAATTAAAAAATTGAAAAATTATGTGGACATCTATTTGACCGACTTAAAGTATTTTAGCAGGTTTTTGTCAACGGAATATTCGTGTTGCACTGATTACTTTGATGTTACCACAAAGGCGATTTTGGAAATGCGAAAAAATCAGCCCAAAGACATTATTGAAGACGGAATTATGAAAAAAGGTATCATCATTAGACATATGGTTTTGCCAACTCATTATACCGACAGTATTAGTGTTTTTAACTGGATTTATGAAAATTTAGGCAAAGATACAATCATTAGCGTAATGAGTCAATATACGCCATATTTTAAGGCGAAAACACATAAAATTCTCAAACGAAAAGTAAAAAAGAAAGATTATGAAAAAGTTTTATCTCATATAGTAGAATTAGGTTTTGAAAATGGCTTTGCACAAGAACTTGATAGTTCGACTTGTGAGTTTATTCCAGATTTTGATAATACTGACCCAGACTTCAAATTTTAATGCTTTTTTCTAATAAATAAATTGCTATAACATCATAAAACACATAATTGACCTGTTTTTTTTGAAAGATTAAAGTTTTAAGTATAAAAACACAACATAATTTAACAAAAGTACCACTCCATAGCACCAAAAACCTAAAAAATTATATTTAATAAAACCTAAAATTTGTAAGATTATAACTAGCAATTTTTAACAATGGCGAAATCTTAAAAAGTGTATATCGCCATTTTTACTGCACAAACTAATATTGAAGGAGATATGAGTATGATTATAGCAAACATTATCGCTTATATTTTGGTCCTTTGTGGAGCACTTAACTGGGGACTTGTTGGAATTTTCAACTGGAACTTGGTAGAAGCAATTTTTGGCGGATTTAACGCTGGCTCAATAATAATTTACATTTTAGTATTTATTGCTGGTATTTGGCTTTTGATTTCGCCTTGGCTCACAAAAGGAAAGTTTATACTTTGCAATAAGCAAGACTATACAAAATATGAGTAAAAAAATGCCGTTAAAGGCATTTTTTATTTGTATTAAGCATTTTAATTATGAAGATAAAAAACATACTTATTTTTCAAAATATCTATTGGCTTTCTATGTTTTGCTTTTCTGTTTCTTCTAAATTTGTTGACTCATTTGGAGTAGACGAAGCAATGTCTAATTCTTGTTTTTTTGGCTTTTTTGTCCATCTTAAATGCCATTTTATTTTTTTGTTTTCCTTGATTAGGAAATACCATAAGATAACTAGTATTTGAATTGGGATGGCGATGATAAATATTAGCCATAAGTTATTTACTTGAATAGATAAAAAGATTGATAAAAATATTGTCCAAATGGTAATTGTGGCAAATATTCCGCTTACCCATTTTTTTGCCCAAATACTGCTGAGTACTAAACAAACTATGCTGGAAACTGGAATAGCATAAATAAAAGCAAGATAAGAATAGTTATTTAGTTTAGTAAACTCCAAAATAACAAATGCGATTGATGCTAGTAACCACACTAGCCCAGCAGATAGTAGAGTAATAATAACATGCTTATTTTTGAATGCTCTTTTAAGTGAAAACGGTAATTTTTCATTTTTTTGCTTGCCATCAGCAAAAAAGTCATCTATGCTAATTCCATATAACTCGGCAAGCAATTT
This sequence comes from uncultured Clostridia bacterium, assembly GCA_934747255.1. Taxonomy (GTDB): domain Bacteria; phylum Bacillota; class Clostridia; order Christensenellales; family UBA1242; genus CAKVNM01. The sequence continues at coordinate 38,929 of CAKVGH010000007.1, read as the reverse complement.
TAATACATAAGCATCAGGCACATTTTCGCCACGCTCCCATTTGCTAACTGCTTTGTCGGAATAATTAAGTTTTTCGGCAAGTTCAATTTGTGTTAAATTTGCACCTTTGCGGTACTTAACAAGATTATTTGCCACTATTTTTTTGAAATTTTCTATATTTTCCATATAATATATATATCATATATATTTATAAAAATCAAATAAAAAGTGGGTTTTTATGCCGAATTGTCGCTTTATCTACTATGAGTAGAATTTACAAAATTCGACTCTACTAACTAATAAGCAAGATTATATTGCTTTTTTTTGAAAAAATGTCTATATTAAGTATTGTAAATCTTATAATAATAAAAAGGTTTAAGGAGATTATTTATGAAAATTGGAATTTCGGCAGAAAGTACTATTGATTTGCCAAAAGAATTATTAGCAGAATATGATATTCATACTGTTCCTTTTACAATTTTACTTGGAAACGAAGTAAAACTAGATGGGGAAACAGATTCTAAAGAAATTTTTGAATTTGTAGAAAAAAATAAAATTTTACCAAAGACAAGTGCGGTTAACGAAGAACAGTTTAACGAACATTTTGCTTCACTTCTAAATACTTATGATGCAATCATTCATTTTTCAATAGGTAGTGGTTTTAGTTGCGCCTATTCAAATGCACAAAGGTCTAGCCAAAACTTTAAGAATGTTTATGTTGTTGATACAAACTCACTTTCAACAGGTATCGCTTTACTTGCTATTTACGCAAAAAAACTGGCGGATAGTGGAGAGAAGATAGAAAATATTGTTGCAAAGTGTAACGAAAAAGTACCATTCGTTCAAGCAAGTTTTGTATTAAAAAAACTCAATTACTTATACAAAGGTGGAAGATGCAGTAGTTTGGCATTGTTTGGTGCAAACTTGCTTGGTATCAAACCACAAATTATTGTTAAAAATGGCAAAATGGGTTCGCACCATAAATATCGTGGAACAATGGAAAAAGTAGTAAAAAATTACTGTGAAGATACCTTAAAGGAATTTAACACACCAGACAAAGATGTTGCGTTTATTACTTACACTACCGCTTCGCCAGAAATGGTTAAGAATGCTAGGGACGCACTAGAAAATGCAGGTTTCAAAAAGATTTATGAAACAAAAGCAGGTGGAACAATTAGTAGCCATTGTGGAGAAGACACTTTGGGCATACTTTATATTAACCACCAAGATTAAATTTACCAAGACCAATTTCGGCCGATAGGCTGAAATTTCCCATACCCCTTAAAAAATGCAGACTAATGTCTGCTTTTTTTTAATATTTATCAAAAAGTTTATAATTACCAATCTTGTTTTTTAAGTGATGAGTGTTTAACATCATCATAAAAATCAAAATATTTTTGCTTAAATTTTTCTTTGTCCGTTTTGTATATTTCTAGCATTTCTTCAAGTTCTTCGGGAGTGTAGTCGCCAAGTGAAATACCTTCGTCAAAGTATTCGCTAAGTTTTAATAAGTCATTTTCGTTCATTTTTAATCTCCAAAACATTATTTTTTGTAAAATTATAAATTGCCATTCCAACTGAAATTGCAAGGTTAAAACTATCAATATCATTAGTTTGTGCAATTTTAAGTTTTTCACACCTATTTGCTATGCTGTCAGGAAGCCCCGTTGACTCGTTACCAAAAACGAGTGAAAAGTTAGATGCTAAAATATTCTCAAATGTGTCTAAATACTGGTTTGTCTGCAAACAAAAAGCATATTTTTTGTTTGTGGGAAAGGAGTTTTCGTAGTCACTAAAATTATCAAATATTTGTACTTTAATGTTGAAAATACTCCCCATACTTGCTCTTATAACTTTTGGGCTAAAAATGTCAACGCTCGTATTATTTTTTGCTAGTTCGAGTGGGTTGTCGGTGTTTTTTCCGTTTTTTATAATAGCAAGATTTTTAATGTTTCGACCCAACATAGTTCTAATAATTGTGCCTAAATTACCACTATCACTTGGACTAACCAAAACAATATGATTGCCAGTTTCGATATTTTCAGCGTATTTTTCAAACACGCCGGCTAGGTAGCAGTTTTCTTTTCCGCCCAAAATTTCAATTTGTTTGCTGGACTTTATTATTTCAATACTATTTTTTCTTGCGTAGTCAAGTAGATTTTCTATCTCTGGGGTAATTGTTAGTTTTTCGTGCAAAATTAGTGCAAGTAGATGCGATTTTTTGCTTTTTACCAGTTCAATAGTAGGAAACTGCCCAAAGGTGTAGGAAATACTGCTATTTTTATCGTATTTTTTGAACTTCATTTTTTCTCCTTAATTTTTTATAAAAATCATTTATTAAAAAATATTATAGATTACTAATTAACTTAAAGTATATCATAAATGCAAAATTAAGCAAACTATGTGTAATTAAAATTGTGTAGTTGCAATTTTTTAATATAATTTTATTTTGTTAATATAAAAAAATAGGGTATAGTCCCTATTATTATATATATAAATGAAAATAGATTACATAGAAAGTTCGTTATCGTTATCGTTTGTAGATGTTTCGTTAATTCCGTGCATAGTTTGGACTTTGTTTTTGCGTTTTAGTTTTTTCAAATATTCGTTATTTAATAAAATTTCGCCATTTACTAGGTCAACCTTAACAAGCCAGTTTTTAGAAAAGATACCCTTTGTTGTTTTAATATTATATCTCAAAGTGTTTTTGTCTTGTGTATCAACATATAGTTTTGTTTTATCACTATTGATATAGTCTTTAATTTCATTTTTCAAATCGTTAGTGTTAAATACAATTTTATTTTCTTTTGTTGAATACAATGCAAACCATTTAGTTTCATCGCAAATTACAGCACAGTTGCTTAAAACTAAAAATTTATCACTCTTTTCTCTAAATAGAACAGGGATTTTTTCATCGTTCAAACCAGTTGTAATTCTTTTGCCGTCATAGTTGATAAAATATTGTTCGTTGTGTTGATTTTTGCCATTATTGTTTGTGCTTTTATCAACAATAACAAAGTTTTTGTAGTAGTCAAAATTGTAGTTTACAGAACTATCTTTGCCGTCAATGTTTTCAAATGATGTGAATAATCTTCCTTGTTTGTTGTATAGGTCGATTGAAGAATGACCTTTTTGATTTTCGTCTTCCTTACGGGCTTCTGTTGCAAATTCTCCAAATTTAATAACATTGTATTCTTTTTGGTTTGGTGAGAGATTTCTAATTGCTTTATTTATATTATTTGCAAAAGATTTTTCGCTGGTTTTTGAATTGTTTTTACTATTTTCATTTTCCATAATTTTTGCTCCTTAATTGCAGAGAAATGATAGCACATAATGTATCATAAGTCAATAGTGCTTTTTTATTTTTTTAGGATTTTTATAAAAAAACTAGGCTTAAATTTTGTCATAGCCTAGTGTTTTTAATATCTAAAAATTTGTTATTTGATAAAAGAATTATTTTCGTTATTTGAAAGGTTATCAAGGTACTTTTTGTTAAGACTAACTTTTCCAGTAGCCAAGTTGATTTCAGCAAGGCAAGTTTTTTTGTAGTTAAATGTTACAAAGCATTTTTCTGTGTGAATGATAGTGAAGTCTTCTTTCTTAACATTTTTTGCATCTCTAATTTTTGCAAATAAGTCGTTGCTGTTAAATACGATTTTGCCTTTTTTGATGTTGTATAAAGCGACAAAGGAATTTCGCTTGTCAATGCTCAATTTGTTTGTAATTGTGTTAAGGTTAGAGATGAGCAAACAGTTGTCACTAACATTGCCCCAAGTAGCAACATCTGTTGTCTTAACAATGAATTGATTTTTCTTGTCATTTGTAATCATTTTGCCGTTATAGTCAAAACAAATACTTTGTTCGTGAATCATTTGAGGACCTTCAAAACCAAAACTGTCATAATCAAAAGATACACTAAAATAATTTTTGTGTAATTTGATTTTAGTATCAATAGAACCAAGATAGCCATATTCTTTTGCAGAAACTGTTTTAACTATTTTTCCGTCTTTGTCAAAAATATCAAAATTTCTGTCGGTAGATAGTCCACTCAATGTGTTTTTCTTTTCAATGTAGTATTTAACATTATCTTCAATTTTTCTTAGACCATTTTCGCCAATTTCGTCTGTAATGTTAATTAGTTTTTTTGCAGGGTCATTTAGTTTTACGCATCTAAACTCGAAGTTTTCGTTTAATGGTTTGCCACCTTCGTTTCGTCTTGCAACAACTCCATATTTTGTTACTGTTAATAAGTCGTAGTTATCGCCAGATATTGTATTGCCATTATCAAAAGTAACTAAATTTTCTAGTTTAGAATTTGTGTTTTTGTTTAATTCCATAACTTTTCTCCTTTTATCAAAAAATGATATTAAAATGATAGCACACACTATGTTTATTGTCAATACCCAAAATAAATAAAATCTACTATTAAAAAAATAAAACTTATGCTTAAATTATATTTTTTTTTTGTAATAAAAAATGCCTTAATAATTAAGACATTTTTGTAGAGAAGAGTGATTATAATGTATCGACATCTTCTTCATCTAAAACTTTTACAGATTTGTTAAACATACTATTGTAAGCGTTAACAACAGCAAGTTCCAATTGATTGATTTTGCCCATGCATTTGCTGTTAGACATAAATTTTCCATTTTTGAAGTTGTATTTGATGAGCCAACTATCTTTTTCATGGTTTTTTACAGATTTTTCAACATTAAATTCTATTTCATCTGTTGTAATTAGCGAGTCCAATGGATTAAATGAGTTAATGACTTTGTTAACTATTTCTTGATTTGCAACAGCGTCAAAGTAGTTTACAGCAAGTATAATTTCATCTGTTTTCTCGTTGTAAATTTGATGAATAAAACCTTTAGTGATGACTTCTTGGGTGTCTAGTACTTTTAGCATTAAATCAACTTTGCTATATATGTTCAAAAGTTCTGTTTGTTTTTGAGTAGGGGAAACAATGTCTTTTAGTTTATCAAACAATTTACTATCAATTTTTGCAAATCTATAATTTGAAATGTTACTTTCAAAAGTTTTTACTGCTTTATCAATATCATTTAGTACCACATCTTTGTAGTTACTAATTTTGTTGTATTCAAAGTATCTATTAACAAAGTTTTTAGCGATTTCTCTTACACTTTCCATATAGAGTTTTTTGAAACATAATGTGTTATATTTATTGATATTATCCAAAGAATTTTTATAAATTGTTGCAACGCCAACACTATTAAATACGGTTTTTTGTGCTTCGGTATCATAAATGGCGTAAAGTGGTTCTTCTTGTTCTTTGTCAGTAGAACTAAAACCGCAAACTATCAAGTATTTGCCTCTTTCAATTATCTGTTTTTCGTGAAATAGTCCACTAGCAATTCTGTTGCCATTGTAGTCGTAAAAATGACTGGTTTCAGTAGGGTAATCAGTGGCATTATAAGGCAAGAACTTGCTGTCAAGAATTGTAGTTTCATTTGTAACTTCAAAGTATTTTTTATCAAACTTAAAATCAAATTTTTGATTAAAAATATCGTTGTTTTGTTGGCTAAAAGAACAAATTTGTTTTCCGCTATTGTTAAAAATATCATAAGTAGTATTTTGTTCTAATTGAGTAGTTGCAACAATACCATATTTTTTAATTTCCACTTGCTTATAATCTTTGTCACTAATTTTTTCGCCCGTTTGTTTGTCTATTATATTAAATAATCCATTTTCTTTTTTTATTACTTCCAAATTTTTCATATTAACCTCTTATTTATTATTTTAACAAATTAAGTTATAACTTTCAAATATATTTTAATGTTTATCTAAAACCCTTTTAATGAGATAAAATATCAATATCTTCTTTTGTTTTTGGCTTTTTTAATACCGCATAAGTTTCGCCGTGATGACCAACAAAATTACCAATAGATGTAAAACCTAATTTTTCTTGTAAAGACATACTATTTTTATTGTCTATGTCGGTTAGAGAATATATATTTTTAATTGGGTAATTTCCAATTAAAAATTTTATTAAGGCCTGTTGATAACCTTTATTTTCAAAACCTTTTTTTGTGCACATATCCCAAATGTAAACGGCATCATTTTCGTACTTAAAACCTTGATTGAAGGCGTCATCATAAGTTTCTTGCTTTACAAAATCTCCGCCGATATAGATTAGTTGATAAGCCAAGGTTTCGCCGTCAATATTTAATACAAGCAACTTGAACTTTTTGTGGTCAAAAATACCATCTCTGTTTACAATATAATCTTTGTTGTTGTCGTCAAAAATTTTTCCACATTGCTCGCTAAATTTTTCTGCTTCTTTTCCAAATAAAATTTCATATTCCATAATTAAATTTTACACCACTTTTTTGGTTAAGTCAATAGTGGTAAGATAGTTATTTTATTGTTTGTTTTGCATTTATGTGTTATTATGTAAACAATGAACACAAATTACTTATTAAAATTAAAGATTGAAAAGAGTTTAGAAAAAAAATTCCCATTTAATTTAGACTTATTTAGTGATGGCTTGGAAGTGTCTTTTGATAAGCCTATAACTTTTTTTGTGGGCGATAATGGCTCAGGCAAAAGTACGCTTTTAGAAAGTCTTGCATTTAATGTGGGCTTTAATATTTCAGGTGGAAATAAAAACCATATTTACAATGCTGATAATTGTTTTGATAATGTAAATTTGGCGGACAAAATGCATTTGACCTGGAGACAAAAGACTAATAAAGGTTTTTTCTTTAGAGCGGAAAATTTCATAAATTTTGCTTCATATATAGATAATTTGGCTATTGAATCAGGTATGGATATTTTTAATGGTTATGGTGGGAAATCACTACAAAAGCAATCTCATGGTGAATCTTTTTTGTCATTATTTCAAAGTAAGTTTCACGAAGGATTGTTTATATTAGATGAACCCGAATCCGCTTTGTCAGCAGAAAAACAACTTTCTTTAATAACGCTACTAATTGATTTGACTAAAACAAAAAAGTGCCAGTTCATTATAGCAACACATTCGCCTTTGCTAATTACTATACCAAATTCCACTGTTTACGAGATAAATTCAGGAAGATTAGAAAATAAAGCATATTTCGAAACAAAGCAGTTTATGTTGTATAAAAACTATATCAATTCGCCAGAAAGATTTTTGCAAATATTGTGTAAAAAAAATGATATTTAGTTTTAATCAATATTGAACCAAGCAAAATATTGAACCCAGCAAGGAAATATTATACTTATTGTAAATATCAAAAATAGATTTTATAACAATAAGCATCAAGTTTTACAAATTATCACTAGTATTCTTGTTGAAACTAAATTAAAAAAACCACTACAAAATAGTGGTTTTGTTTTTACTTATATAAATAAATTATTGTTTTTTGCCACAATGGTTGCAAAAGTTCGAGTTCTCGTCAATTTGCTTGCCACATTCACTGCAATATTTGGAGTTTTTTAACTCACTTTTTACTGCATTTGCTGTTTTTTGAACGGCTTGCTTGTTAATATCGGCTTGTGAGTTTGCTATGTTTTCTAAAACATCTGCGTTTTCTCTTTGTACATATTGGATTGTTTTTAATTGCATTTTTTGAATTTCTGGTATAAATCCTACAACAAACAAAGGAATAGAAAAAGTCGCAAATAAACTACCAATTATCAAAATAACAAAATTTGGTTGGTCCATTTCGCCAAACGGAGTTCTAAAAACGGTTACTGCTAAAACTATTAGCAAGATTCCAACAGCGAGTGATATTGGAGCAATAATTTTTAATGCTTTATACATTTTTGGTTTTTTGTTTTCCATAATTACCTTCCTATATAAATATTATACTTAAAAGAATCATACTTATCAAATAAAAACAAATGTATTTTTTGAGATTTAGTTGTATATTGGAAAAAACTTAAAATGTGATATAATGAAAACAATTAGAATTGACAAATGAAAAAATCAAACTTAAAAAAATATTATATCATTTCACTATAAAAGGCAGGTGGAAAACTAATGAACATTGAATATAAAAAAATAGAGAATATATATTGCAAGTGTTTTTATCCAAAAAACAAGGTTGAAAATATACTTGTTGCCATTCACGGTTTTGCTGGAGACAAGGAGAGTTCGGTTATCAAAGCGGTCGCAAAGGAATTAAAGAACGCAACATTAGTTGTTGCATTTGATTTGCATTGCCACGGAGAAGATTGTTCAAACAAACAACTAGACTTAAAAAAATGTTTAGAATATGTAAAGATTGTAATTGAAAATACGAAAAATGAGTACTCAAAACTACCAATATCGATTTTTGCTACAAGTTTTGGTGCATACTTGTTTTTAACTTATCTAAAAAACAGTACTTGTAGTTTTGACCATATCATTTTGCGTTCTCCTGCCATTTTTATGGACGAAATTTTGGTTAATAGTATTTTAACAGACCATAAATTATCACTTGATGAATTGTTGGCACATAGTGTAAATTTAGGCTATAATAAAGAGATTTTAGTGGACAAAAATTTTTTACAAGCACTAAAAAATAATCAATTAACAAATGTTAAATTTTCGCAACATATAGACATTATTCAAGGCGATTGTGACGATGTCGTGGATATTAAAAAGAATGAAAAGTTTTACAACTCCAATTTTTTAGACTATGATTTACATTACATAAAAGGTGCAGACCACCGCTTCAAAAAGTCGGGAGAGTTAGAACAAATATTAAACATTGTTAAGAAGATTGTATAAAAAAACTAGGCATAATAACCTAGTAATGTGGTGGTCCCTTGGGGCGACTGCGTAAAGAAAACAGTCTAAATGACTGTTTTTAGCACAAAGCGGGAGAAAATATCTTTAAGCGAAGCGAACAAGAATTTTCGGTCTGGCACCGACAGGTGTCGAACCTACGGTTCGAGCCCACGAGGACATAAAAAAACTAGGTATAAACCTAGTAATGTGGTGGTCCCTCGGGGGCTCGAACCCCGGACCCACTGATTAAGAGTCAGTTGCTCTACCAACTGAGCTAAGAGACCATATTTTATTGACTTGATTAGTATAAATAATTTTTTTGTATTTGTCAATATAATTTGATAATTATTTTACAAAAATTTTTCTTCAATTTTTGTGACATAAAAATTTTTATTTCAAATGTCTTTTTAATATTTTAACACTTTTTTTTGATAAATCATAATCAATAAAAGGTAATATATGAAAACAAACAGTGGTAATAATCTTTCTAAAATTGAGTCGAAAGCATTAAACAATTTTTACTTGTCTGCAAAAAACATCAGGGACAATATTTTGCTTTTCAAACAGATTTTTCCACTGACAAAAGTATGTGCTATTGTAAAAGCCAATGCCTACGGTCACGGAATAAAAAATGTTGTGAATAGCATAAAAGATTTGGTTGATTATTTTGGTGTTGCGGATTTTTTTGAAGCACAAAAAGTAAGGAATTTATCAGCAAAACCAGTACTTATTTTAGCACCCGTAATGGACGAGCAAATGGAGTGGTGTATTAAAAATTGTGTGAGTTTGTCGGTTTCGAGTGTAGAATACTTAAAAAAGGTTGAAAAAACTGCAAAACGCCTGCATTTATCAGCACTTGTGCATTTGGCGGTAAACTCTGGAATGAATAGGCTAGGCTTTTCAAAAAAAGAAAAATTTGAAAAAGCGGTTGAGTATTTGCAAGGTAGCAATCACTTGACTCTACAAGGGGTTTACACGCATTTTCATAACAGTACAGACATAGTTTCGACCGAAATTCAATATCAAAAATTTTGCAATATTATTGCCTGTGTAAAATACAAAAATATAATTATTCACGCTAGTGCTAGCAATGCTTGTTTACTCGACAAAAAATATGCTTTTGATATGGTAAGACTGGGATTATTTATGTATGGCTATTGCGAAATGCCTGTCAAAAGCCTAAAACCCGTTATGAAAATTACAGCCACGATACTAAACATTGTACCTGTTAAAAAAGGAGAATATGTGGGCTATGGAAAAAACTATATGGCGAGTCAAAATATGCGTGTAGCATGCGTTAGCATTGGCTATGCGGACGGCTATTTGCGTGCGAATTCAAACAAATCAAGGGTAATAGTTAACAATCAATATGCGAACATAGTGGGGAACATTTGTATGGATTTGTTTTTGATTGATGTAACAAATATATCAGCAAAAGTAGGGGACGAAGTAATAGTTTTGGGAGAAGCAATAGGTAAAAAAATTACTGCAACCGAAATAGCCCAGAATACTAACACCATTGAATACGAAGTTTTAACAAACTTTAAGGTCGAGCGAATGAAAGAACACTTAATTTATGACTGAATTGCGGTAAAAAATAACACTTGATTTTTAATATTGACTCAAAAATTTAGAGATATTATATAGCAAAGTTGAAGCATATAAATTGCAAAACTAGCAAAAATATGATATAATAATTATATGAGAATTATTGCAGGCAAATATAAAGGAAAAGTATTAAAAGAATTTGAATTAAATAGCACTCGTCCAACTGCCGATTTGGTTCGTGGTGCGATTTTTAATATCATAGGCGCAAACATTCAAAACGCAATATTTTTGGACCTTTTTGCAGGAACAGGCGCTATGGGTATAGAAGCAATTAGCCGTGGTGCAAGCCAAGTGGTTTTTGTTGATAAAAATGCCGATGCCATAAAACTTATAAAGACAAATTTGAAACTTCTAAAAGACGAAAATTACCTTGTATTAAATAACGACTTTTTTGAAGCCTTAAAACAGTTTGATAATCAAAATTTGGACTTTGACTACATTTTCATTGACCCACCATATAGTACTGATTGCGCTGAAAAATCATTCAAAATTATTTATAAATATTCATTATTAAAAAAGACAGGACTAATAATTTGGGAGCACGATGAAAGCAAACTGGAACTCTTAAAGTACTTTAATGATAGTAAAATTACTCGAAAATATGGTAGAAAATATGTGACAATTATGAATAATAAAATATTGGAGAAATTTATAAAAATACAAAATAATGAATAAATATGCAAATTGTAAAATTGAAAAAATAACTTATAAAATTTGCGATTATATAAAAATTTTTGCATTTATGTTGCTATCTAAAACTGACAAATTTGCTTTGCAAGAAATAGTGGAAATGATTAAGTAAAAACTTAACTATATTCAAATAATATAAATAAAAAACCTTAATTTAATAAAGAATGTTCTTTTTTTGTAAGGACATTTTTTATTTTTGAGATTTTATGATATACTTTAATTATGAAAGTAAAGGAAATTAACATAAAACAAGATATGCCACCAGCCGATGTTGCGGTAGCACTGCTCGAAATAGAAATTGAAGCCCTAAAAAACAGTGAATACGGAGCAATAAAAGTTATTCACGGCTATGGTAGTCACGGTAAGGGCGGAGAAATTAAAAAGCTTTTACACGAACGACTAAAACAATTAAAAAAGCACGGAAAAATTTTAGATTATGTTTCTGGCGAAAAGTGGGGCGAAGAAGCAATACAAAGTCATAATGTTGCAACAGATTTTCCCGAACTAATTTTGGAAAGCGACTTAAAATGTTATAACAATGGTATTACAATAATCTTTCTAAAAAACTAACTTTTTTTGATAGTTAAAACCTTGAATTTTGAGTGTAAAATCGTAACCAAAAAATTGTTTTGACTTGTAAATATCTTTTGTGATATAATCAACTCATTAGGAGTTATTATGTTTGGAAAGAGAAGTGATGGAACACTCGCAAAAGATATAGACCCAATATTGAGAATTACTAGTGCAATTATGCCTCATAGGTATGATGCAATGGTCAATTATTTGTTGGAAGTTAGATGTGACGATATGGACAAGTTTATTGCCGAAGAAAGCGAAAAGGGCAATACATTTAGTTATATGCACATCATTATTGCAGCGATAGTTAGAATGTATGCAATGCGTCCTTGGCTTAATCGTTTTACAATGAACACAAGAATTTACAACCGTAAAGGAATTTTTGTTTGTTTTGCTGTAAAAAAGAGTTTGAGAGACGGTGCAGACGAAACCACTGTAAAACTAGAATTTGATGGAACAGAAAATATTTACGATGTCAAAGAAAAAATTGATAAGGAAATTTTAGCGAATAAGGGCGAAGATAAGGAAAATAGCACTGATAAGACCGCCAAATTATTACTAAAATGTCCACCATTTTTGCTAAAAATGGCAATGGGATTTATTAGATTTTTAGATAGACACGGAATGCTTCCAAAAAAACTTATCAAGGTTAGTCCTTTTCATACAAGTTGCTTTTTGACGAATATGAAAAGTATTTCTACCGAATATGTCTATCATCACCTTTATGACCTTGGAACGACAGGTATGTTTGCAGGAATGGGCAAGGAAGTTGTTAAACCAGTTGCAACGTCAGACGGAAAAGGTATGGAACTTGCCAAAGTAATGCAAATTGGTGTTGTTATTGACGAAAGAATTTGTGACGGATTATACTATGCAAAGAGCATTAAACAAATAAAACGCAATATCCTTAATGTGGACTTTTTGAAAGAAAAATATGAACTCCCTCCAAAACCTTTAACAAAAAAGGAACAGAAGAAGGAACACAAACAGGAAAAGAAAGCAAGAAAGATTGAAAAAAAGTTGGTAAAAAAACAAGCAAAAATTGCAAAGAAAACTGAAAAACACAATAAAAAAACCAAACTTTATGTTTAATAGCACTATCTAAATAAAAATTTTTTACTTATCTTAAATTTTTAATTAGACTCTAACATTTATAAAATATTTAATCAAAAAATGGACTTAATTTAGTCCATTTTTTTGAAAAAATCAAATAAAAAACTATTATCAATTGAAAAATAAAAAAAGAGATGATTTGTTCTCTTTTTTTATTACATAAATAAACTTTACTTAATTATTTCGCAAACATCAGTTTCGCAAATTCTGTTGGAGATAAAGTTAAACTTTTTGCTGTCCAAAAGTTTTTCAATAATCTTTTTTGTTTCCAAAATATATTTGCCTTGGTCGATAGTGAATACCATTGTGTTAGTGTCCAAAAAATCTGCGTCAAACATAATTTCTTCCTTAAACTTATCGCAAAGTTTGTCGTTAACGGCGGTGGTAAAATCGTCAATTTTTTCCTTGATTTTTTGGTTATTATCAAAATCTTTTTGAGATAGGCAAATTCTTAAAATTACTGCTTTTTCGTTCATATTTTGTTATTTTTCCTTTATTTTTTTCAAATTTTAGCATATTTTTTAATATTTGTCAAACATTTTCAATTTGAGAGAGCTTATATATTTATCAAAAAAACTTATTGGAGATATATTGTTTTCTTTTATCAACTTGCTTTGAAATTGTACTATATAGTGGTATAATATTTGGGTAAAAATTATAGGAGAAAACTTATGGAATTACTTAACGAAGTTCAACAAAAAATTGTAGACCATACCGAAGGTAGCGTGCTGGTTTTGGCGGGGGCAGGCAGTGGTAAAACAAGAGTTTTAACCTATCGAATAGCAAATATTATAAACAAACATTTGGCATATCCAAACGAAATTTTAGCAATAACTTTTACCAACAAAGCGGCAGGCGAAATGAGACAGCGTTTGGCAACTATTTGCGAAAATGCACAGTACATTTGGGCACAGACTTTTCACTCGTTTTGTGCTAGATTTTTGCGTAACGAAATTTCTTGTTTAGAGGGTTATAACAAGTATTTTTCCATCTATGACGAAAACGACAAAAAAATGGTAATAAAAAAGATTTTGAAAAACCATTCCCTAAAAGACGAAGAATATTTGCAAGATTTAATGCACGATATTAGCACATACAAAAATTTGAATATGGAACTAGATGATTTTGCAAAACTTAATAGTTATAAGGCAAACTACGAGCAAAACATTGTTTTAATGCAAGAGTATGAAGAAGTTATGAAGCAAAATAATGCTCTTGATTTTGACGATTTGATGATTAAGACTCTAAAAATTCTTCAAAGTTTTATTGAAATTCGTGAAAAATATCAAAAACATTTCAAGTATATTTTGATTGACGAGTTTCAGGACACCAACCAAGTTCAATACGATTTAGTCAAAATTTTAGCGGGTTATTACAAAAATGTTTTTGCTGTGGGTGACGAAGACCAGAGTATTTATTCGTGGCGTGGAGCAAATGTAAAAAACATTCAAAAATTTTTGAAAGATTACGACAACACGACTCTATACAAACTAGAACAAAACTATCGAAGCACAAAAAATATTATTGATTGTGCCAATAAAATTATTAAGTTTAATGAAAAGCGAATTGACAAAACATTGTTTACCGAAAACGAGCAGGGTGTAAAAGTTCAATACTGTCCAAAATTCACTGACAAGGAAGAAGCGGAATTTGTTGCGCAAGAAATTTACAATTTGACTCATTCACTCAACTATGAGTATAAAGATATTGCAGTTTTAATGCGATTAAATGCACTAACTCGTTCGTTTGAAGATAAATTTTTGTCATACAATATTCCATACAAAATTTATGGTGGATTAAAGTTCTACGAACGAATGGAAGTAAAAAATATTTTGGCTTATCTAAAACTTTTAGTAAACCCACAAGATAACGAAAGTTTCACTAGAATTGTTAATTTTCCAAAGCGAAATTTGGGCGAGGCGAGTCTAGCCAAATTGTATCAATTTGGTGGCGAAAAAAGTTTAATGAGCACTTTGCTTGGACTAACTCTTGAAAATAAAAACGACAAGACCTTGTGTAAATTTGCAAGTTTTCAGCAACTTATGCTTGACTTTTTAAGCAAAAAGACCGAATTAAAAACAAGTGATTTAACAAGTTATATTATTAAAAAATTAGATTTACAAACATATTTTGCTACGGGCAAGGAAGAAGATGAAAACCGTATTTACAACCTTGACGAACTTGTTTCGAGCATAAAGCAGTACGAAGAAGATAATCCTACGGCAACTCTCGAAGAATACTTGCAAAACATTAGTTTGACTGCGGATATAGACACCTATAACGATGCTGATGACACAGTAACTCTTGCAACAGTTCATTCGGCAAAAGGACTGGAATTTAAGATTGTTTTTGTTGTGGGACTAGAAGAAAATTATTTTCCAATTATTAGAAGTGATAGTGATAATGATGATATGGAAGAAGAACGAAGACTTATGTATGTTGCGGTGACAAGAGCAAGAGAAAGATTATATTTAACAAACGCAAGTAGCAGATATATGTATGGCTCAACAAGGGCAACTTTGCCAAGCAGATTTTTGAAGGAAATGGAGTTTATTAAAAAGCCAGTGGGTATAGAAAGGGTAAGTTACGGCTCGGCATATTCAAATTCGACTGTTCATCGCACTTATGATAGAAACTTTGAGCCTAGCCTATCAAGTTATGGCAAGGAAAATCACTCTCCAAAAACACTATATAATTCCATTTCATCAAAACAAAGCACCAATACAAACTTTACTGCAAAGTCAGTTGATTATACCGCTGGAGAAAAAGTTGAACACGCAAAATTTGGAAAAGGTGTTGTTGTTAGTTATCAAAAATCAACAGACATTTTAACGGTTAATTTTGAAGGATTTGGCAATAAAATATTAAGTGCAAAATTTGCTAATTTGAAAAAGATTTAAGTCTGTATATTTTATTAAAAAATGATAATTTGTCTTATTAGTGATTTTTATTAACAAAAAAATGTTATAAAAAAACCTTTTGATAAATAAAAAATAATTACGATTTAATCATTATTTTTAGAGAATTTATAAAATGATAATTAGTTTCGATAAAATACAATATTACAAGAAAAATCAATAAAATTTAGAATACAAAAATTGGAGAAATATGGAACAGAAAATTGAAAGAATGAAAGCCTTGATAGAAGAAATCAACTTTCACAACTATAACTATTATAGTTTGGACAATCCAACCATAAGCGATGCGGAGTGGGACAAACTATATGACGAACTTTTGGCACTCGAAAAGGAAACGGGAGTAGTTTTTGCTGATTCTCCAAGTAAACGAGTTGGTGGAGAAACACTATCAAAATTTGAAAAGTACACACACAAAGTTCCATATTATAGTTTGGAAAAATCAAACACTTACGATAGATTAAAAGAGTGGTGTGAAGACATCAAATCACAAGTGCCAAACGGTAGTTTTTTTGTGGAATATAAGTATGACGGATTAACTATTAGTTGCACATACAAAAATGGCGAACTTGTAAACGCAGCCACTCGTGGAAATGGTATTGTTGGCGAAGATGTAACCGAGCAAGTTAAAACAATTAGAACAGTACCGCTTAAAATCGACTTTAAGGGCGAATTAGTTGTTCAAGGCGAAGGCATAATGAAGTTGAGTGAACTTAAAAAGTACAATCAAACAGCCATTGAGCCATTAAAAAATGCTCGTAATGCAGCCGCAGGAGCAATTAGAAATCTTGACCCAAAAGTTACTGCTTCACGAAATCTTGATGTAATTTTTTACTCAGTAAACTATATTGACGGTGTGCAATTTGAAACTCAAAAACAAATGCACGAATTTTTGCGTAAAAACAAGTTTAATACCATAAAAGAATTTTGGGTTTATGACTCCTACGAAGAAGTTAAAAAAAGGGTGGAAAAAATCGACAAGGAAAAGTACGATTTGGACTTTTTGATTGATGGAGCAGTTATTAAATTAAACGACATAAAACAGCGTGAAATTTTTGGTTTTACTAGCAAATTTCCAAAATGGGCAATAGCCTTCAAGTTTGAAGCACAGGAATTATCAACTAAACTCATTGATATTGTTTGGCAAGTTGGTAGAACAGGCAAACTCACTCCAATAGGACTAATTGACCCCGTAGAACTTGCAGGAGCAACTGTCAAAAAAGCAACTCTCAATAATATGGGCGATATTGTTAGAAAAAATGTTAAAATAGGCTGTTATGTTTTTGTTAGACGAAGCAATGAAGTTATTCCCGAAATTTTAGGACTCGCTAGAAGCACCCCAGATGAAAGGGAAGTTGTAGAGCCAGAATTTTGTCCAAGTTGCAACACCAAACTAATTACCGTTGGCGCAAACTTATTTTGTCCAAACTACTATTGTCCCGAACAAATAGAAGATAGAATTACTCATTTTGCTAGCCGTGACGCTATGAACATTGAGGGTATTAGCGAAAAAACGGTGGGACAGTTTAGGGAAAAGTTAGGTGTGAAATCAATTGCAGATTTGTATGATTTAACCCCAGAGATGCTTTACACTCTTGATAATTTTAAGGACAAAAAAGTAGAAAACTTTTTCAAGCAACTGGAAAATAGCAAAAATGTATCATTGCAAAAATTCATCTATGCTCTTGGAATTTCCAACATTGGCAAAAAAGCGTCAAAAGATTTGGTAAAGCATTTTAAGACATTTGATAACATTAAAAATGCTAGTGTTGAACAAATAAATGAAATATTCGATTTTGGTCTAATTATGGCTCAAAATGTCTATGACTATTTTAGGGACAGCAAAAATATAGAAATTTTACAGCGTCTAAAAAATGCTGGAATAAAGGTGGAAGAATCGCATCAAACTCTTGATAGTAACAAACTAGCAAATTTAACATTTGTTTTGACGGGAACACTTCCAAATTTATCAAGGGAACAAGCCACCGAAATCATTGAAAAAAACGGCGGAAAAACAAGCTCTTCGGTATCAAAAAACACAAGTTTTGTGTTGCTTGGCGAAAACGCAGGAAGCAAATTAGACAAAGCCAAAAAATTAGGCATAAAAACCATTAGTGAAGAGCAGTTACTTGAAATGATAAAATAAAAACCGCTAGCATTTTGCTAGCCTTTTTATATTTATATAATAAATTTGTTTAATTTAATTGATAATAGCAAAATTTTGTGATAAAATTACTTGATTTTAGGAGCAATTTATGGAAATAACTACAAATTTAGTAAAACATTTAGCAGAATTATCACGAATTGAATTTAGTGATGAAGAAATGGAGTCTTTCAAACAAGAATTTGCAAAAACTTTGCAACAGGTTGATAAAATTGAATCAGCAGATGTTTCTGGCGTACAGGAAAATGAAAAAATGTTGAGTGCGGAAACAGAACTTCGCCCTGACGAAATAAAACAGGGATTGACTGTAAAACAAGTAACAAAAAATGCACCAGATAGTTTGGGTAATAGCATTTTAGTGCCAGTAGAAATTGTTTAGGAAAGTTAAGGAAGATATTATGGAATTTTTAGATAAATCACTAACGGAAATTATAAAAGATTTGAATGACAATGTTGTTACAAGTGAACAACTTGTTTTAATGTGCAAGCAAAGAGTGGAAGAAACAAAGGACTTAAATGCTCTTAATTCAACATACTTTGATGATGCGCTTGAAAAAGCAAAACAAATTGATATTAAAAGAAAAAATGGCGTAAAATTGGGACGACTAGCGGGCGTTCCTATCGTTATTAAAGATAACATTAACAAAATTGGTACAAAAACAACTTGTTCAAGCAAATTGCTTGAAAATTACGAGTCTGTTTTTGACGCAACAGTTGTTAAGAAACTAGAAAACGAAGATGCAATCATTATTGCAAAAGCCAATATGGACGAATTTGCTATGGGTTCGTCAAACGAAAATTCTGCCTTTGGACCAGTAAAAAATCCAGTCAACCCAGAATATGTACCGGGTGGTAGTAGTGGCGGTAGTGCTGCAAGTGTAAAAGCAAAGCAATGTTTTGCTTCATTAGGAACAGATACAGGTGGTTCTGTTCGTCAACCGTCAAGTTACTGTGGTGTTGTTGGTATTAAGCCAACATATTCAAGAGTGAGCAGATATGGTGTTGTTGCTTTTGCCAGTAGTTTGGACCAAGTTGGACCAATCACAAGAACGGTAGAAGACAATGCTTTAATGCTAGAAATTTTGGCTGGCTATGATGAAAATGAAAACACATCAAGCAAAATGCCAGTACCAAATTACTATGAAAATTTGAGTGATAGTATTAAGGGCTTGAAAATCGGTATTGCAAAGGAATTTTTTGCTCTTGGTATGGACAAAGAAGTTCAAGACGCAGTTGATTCTGCAATAGATTTTTACAAGCAAAATGGGGCAGAAATTGTTGATGTTAGTCTAAAAAATATTGATTTAGCACTATCAACTTACTATGTTTTATCTAGTGCGGAAGCAAGCAGTAATTTGGGTAGATATGATGGCATTAGATATGGCGTTAGAGCAAATAACTATAAAGATTTAGAAGACATTTACACTCAAACTAGAACACAAGGTTTTGGAAAAGAAGTTAAGCGTAGAATTATGCTTGGTAACTTTGTTTTAAGTAGCGGATACTTTGACGCTTACTATAAAAAGGCACAAAAAGTGCAACAATTACTAAAAAGTGAATTTGAAGAATGTTTTAATAAGTGTGATGTTTTAATTAGTCCAGTTTCTCCAACTACTGCTTTTAAGTTGGGCGAAAAAACAAACGACCATATTAAAATGTACCTAAACGATATTTATACAGTGCCAGTTAATGTAGTTGGCGTTCCTGCAATAAGTTTCCCTTGCGGAAAAGATAGTAAAGGTTTGCCAATCGGTTTGCAACTTATTGGAAAGGTGTTTGACGAGCAAACACTGTACAATTTGGCAAATTATTTTGAAAAACATAACGGAGGTAAAAACTAATGAATTACGAAATGGTTATTGGACTAGAAATTCACTCCGAACTTAAAACACAAACAAAAGCATTTTGTTCTTGCCAAAACAAATTTGGACTTGCAATCAACACAGCGACTTGCCCAGTTTGTATGGGTATGCCGGGGGCACTTCCAACAATAAATATGGAAGCCGTAAAGTACTCCATTAAAAGCGGACTAGCATTTGATTGTAAAATCAATAACAAAGTTGTTTTTGAAAGAAAAAATTACTTTTATCCAGACCTATCCAAAGCATATCAAATTAGCCAGTTGGAACACCCAATCGCAGAAGATGGCAAAATTAGATACAAACTAGACGGCAAGGAAATGGTTTGCAGAATTAACAATATTCACATGGAAGAAGATGCAGGTAAAAATATTCACGATGACAAAATGGGTATTTCGCTTGTTGACTTTAACCGTTGTGGCGTGCCACTTATCGAAATTGTTACAGAACCAGATATTCGTTCTAGCGAACAAGCAGTAAAGGTTTTGGAAAGCATTAAGGAAACCTTAATGAGTCTTGGAGTTAGTGACTGCAAGATGCAAGAAGGTTCTTTAAGATGCGATGTAAACTTGTCACTTCACAAAGCGGGCGAACCTTTTGGAACTCGTACTGAAATGAAAAACTTAAACAGTTTTAAGGCTGTCGCTAGGGCTATTGAATATGAAGCAAATCGTCAAGCAAAAATTTTAGATGAAGGCGGAGTTATCAAGCAAGAAACTCGCCGTTGGGACGATTTACTAGGCGAAAACTTTTCGCTTCGTAGTAAGGAAAATAGTAATGATTACAGATATTTCAAAGACCCTGATTTAATGCCAGTCGAAATTACAAACGAGTATATTCAAAAAATCAAGAGTGAAATTAAGGAACTTCCTTACGACAAGAAAGATAGATACGAAAAAGAACTTGGCTTGCCACTTCACGATGTTAATGTTTTAACATTAGATACCAACATAAGTGACTTTTTTGAAGAGTGCTTAAAACTCTATAACAACCCAAAAATTGTATCAAACTGGGTTATGGGCGATGCACTTAAAAAGATTAAAGAAGATTTTAGTGACGAGTATATTTTCAAAATAAGTCCACAAAATCTTGTTGACTTGATTAAAATGGTCGAAAACAAGGAACTTTCAGTAAATGCTAGCAAGGAAGTTTTGGACGCAATTTGGGGAACAGACAAAACTCCACAAAGTGCTACCGAAGAACTTGGCTTAAAGCAAACAAATAGTGCTGACGAAATTGAACAAATTGTCTGTGGTATAATTGAAAGCAACCCACAAGCAGTTTTAGACTACAAAAACGGCAACGAAAGAGCCTTAACATTCTTTGTTGGTCAAGTTATGAAACAAAGTCGTGGCAAGGCAAATCCACAAATTGCCAGAGAACTAATTGTAAAACACTTATCATAAAAAGTTTTTGTTTAAGCAGTTGACAAATTGTCAATTTACTATTAAAATAAGTTAATAAGGAGATATTGTTATGTTAAATCAACCACCAGTAGAAGAACTCACAAATAAAGTGGGCGATAAATACAAACTTTCAATTTTGGTTTTCAAAAGAGCAAGGGAAATTCAACAACGAAACATTGAACAAGAAGTTCAAGTTCCAGAAAAAACCGAAATTACAGAAGCCGCTTACGAAGTTTATGACGGCAAGATTGTAGCAGATAGATAAATCAAAAAATTAGCCTAGTGCTAATTTTTTTGAATGGGGGAAAAAATGATAGCAAGAGTAATTGTTGATGTTGAATCTAGTTTGGTAGACAAAATTTTTGACTACTCTTGTTTTGATGAAGTTAAACTAGGCAGTAGAGTACTTGTTCCGTTTGGAAATCGCAGTATAGAAGGCTATGTCGTAGAACTTTCAACCAGCACAGATGTGCCACAAGATAAATTAAAATCTATCATAAAAGTTCTTGATGAGCAGGTGATTTTACCCGAAATGCTCGAACTATCAAAATTTATGATACAAAAATATAATCTTAAAACCATTGATACTTTAAGATTATTTTTGCCAAGTGGAATGAGAAATAACAAGATTAAGACCTTGCAAATAACAAATTATAGTTTGACTAATGATTATGTTTCCAAATTTGCCCTTGTAAAAAAATCGGCAAAAAATCAACTTGCAATCATAGATTTTTTGCAAAAAACAAAAAGTGCTACAAGTGTGGAATTAAACAATTTGTTTGGCTCGTCTAGTGTAAAAAAACTGGAAGAGTTAGGCATAATTAACAAATTTTTTTCACAAAAAAGGCGTAAGCCACAAGTTAGCGAAATCGAAAACAAACAAGTTGTACTTAACTCTTTGCAACAAAATGCAGTCGACAAAATTTTAGCAGAAAATAGCAAAACATTTTTGCTTTATGGTGTTACTGGTAGTGGCAAAACCGAAGTATATATGCACGCCATAAAAAAGATATTGGAAAAAAACAAAACTGCAATAATGCTAGTGCCAGAAATTTCACTTACTCCACAAGTTATGCAAAACTTTGTTGCAAGGTTTGGCGATAATGTTGCAATTTTGCATAGCGGGTTGTCAAACGGCGAAAGGTTTGACGAATGGCAACGCATTTTTTCGGGCGAAGCCAAAATTGTTGTTGGGGCTAGGTCGGCGATTTTTGCACCTATAAAAAATCTTGGTTTAATCATTATTGACGAAGAACACGACACCAGTTATTATAGCGAAAACAACCCTAGGTACTCCACAATAGAAGTGGCACAGCAAAGAGCCATTTACAATAATTGCAACTTGGTTTTAGGCAGTGCAACTCCAAGCATTGAAGATTACTATAAGTCCAAAAATGGCATATTTGAACTGATTGAAATGCCTGTTAGAGTCAATCGCAAGGAAATGCCAAAGGTTTCGATTGTAGATATGCAAAGTGAAATAAGAAATGGAAATTCATCTATGTTTTCGGCTCTTTTAATGAGTAAACTTACCGAAAAAATGGAAAAAAACGAACAAGCAATATTGTTTTTGAACCGTAGGGGCTATAACAGTTTTGTAATGTGTAGAGATTGTGGCTACTGTGCAAAATGTGAAGATTGCGATGTAAGTTTGGTCTATCACAAGGAAGATAACCAGTTAAAATGTCATTATTGCGGTAAAAAGTACTATATGTTGAGTGAGTGTCCAGAGTGTCACAGCAAGTATATTAGATATGGTGCAATAGGTACACAAAAAGTGGTGGAAGAATTAAAATCTCATTTTCCAAATGTTTCTATTTTTAGACTTGATAACGACACAGTAAGTACCAAAAATGGTCACGAAAAAATTTTGAGTGAATTTGCCAAAACAAAGCCAAGCATTTTGGTGGGAACGCAAATGATAGCCAAAGGACACGATTTTCCACTTGTTACACTTGTTGGCATTATTGATGCCGATGTGTCCTTGCATTTTAGCGATTATAGGGCAAACGAACGCACTTTTGACTTAATTACGCAAGTGTCAGGCAGAGCAGGTAGAAGCGATAAGCAAGGCGAAGTTGTCTTGCAAACTTATTGTCCAAGGCACTATGTTTATAGATATGCTAGCGAATACAATTATAACAAGTTTTACGAAAGGGAAATCAACTTGCGTTCGGTTACAAACTTTCCGCCATTTGCTAATGTTGTGCGAATTTTAATCACAAGTGAAAACGAGCAAAAGGCAATGGAAAATGCAAAAAATATCTACGCAGAATTGTTATTAGAAAAAAACGAAAACCCCAAAGAATTTGTCTACCTAAATGTAATGAAATCGCCAGTAAAACGAATTGAAAAAAAGTTTAGGTACCAAATTTTGATGAGATTAAGACCCGATGATTATTCACAAATAATGCAAAAAATATTTGCATTAACTAATGCGAACAAAAAGCAAGATGTGTTTGTTTTTGTAGAACAAAATCCGCAAAATTTAAGTTAATGTTTTGCGTAAGTTTAGAAAAAATTAGTTAAAATTTTACAATTTTTATTGAAAATAAAATTTCAAAAATACTTTATTTTTACTCAAAAATGGTGTAAAATATTTATATAGGAGAAAATTATGGCTATTAGAAATATGATATATAGCGATGAAATGCTTATTCGTAAAAAATCAAGACCTGTTACAGATTTTGACGAAAATTTGTGGGAACTTCTTGACGATATGAAGGAAACAATGATTAAAAACGATGGTTGCGGACTTGCTGC
Organism: uncultured Clostridia bacterium; assembly: GCA_934747255.1. Lineage (GTDB taxonomy): Bacteria > Bacillota > Clostridia > Christensenellales > UBA1242 > CAKVNM01. The sequence goes on along the minus strand of CAKVGH010000007.1, from coordinate 15,143 downwards.
CGTTCAAGTGGGTGTTTTAAGACGAATTTGCATTGTTGATATTTGCGGAATGTTTTTGGAACTTATTAACCCAGTCATTATCAAATCAAGCGGAAAGCAAGAAAGTGAAGAAGGCTGTTTGAGTGTTAAAGATTGCACAGGTCTTGTTGAAAGACCACAAAAAATAACTTTTAAGGCATATAATAGATATGGCAGTGAATACACAATGACGGTTCAAGACCAAACTGCTATTGTTTGTTGTCACGAAATGGACCATTTGGACGGAATTTTGTTTATTGATAGAGCAAAGGAAATCTACAAAAAGGTGTTTACAAAAAACTAATCTCAACTCTTTTAATCAAGTTTGTGATAGATCATAAAATGACTTTGCTAAACGAAAAAAAGCAAATTTTATAATGATTATTTGCGTACTTAAAACTAGTCTTTTGGCTAGTTTTTTTATTGCAAATTTGCGTCTAAATTTTATGTAAAAAATAATGAAAATATCGCCAAAATTATTTGTTAAATTACGCTAAAAAAATGTGCTTAAAAGTATTTAACTTTTATGGCTTTTTTTGGTATACTAAAATTGTATAGGAGTAAAAATGAAAATAATATTTTTAGGTACACCACATTTTGCGGAAAATGTTTTGCAAAAACTAATTGATAGTAGACATCAAGTTGTAGGGGTAGTCTGCCAGCCAGACAAACTCGTTGGACGAAAGCAGATTTTGGAAGCACCACCAACAAAATTATTAGCACAAAAATATAATATTCCAGTTTTTCAGTTTGCAAAGATTAGATTGGAAGGTGTTGAACCACTAAAACAACTCAATGCTGATGTTATGGTGACAGCAGCGTATGGTCAAATGTTGAGTCAAGATGTTTTGGACATTACACCAAACGGCGTAATAAATGTTCACGGCTCGGTGTTGCCACGATATAGGGGAAGTTCGCCAATTCAATGGAGTTTAATTAACGGCGAAAAAACACTCGGTGTAACTATTTTGAAAACCCAAATCGGTATGGACGATGGTCCAATTTTGCATACGCAAGAATTTGAAATCGACAGAAAAGATACCGTTGATAGCCTTATGGAAAAAATAAGTTTAATGGGTGCTGATTTGCTAATAAAATCTCTTGACGAAATCGAAAACAAAACAGCAGTATTTGTTCCACAAGATGAATCAAAAGCCACTAAATGTACAATGCTAAAAAAAGAGCAAGCCAGAATAGATTTTGGTCAACCAGCAATAAAGGTAGAAAATTTTGTTCGTGGGCTAGAATCGTGGCCAGTTGCCTATACTTTTCATAACGGCGTGATGCTAAAAATCTACAAAGCCTACGCAATGCAACCTAGTGAGTATTTTTCTCAATTTATCATATCACAAGAGCCTTTGGAAAGAGCCAAAATGGAAGTTGCTCCCGCAGGTCAAGTGCTATTTGTTAGTAGCAAAAAAGGAATTTTTGTAAAGTGCTACCAATCAGTTTTAAGGCTTGATTTGTTGCAACTAGAAGGCGGAAAAATTCTTGACGGCAAGCAAATGGCGAATGGAAATAAAATAAAAATAGAAGATATTTTGTATTAAAAATATATGTATTAAATTTTTGGTAAACAAAAATAATATAAAAACGGAATAAAATTATGGAAAATTTACTTGATTACAACTTAAAAGAACTTGAAAAAATTGTAACTAATCTTGGCGAACAAAAATTTAGAGCAAGCCAAATTTTTTCCAATCTATATTTAGGCAAAAGTTTTAGCGAAATGACTAATATTAGTTTTGCGTTAAAAAACAAGTTGACCGAATTATATAGCGCTCAACCTTGTATGATTTTGGACAAAAAAGTTAGCAGAGATGGAACTATAAAATTCCTATTCAAACTCAATGACAATAATATTATCGAAAGCGTGCTTATGAAATATAAGTATGGCTATACAGTTTGTGTTTCTAGCCAAGTCGGTTGCCGAATGGGTTGTAAGTTTTGTGCAAGCACTTTGGGTGGACTAATTAGAAATTTGACCGCTGGTGAAATTGTCGGTCAAGTAGTTCAAATTAACAGATTTTTGGAAGGTGGAATCGGCGAAAAACGAAAGATAACAAACATTGTTTTAATGGGTAGCGGAGAGCCACTTGATAATTATGATAATGTCAAAAAGTTTATCAAACTAATTAGCGATAAGGACACTCTAAATATCAGTGAAAGAAATATCAGTTTGTCTACTTGCGGAATTGTACCAAACATTTACAAACTCGCCGATGACGGACTAAAAATAACTTTAACAATCAGTTTGCACGCATCTAATGATAAAATTAGAAAACAAAGTATGCCTATCGCAAACAAATATTCTATTACAAGAATAATCGAAGCGTGCAGATACTACTTTGGCAAAACTGGTCGAAGAATTGTCTTTGAATATGTTTTGATAAAGGGCTTAAATGACTCAAAACAATGTGCGTTAGAATTAAGGCATTTGCTTCGTGGGTTGCCTTGCCATATAAATGTTATTTGCCTAAATCAAGTAACAGAACGAACGCTAGAAGGTACAACTAGGGAAGAAGCCTTAAAGTTTGTTGAAGAATTAAAAAAACTTGGTTTGTCAAGCACTTTAAGACGCACTATGGGACAAGATATTGATGGTGCGTGCGGTCAGTTAAGACGAAGATATTTGGAAAATAACGGGCAAATTTAGTTTTATTAAAGCAAAATTAAAAGGAGAAAAAAATGAAAAAAATTACTTATGTTAGCGTGTCAAGTTTGCCAGCAGAAAAACAAATTTTTGACTATGTAAATAAAATTCAAAAGTATGCCGATTTTTTGCATTGTGACATAATGGATAGCACGATTACTCCAACAAGCACATTGCTTGACCATAATGTTGTTAGAGAGATTAACGAAAAATACACTCTGCCCCTTGATGTTCACTTGATGGTTAGATACCCACAAAAGCATATCGAATCTTTCAAAAAGGCGGGTGCAAATATTATTACTGTTCATAGAGAGTATTTTGATACTGATGAGCATTTGATAAAGGTTCTAAAACAAATTAAGGAGCACAAAAAATGCCTAGCAGGAGTGGCAATAGATTTGCCAACAGATGTAAAGGCAATAGAAAGCATTTTGCCTTATTGCGACTTAATTTTAATAATGAGTGTTAATATTGGAAAATACGGACAAAAATTTGATGAAAAAGCAGTTCAAAAGGTAAAATATTTATCACAAATTCGCAAAGAAAAAGACTATAGATTTTTAATTGAAGTCGATGGCGGAATAAATAATCAAAACTGTGGTAAACTATTAAAGAGTGGTGCAGATATTTTAGTTAGCGGTAGTTATGTGTTTAATGAGACTAATTATCAACAAGCAATCGAAAATTTGAAAAAATAATTTTACAAAAAAATTACTAATTCAAAAAATATAGATAAAATTGTTTGACACCTACTCTAAAACATTATAAAATAAGAGTGTTACAAATGAAATTTTAGTTTTGGAGGAAATTTTATGTTTCAAAGAATTTTAATGGGAATGGGTATGCTCGCCGATGAAGCAAAACCTGTAAGTCCAGATAAGGTTACAAACGATGTATTATATTCTGTTGTAAGTTACATCAATAGTATTCTTGCTGCTTTAATTGGCGTTGCAGTTGCAATTGGTATTGTTTATGCTATCGTTGTTGGTGCAAGAATGGCAAGAGCAAACAATGCTGAAGAAAGAGAAGAAGCAAAAAAGAAAGTTGTTTATACCGTTGTTGGTATTGGAGTAGCTGTTGCTTTGATGTTGGTTCTTTTAGTATTAAGAGACAAAATTCCAGCTTGGATGGGATTAAAACAAATCACAGACGGAGCAGGAAACTACCGTTGGGTACAATCAGGTTCGACATTGCCAGAAGGCTGGAACTGGGTTAGTGCTTTCATTGGTCTATAAAATTTAATTCAAAATTTTTAGCTCACATAGTTTTATGTGAGCTTTTTATTCTAATAATTATAAAACCATTTTAGTATAAAATTTTAGTATAAAATTAGATTTTCTTTTGAATAAGAATAAATGCAAATTTAATATTGAATACGCAAATATTAGTCATAACAAATGTGAGAATGAGTTTTAATAGTCTATTGAAATTTTTTATTAAAAAACTAAAAAACATTTTTACAAAAATGATATTGACAATAATTATTAAAAATAATATAATATTGCTATAATTAAATAGGAGAGATTTTATGAATAAATCAAATACTTCTAAACTAAAAATCTTATCTACCATTGTACTTTGTTTGTTAATGGTGTTGACGGCAGTAATTTCATCGCTAACAAGTGGCTCAGTCTTTGCAGCACCAACTCCCGAACAAACTGGTTCATCAAGTGGTAGTTATGGAATAAATCTTCAAACACCTTTTGTTTTAAGTTATGTTAAAGATGACCAAATTGAGTTTAATGGAGCAACAACAAAAATAATGCCAGAACTTACAGGTGGTGTGTTAAATTATTACTACGCTGGAACAAGTGGAAGAGAGTCAAGAGAAGTTGACATAAAACAATCTGCACTAAACTATGCAAACAGTTCAACAGATTCAAGTGTTGATAGAATTACAATCGAAAACTTTTCAACCGAAACAGTTGGTATTTCAAAGTTAAAATTAACTTTCTATCCAGCCGATGAGAATGTTTCTTATACACTAGAAATTTCTTATAGAATTTTTGAAAACTCAACGCAACTAGCAGGAGCAAAAAAGACTACCGAAGTTTTGATGAAGTTTAACGCAGTGTTGAATAATATTTTAGTTCCAATCATTATCGTAACTTGTTCTATTGGCGTTATCTTTGCAATTTATCTCGGTATTAAAATGGCAAGAGCAAACAATGCTGAACAACGAGAAGAAGCAAAAAAGAGAGTGGTTTACACAGTGATTGCTATCGCAGTTGGTATTGCACTCATTTTATTATTCAAGATATTCGCTTCCAACTCATTGACTTGGTTTGGAACAGATTCAAACTTCTTTAAGTTAGGAAAATAATTAGTAAAAAATCGCTAAAATAGTGAATGAAAAAACATCACTGTGTAGCGATTTTTTTGTGCCAATTTGGTGTAAATTATGTATGCAGTATTACTGTAACTGTTTTCTAAAAATCAGTTTTAATAATGGTACTAAAAATTTTGGTGCTTTAATGCAAATTATTTTCATAGACAAAAACTCCTTTTGGTATTTATAAAAGTATATGAAAAATAAGCCAAAATTGTTTTATTGTGCAATTCATTAAACAAAGCAAATTTAATAAAATAGTAAATCTACAATGTAATTAAAATTTTGTTCAATATTTTAGTAAGTATTAGAAATTATAATAAGTGAATTTATTAAAATATAAAAGTTATAATTAAAATAAAAAAGTAGCATAAAAATGCTAAAAACGGCGGGAATAAAAAAACCGCTTAAAATAGCGGTTTGATTATGCTTTTTTTGAGGTTTTAAGACATCTTGTGCAAACATAAGTGTTTTGTTCTTTACCATCAATTTCAACTCTAACTTTTTGAATGTTTGGAGCCCATTGTTTGTTAGTTTTAATGTTTGAGTGACTAACTTGGTGTCCTGCCATTTTACCCTTTCCGCAAATACTGCAAACTCTTGACATATATATTCCTCCTAAAAATAGTTATAATTCATTAACTTGTATATTTTATCATTTATAATTATAAAAATCAAGCATTTTTTTGAATTAAATTTTGGAATATATATTTTGGCAAAAAATGTAAATAATAAAATCAAAACCACACTAAAAGTAGTTTACTTAAAAAGATTACAAGACAAAAAGGGCTAAAAGTATTGCAATTTTTTTTTAATTGTAGTAGAATAAAAATGCAAAATATATTTTTGGAGGTTTTTTATGTCTGTTAATACTGCGAATGTTTATGGCAAAATCAGTATTAGTGATGAAGCGATTGCTATCGTTGCTGGACACGCTGCTTTGGACTGTTATGGTATTGTCGATTTAGTTGCAAAAAAACTTTCCGACAATTTTGCTATGCTTTTCAAAAAGCAAAATTATAATAAAGGCGTAAAAGTCTTGACTGTTGATAACAAAATTTATATTGACCTATATGTTGTTTTGAAATACGGAGTTAGTATTATTGCAGTAGCAGAAAGTTTGAAGCGCACTGTAAAATATACTGTTGAAGAATTTACAGGAATGATTGTAGACAGCGTTAATGTCAATGTTTTGGGTATTAGGGTCTAGGCTTTTTTATTTTTCAATATAATAATATAAGGATGGAATTTTTTTCTTATGAAAAAAACTATAAATGGAACAACTCTAAGAAAGATGCTTGTTGGTGGAGCAACTTTGTTAGATGAAAATAAGAGTTATGTAGACTCATTAAATGTATTCCCAGTGCCCGATGGCGATACTGGTACAAATATGAGTATGACGATGAATGCTGTCGTTACAGAAATTAGTAATGTATCAAATAATAATATAGATGAATTAAGTGAAGCGTTTAGTAAAGGCGCGCTTCGTGGTGCAAGAGGAAATTCTGGTGTTATTCTTTCACAAATTTTGAAAGGACTTGCATCAGTTTTTAAGGAAGAAAAAACAGAAATAAATGTTAAAACTTTTGCTCGTGCATTGAATGTTGGTGCAGAAGTAGCATACAAAGCAGTTACAAAGCCAAAAGAAGGTACAATTTTAACTGTTATTCGTATGATGGCAGAAAGTGCTACAAAGTTTGCAAAAAAGAACATTGACATTGACGAGTTCTTAAAACAAGTTATCAATGTTGGCGAAGATACTTTGCAAAAAACCCCAGAACTTTTGCCAGTTTTGAAAAAAGCAGGCGTTGTTGATAGCGGTGGTAGGGGACTAATCATTATCTTTACAGGTTTTTACAAAATTTTGATTGGCGATGAAACTCTAAAAATCAATTTTGACCAAGATAAAGTGTCTAGCGACCTAAATGTAGACTTTGGTGGCGAAAATCCAGCAAATATTCAAGACCTTGGCGATATTCAATTTGCTTATTGTACTGAATATTTTGTAATTGAAATGAAAAAGAAGACCACAGAAGCCGATATTGATAAGTTGAGAGAAAGACTTATGGAAATCGGTGATAGTGTAATTTGCGTTGGCGATTTAAGTTTAGTAAAAGTCCATGTTCATACAAATGAACCAAACAAGGCGCTTGGTTATGCCCTAGAACTTGGAGAGTTGACAAAACTTAAAATCGAAAATATGCTTGAACAAAATCGAGCAATGAAGAGATTGAGAGAAAAAGAAAAGGCACTAAAACCTTATGGTATGGTGTCGGTTTGTGCTGGCGAAGGCTTGTCGGCTATATTTAAGGACTTAAATGTTGACAAAGTTATCGAAGGTGGCCAAACAATGAATCCAAGTGCAGACGATATTGTTAAGGCAATTGATAGCGTTGGTGCAAAAGATGTATTTGTTTTCCCAAATAACAAAAATATTATTTTGGCAGCAGAACAAGCAAAGGCTTTGACAAACACCAATATACATGTTATTCCAACTAGAAGTATTCCAGAAGGAATTTCTGCTTGCCTAGCATTTAACCCAGAAGCAACACCAGCCGAAAATGAAGAACTTATGATGGACGGACTAAAAAATGTTCACTCATATTCGGTTACTTATGCGGTTAGAGATACAAAAGTTAATGGGTTTAGTTTGAAGCAAGGAGATATTATCGGTCTTAACGATAAAGCCATTGTTGCAAAGGGTAAAAATGTTGAAGATGCAGTTGTAAAACTAATTGACAAACAAATCAATGAAGACATTGTTACTATCTCACTTTTCTTTGGCGAAAATACTACCGAAGACGAAGCAAATGCTCTTGCTCAAAAAATTCAAACCAAATATCCAGACTGTGAAGTTTCTGCAATGTTTGGTGGTCAACCAGTTTATTACTATATTATTAGTATGGAATAAAACGACTTAATTTTCGCAGTAAAATAGTTATAAAACCATAACAACTACTTAAATTTTGTATCAACAAATATGGTTATAAAAATATAACTAAATCATTAAAATCAAAGAAAAAATCTAGTTATGAAAATATAACTATTTCAAAAATTGTTTCTATAAATAAGTTATTAAAATATAACTAAAAATTGGGTAAAAAAATCTTGCAAGTAGTTATAAAAACATAACCATCTTAAAAAATTATATTGAACTATCAAAAGTGGCTAAAAATATGCCACTTTTTTATTGTTTTTTGAAATCTATTTGCTTTTTAATATGAAAAATTTTTTTTATAATAAAATTCGTAAAAATTTTTCGTTAAGTATTGCTTTTCTGTTAATTATAATATATAATATTTATGAAAAAATAATAATAAAGTATATATTTAATTAACTCATCACACCGACTTACGATTAGTTTTGAAGCATAGCATTGTTGCAATTAGCGAGGTATAAATGAAAATTCACGAAATTGATTTGCATATTCACACAATTTTTTCAAAGGAAGGTTGTGCAAATTTATCAATAAAAGATACCCTTGAATACTACCAAAGACTAGGCGAGAGAGTGGGCGAAAGATACATTATTCGTATTAACGACCACGATACAATTTTGGGCGGAATTTCGGCTTGTGATGTGTTTTTCTCACATCGAGATAGATATCCAAACTTGTTTGTTATACCGGGTGTAGAGTTTAATACAAATTTGAGTTATGTACTAAAATATGAAGACCCAACAGCAAAACCTAATCCAAAATACCCAGATAGTGATGAAAAGTACAAGTTTGTATTCAAAAAAGCACACATTGGTGCAGCACCTATCCTAAAATCAATGGAAGATTACAAGCGTTGGCGTAATAACAAGGGACTCATTGTTTACTCAAAACTTGCAAAAATGCACCTAGATTTATCACAAGGTGGACAATATTATTTTAAGGACCAAGTTAGAAATTTAACCCTTCAAGAACGCAATAGTCTAACAAATTTGGGCGAACAGTTAATTGGCTATAAAAATCTGGTTAGAAAGTTCTTTGGTGTAAAAATTCCTTTTGAAGTTTATGAAAAATGTGTAAAAGATGGTTTGACATTCAAACAAATTGTTAACGAATTTTCTATAACTACTGCTGAATATATGCAACAAAACTACGAACCATTCAAAAATAAAAGAATTACTCAAATTCAAGATGAACTACTTATTCTTTGTGCCAGGGAGTTTAGAAAAAATTCTTCGTATTGGCAAAATCAGCCTTTTGATAAAGTTGTTTCGTATTTACGAAATATGCCAGACAGTCTTTCTTCGTCAAAATCAAAGAATTTTAATTACGACCCAGGTGGCTTAAAAAGACTCCATTTTGACGAGTTATGCGAAATGGTGGAACAGGGTGGCGGTGTAATTGATTTTGAACACCCAAATAAAGGCTTTTTGGTTCATAGTAATGCGGAAGTTCCAAAAGAATACTTTGAAGGTATTGATTTGAGTGTTTTAGACCCAGATGACCAATATAAAATAGCAACGGAAGGTCAAAATTATGTAAATCCACATAATAATACACAAAAGGCTCTTAACATAATTGCAAACAGCGATAAAGTTGATTTACCAAGTTTGCTTGGTGGAGAAAACTGTAACTTTGACTATTCTGGACTTATTAGACTCCAAATCTTGAAAAAAGCGTGTGAAAAAAATAATGTTAAATTGCCACACGGAGTTTTGGGCGCAGAAATCCCACGAAGTTGTTTGTCTAATGTAAACAAATTGCCTGCGATTATGGAAACAATGGAAAAATCTCACATTTTGTGTAATCTCGGCAGTGACAAACACATGAATATTGTTGATAAATATATGCTTGCCGCAAAAGATAAACCAAAAATAATCAATAAGGACCATAAAGTAGAAGTTATTGATGATAACTATGTACAAAACTTGTATGACAATGTAAAAATACCTTTGGAACTTGATACTTCGTCAATCGACAGATATAAGTTAGATGAAGATAAAGTTTATAAATCAAGAGTAAAAAATCTTGATACAGACCAATTTGAAAATATAGAAAATCAAAAGGACAGAGTGGTTCAGTCTTCTTACTGTGATACTATTTTAGGAAAGGAAGTTGATTTCACATCATCAAGTCTGTTTACGGTAAAGCGTGGGGCAGTATTAACATCGTTTAGCGAAGCCACCGATACCGAAAAATACTATGCTAACAATCTCAAACGAGCATTGATTGACTTATATGACTACGCAAACATTAGAGAAAATAAGTCCAATCAAGAATATATGCAAAATGTTGATAAATTGACAAAGGAAATTTCGCAACAATTCCGTGAATTAAAGGACGAAAACAAGTTTACTGACGAAAGAGCAATGTCAAGTTTTGTTGGACTAACAATCGCCCAAAACCGCAAGAAAATTGATGAATTAAACCTTAATCAAAACAACTTGTTAGATTAAAATGTCAAAAACACAAATGCTAAAATTAAGTGATTTTCAAATGATGAAATAAAAAATACTCAATCATAAAAATTGAGTATTTTTTTATTTATTTTAGGCTAATTTCAATTTCAACGGCTTTTTTCCATAAATTATTATGTTTAATATCCTGTAAAACTTTATCCAAACTTAAAGAAGAAGCAAATGATAAAACTTTATAATCATTTCCTACAATAATCTGTTTTCCACCTTTAATTGGTTCATAAATATACGCACTTGGAAGACCTTCCTTCATCAAATCAACTGTTTTTAGTTTTGATGAGTCAACCGACCATATATTAAGTCTTTTTCCCAATTCAACCTCTTGTTCAAAATTTAACATATTAACCTCCGTTATCATTTTTTACTATTTTAATTATAACATATATTTTGTGAATTTGTATCAAAAATATGAAGAAATTAAAAAAATGTAAATTTTCACTTAAATATATACTTTTTTTGGCACATCGGCGTTTTGCTTCACCTAAAACAAACACAAACAATTAAACAAATGAAATTAAAAAGCAAAAGCGCTGGTAGAGTACATTAAGCCTAAAATTTATTTATTTCAATAGAGTAGAGAAGCACTTAAATTTTTAATGGATTGTGGCGTTTATATTTTGCTGGTTTGAAATCGGCTAGACTAAAATTTTGGTGCTTTTTTTAATAAGTTAATTAAAAAATAAAACGAAGAACTGATATTCTTCGCTTTATTTGAAAACTATCTGCTAAACTAACTATTTGCAAGCCTTTGTGGAATGGCTTCTAGTTGTTTTGCCTGCTGACTTACTACGAGTAGTTTTGCCTAATCTTTTTCCTGCTTCCATTTCAGTAGATTTTGCTCTCTTTGAAGCAGTAGTAGTTGTCTTGCCAGTTCTTTTTGCTCTTTTTTCCATAATAGTTTTCACCTCCATTAGTTTATAAGACATTTAGCCTTACACTATTATTTTGTACAATTTGTGGGCTATAATACGCAAAAAAACTGGTAAATAGTGGTTAATTTACTTATCTTTTTTATTTTTGTCTTGATTGCATTTTTGATTTATTATGGTTGCAAGTGTCGCCGATATTTGTGACAAAACTGTCCTTATTAGTCCAATTTCTTCAATATCTTTGTTTTTTGCTAGGTCAACGGCAATACTTGTCGCCAAAAAGGCTAATTGTTCAGGAGATAAACAGTGCATATTGTCTTTATGAAAATAAACATTTTTTTGCTAAAATTGGTTGTTGACAATGAAATTTGGTTGGTATATAATAATAGTGTATAATAAATTAAAAAGGAGATAGTGATATGAATGATATTTTAGCTTTCAAAAGTGAAGTAAAAAGAATGTCTGATGAACAACTAAATTCTATTTACGAAACATTAAAAAAAGTTGTTAACAAGCATAGTAAAGAATATATGAACATTGATGCGGTACTCGAAATGCTTAAACAAAAAAACCTAAAATTACTAACAAAAAGACAAAAGCTGGAACAAGATTTGTATCAGTGTAAATTCGGTAGTCCTTATAAATATAACTTGAATAGCGATATGCTTGCAAATGCAAAAAAACAAATGATTCAAGAAAAATGTGAGCAATATCAAAACGAACTTGACTTGTGTAATAGAAAAATTGCCTTTTTGGAAGAGAAAATTCTTGAATTAAATGCCTACAAAATGGAAAACAAAACTTTCAAAGATTATATGCTAGATAATTCGCCAACAAGAAAAAAGACTTTGTTAAAATTGTCAGTTTGCGAGCAGGAGATAAGGTATCGTCAAAAAAAATCTCAAATAGAACAAAATGAAAAATCTCATTAGATAAAAAATCAAGACTTATAAAAGCCTTGATTTTTTTTATTTTCGTTTTAACAATAAGAATAAAGCATCAATTTCTTCTGGTGATAACTTTTTTACTTTTTCTAGTAATTCCATATCTTTTTTATAATTCATAAAATCGTTATAGAAAAATTCTTCTGTTGAAATTTCCAAAGTATCTAAAATTTCTAAAAATTTTGGCAAGTTCAAAACGATTGAACCATCTTCAACTTTGTAAAAATAGGTGTTTGAATTTCCTAATAGTCTACCTAATTCTCTTGATGATAAATTTTTATTTGTTCTAATTAAGGAAAGTCTTTCGATAATTTGTTTGTAATCCATATTTATCTGCCTCTATAAATATTTTACAATCAATAAAAATAAATTTGTTGTACTCATAGATATAATTATTTGCAAATATTATACTTAAAATACAAAAAAGTTGTAGTATTAGGGAAATTTTGATAAAATGATAGTTGTATGAATACAATAGAAAACAAAATATGCTTTATAGGCCATAGAGTTATAAATTTAACTGTGTATGATAAATTGAAAAAACTATTAGAAGAACAAATCTTGTTGGGAACAAAAACTTTTATAATTGGAACTCACGGCGAGTTTGATTCGTTGTGTTTGGAAATTTGCAAAAATTTAAGAAATGATTATCCAGATATAAAAATTGAACTAGTTATAACGAGTCTTAATCAAATCAAGAAAAAACTTGTAAATGGTATTTACTATAATCAATATGAAAATGTAAAAATAACAATGTTTGAAATAGAAGAAACTTTTTATAAAAACAAGATTATTTGTAGCAATCAGCAAATGGTAGATAATTGTGATACTTTAATTTGTTATGTTGATACAACAAGAAAGGTAAGTGGTGCAAAAAAGATATATAAATATGCAGTAAAAAAAGGCAAGAAAATTATAAATTTATTCAATGAACAAGATGAACCAACATTTAATATGACACGGGAAGAAAAAATAAAGTATTGGAAGAATTTATTTGAAAAATTAAATCTATGAAAATGTACACGGTTTTTATTACTTATTTTGACCCCACTTTTGACCCCACTTTTTTTCGAAAAAACAAAAAAAGAAGTACCAGAAAGCCCGAAAAATCGAGCTTTTTAGTACTTCAATGTGGTGCCGGAGGCCGGACTTGAACCGGCACGAAGTTGCCCTCGAGGGATTTTAAGTCCCTTGCGTCTGCCTATTCCGCCACTTCGGCATAAATTGGAGGCACCACACAGAATCGAACTGTGGATGAGGGTTTTGCAGACCCGAGCCTTACCGCTTGGCTATGGTGCCATAATTCTTTTTTCTTGTGTAGGTGATAGGTTAAACCTTTTTCTAAAAAAAATGGAGCGGAAGACGAGATTCGAACTCGCGACATTCACCTTGGCAAGGTGACGCTCTACCACTGAGCCACTCCCGCATTTCCAATATTCCTATATGAATTTTATAAAAAAAAGTTTAATGGTGGAAGCTATAGGACTCGAACCTATGACCCCCTGCTTGTAAGGCAGAAGCTCTACCAACTGAGCTAAGCTTCCATATATTCAATCAGTTTTTTCGCTGACTTATATAATATATCAAATTATTTTGGAAAATGCAACAACTTTTTATAAATTTTTTAGAAAATTTTTTGAAATTTACATGCCCTACCGATTTTTCGGCGAATAGCAGGCCTAAAATATTACAAAATTTGCAAAGAATAAGTGGGTTATTTTTTGTTTTTTAACATAAATTAAGATTGTGAAAGACAATTTGAACAGATTTTTTGAATTAACATTATACGCAAAAAAAGATTTTTCCCCTTATTTTTTGGCATTAAAAGATTATGCCAAGCAAAATTTTTGTGGCAAATATATCTTAACGAGTGGCGAAAAAAACAGTTTTGGCAATGACCAAAATACTTGCTCCTTTTTGTTGGCGGTGAGCATAGACGACAAAGATAAACTTTTGATGCAATTAAAACAGCAAATTATTAAGTATATTTTAGTAAATAAAAAGTCATTTTTTCTCTCACAAAACATTCGTTCACTTGGCTCGCTGGGAAATATAAAAGATATATTTCTAAAAATATTAACAATGTTTGATGAAGAGCAAGATATACTTGAAATTGAAAAAAATTTGCGGTTTTCTTCCGAGTTTTATTTGAATGAATTTTATCTATTCAAACTAAAAAATCTTCAAAAAAAATGGCTGGAAATTTGTACGATGACAAACGAAAATTCTTTCTTTTTTGATGCGGACGGTTTGGTGTTTGAACTATTGCGCTATTTAATCAGTAATATCAAGCCAAAAGACGATTTTTTAAGACTCGATTTTGCCAATGATTTAGTGCTGATTAAGGACAAAACTAATACAACAATTTTTACTCAAAACCTAGCAGAATTTGAGAATGACGCAGGCAAAAATGTTGCCTTAAAAATCCTTGATTTTATGCCTAAACGAATTTATCTAGGAAATAATTTCCCAGATAGCAAAAGCACTGAAAATTTATTGTCAATTTTCAAAAATAGTTTGAAAGTTGTTGATTATGCTTGACAAAAATTTTTTATATGCTAAAATTATATTGTTTTAATCAAAGGTTAAGGCAAATCCAAGTAGGATTAAGAACCGATTTTGTAGAGAATGTTGCTCGTGGCTGAAAGGCAACTAAAATCAACTTAATTTGAAACCACTTTTGCTACTTTGTCGGTCGTCTAGCCGTACTAGGCATTAAAGGTCAGCATTTTGCTGATAAAAAAAGGTGGAACAACGGTAAATATCGTCCTTTGCTTGTGCAAAGGGCGTTTTTGTTTTAAGGAGGAATTTATGGAAGAAAAAGAACTAAAAAAGCAAGAAGAAAAAAAGCAAAGAGAAATGGTTTGTCGTCATACAATGAGCCATGTTCTTGCTGGTGCAATAAAGCAAATATATGG
>CAKVGH010000006.1 GCA_934747255.1 uncultured Clostridia bacterium | reverse complement strand
TATATGGTGACAATGTTAAATTCGGTATTGGACCTGCAATCGAAAATGGTTTTTACTACGATTTTGATATGGACAAATCTATTAGTCAAGATGATTTTGCTCGCATTGAAGAAAAAATGCACGAAATTATCGAGCAAAATTTGGATATGGTTAGGGAAGAAATATCAAAAAAAGATGCGTTAAAAATGTTCGCAGACCAACCATACAAGGTAGAACTTATTAACGATTTGCCAGAAAATGAAGTTATTTCGATTTATCATTTGGGTAATGTTTTTACAGACCTTTGTCGTGGACCTCATGTAGAAAATACTAAGGTGCTTCGTTCATTTGCGTTCAAGATAAATAGAGTAAGTGGCGCATACTGGCGTGGCAGTGAAAAAAATAAAATGATGCAAAGAGTCTATGTTTACGGCTTTGTAGACAAACAAGACTTAAAAGAGCACTTGAGATTGGTAGAAGAAGCGTTGCAACGCGACCATAGAAAACTTGGCAAAGAACTAGGAATCTTTATGTTTAGCGATTTGGTGGGAAAGGGACTCCCTATGTGGCTTCCAAACGGCTTTACTGTTAGACGAGAATTGAGCGATTATATTATGAATAAGGAAATTGCACTGGGATATAAGCATGTTTTAACTCCTTCTCTTGGAACAGTTGATTTGTACAAAACATCGGGTCACTGGGCACACTACCACGAAGATATGTTCCCATCAATGAAAAGAGATGAAGAAGAATATGTTTTAAGACCTATGAATTGTCCACATCATATGATGATTTATAAAAATTTCTTGCATTCATACAAAGATTTGCCATTGAGAATAGCCGAAGTCGCCCACGATTTCCGTTTTGAAGGAAGTGGCTCACTTTGTGGTATTGAAAGAACAAGAGCATTTACACAAAATGATTCTCATATTTTCTGTAAGCCTGACCAAATTGAACAAGAAGTTGACAATGTTATTAAACTAATTTTAGATGTCTACAAAGATTTTGGCTTCAAAAAATATAATTTTAGATTATCGCTTAGAGATAAAAATAATACAGAAAAATATTTTGGCAATGATGAACTTTGGGAAAAGAGTGAGAATGCACTTCGTCAAATCTTAAAAAATAGTGGTGCAGAATATTACGAAGCAGAAGGCGAAGCCGCATTTTATGGACCTAAAATTGATGTGCAAGTACAAAGTGCACTTGGACACGATGTAACACTTTCAACTGTTCAACTTGACTATCAATTGCCAGAAAAATTTGAACTTGAATATGTTGATGAAGACAACGAAAGAAAGCGTCCAGTGGTTATTCATAGAGCAATTTTAGGCTCGCTAGACAGATTTATGGCGTTCTTAATTGAAGAAACAAAGGGTGCATTCCCAACTTGGCTTGCTCCTGTTCAAGTAAAGGTTATGAATATTGCAGAGAGTAACGAAGAGTATGCTAAAAATGTTTATGAACAACTTGTTAATGCTGGAATTAGAGCCGAAGTTGATATTAGAAACGAAAAAATTAGTTATAAAATTCGTGAAGCATCAAAACAAAAAATTCCTTATATCGTGATTGTTGGCGACAAGGAAAGAGATGAAAAGGTTTTGTCTTTAAGACTTCGTGGAAATCAAGAAAAATCAGGAGTTAAAATAGAAGATTTAATTGCTGAAATTCTTGAAAAAATCAAAAATCACATTTTGGATTAAAAATAGCAAAAGCCTTATGAAAATCATCATAGGGTTTTTGTTTGAAAGTGTTTTCTAATAAAATTTTATAGCAGTTAAAGAAAGCGAAAAGACATTTGTAAAAATTTAATTAAGCGTTATTCACAAATTTTTCAAAAACAGTTGACAATAATGTTTTATTATGATAATATATCAACGTTTCAAGTAGAAGTTCCACTTCTCACCAGTCAAGTTTACTTCGATTAGGTTTGATAATTTAATAATTTTTTGACGCTAGTCAAATGTTTTTATTAAAAGTGGAACTACTTAAATAGTTTCACTTTTTTTGTGAAAAAACAGGGAGGACAAACTTATTAAAGATTTACTAATTAACGAACAAATCAGAGCAACAGAAGTTAGATTGGTTGGAGAAACTGGTGAAGCACTAGGCATTATGTCGCTTCAAGAAGCCAAATCACTAGCAAGCCAAAAAGATTTAGACTTGGTGGAAATTTCGCCAAACGCAAATCCAAAAGTTTGCAAACTTATGAACTATGGCAAGTACAAGTACGAGCAAGTTAAAAGGGAAAAGGAAGCCAAACAAAAACAAAAAGTTGCCGAGATGAAAACAATTAGAATAGGTCTTAATATTTCCGAACACGATATGGATTACAGAGCAAAGCAAGTTGCGGAATTTGTTAAGGACGGTTGCAAAGTAAAGTTAAATATGATGCTAAAAGGCAGACAAAACGCTTACGAAGCAAACGGAATTGCAACACTAAATAGTTTTGCACTCAAAGTCGGTGATATCGCTGTGGTTGAAAAAGCACCTTTCAGGGAAGGACGCTTTATCAATATGATTTTAGCGCCAGTAAACAATAATAAAAAATAAAAGGAGAAAGATTATGCCAAAACAAAAATCAAGAAGAGCTGCTTGCAAAAGATTTAAGGCAACTCAAAGCGGATTAGTTAAAAGAGGAAGTCAAAATAGACGCCATATTTTAGCAAAGAAATCAACAAAGAGAAAAAGACAATTAAGACAAGGAAATGTAGTTTCTAACCAAGAATTAAAGACAGTTAAAACTATGATTCAAGCATAAGGAGTAGAGTATGAGAATTAAAAGAAGTGTAAATGCTCTTAAAAAGAGAAGAAAAGTATTAAAATTAGCAAAAGGCTACCAAGGTAGCAAATCAAGATTATATAGACCAGCAAAAACAGCAGTTATGAGAGCAGGTCAATATGCTTATATTGGCAGAAGATTAAAGAAAAGAGATATGAGAAGTCTTTGGATTGTTCGTATCAATGCTGCTTGCAGAATGAATGATATTTCATACAGCAAATTTATGCACGGTCTTAAAGCAAACAAAATCGACCTTAACAGAAAAGTTCTAGCAGACCTTGCTGTTACAGACGAAAAGGCATTTGCAAAACTTTGCGAAACAGCAAAAAAAGTTAAATAATAACGCTTAAAATGTGGCTTTTTCCACATTTTTTGTTAAAGGGTTATATGGAAATTTCATCAAAAACAAATCCAAAAATTGTAGAAATTTTGAAGCTTAAACAAAAAAAATATAGGCTCGAAAAAAATCAAGTTTTGCTTGAAGGTAGAAAAGTTATTCAGGAGTCAGTAAATGCTGGCTACAAAATTAAATATTTAATTGTTACAGCAAAGACAATGGAACTAAAAAATTGTTTTGAGTACGAAGAACTTTTGATTGTGACCGAAAGCATTGCTAGTAGCCTATCTTTTGCTGTTACAAGTCAAAATATTTTTGCTGTTGTAAATTTGCCATTAAAAAGCGATTTTAGGCTAAAAAACAATGTTTTAGTGTTAGATAAATTACAAAATCCAGACAACTTGGGTGCAATAATTAGAACAGCAGTAGCAACAGACTTTACAGATATTTTGGCAGTTGATAGCGTAGATTTTTTTAACGATAAAACTGTTAGAGCAAGTATGGGAAATGTCTTTAAGGTTAATTACAAAAACTGCTCCTATGAAGATGTTAAAAAAATGCTAAACGGCTATCAAATTCTTGTTGCCGATATGGACGGAAAAAATATTTTTGAGCAAAAAAAATTTTCAAACAAAGTAGCCCTTGTTATTGGCAATGAAGGTAATGGAGTAAGCGACCAAATGCTTGCTATATCAAATGAAAAAATTTCCATTCCAATGCAAAATGATGTTGAAAGTCTAAATGCAAGCGTAAGTGCGGGAATAATAATGTATAAAATTAAATTAAGTCAAGGAGAATAATTTATGTCAGGACATTCAAAATGGCACAATATTCAAAAAACAAAAGAAAAAATGGACTCTAAAAGAGGTAAAATTTTCACTAAAATCGGTAAGGAAATTGTTGTTGCAGTAAAAATGGGTGGCGGAGCAGACCCAAATTCAAATGCTCAATTAAGAGCAGTTATTGCCAAAGCAAAGGCTGCTAATATGCCAAACGACAATATCAATCGTTCCATCAAAAAGGCAAGTGGAGAAGGTAATTCTGCCAACTACGAAGCAATTACTTACGAAGGATATGGAATTGGCGGAAGTGCGGTTATCGTAAACTGTTTGACAGACAACAAAAACCGTACAGCAGGCGATGTTCGTCACTGGTTTGATAAATTTGGTGGAAGTTTAGGCTCAAATGGTTGTGTTTCTTACTTATTTGATAGATATGGCGTTATGGTCATTGAAAAGAGTGATAAGTATAGTGAAGACGAAATTTTGGAGTGGTCGCTAGAAGCAAACGCAAAAGATGTTATTACAGACGATGAAATTTATCAAGTTTTAACAGAACCAGCAAATTTTGAAGACGTTAAATCAGCATTAGAAAATCACGGGGTTACATTTATTAGTGCCGACATCGAAATGGTGCCACAATCTTATGTAGACTTAAATGATGAACAATATGAAAAGTTTGAAAAATTTGTTGATGCTTTGGAAGACCTTGATGATGTAGAAGAAGTATTCCACAATGTTAGCGAAAGATAATTTGTGAATATTTATTATGGTATATGAATAGTAAAAGAATAGTATGCTTTGTATGACTATTCTTTTTTTAATATAAAAAGAAGTGAAGTAATAACTAACATATACACTATTAAGTAAATTATAAAATTTTTTTTTCAAACAGTTCGTAAACAATAATATAAAAAAATCATAACGATTTGTTATGATTTTTTAACTTTATTGAAACTTTTTTTCATTTATTTTTATTAAATCAAACTTTTCTAATCTTTCTAATCAAATATTTTTGTATTAGATAAAATATTGATTTTTTAGTGAATTATTTTTTGATAATAAGTATTATTAAATATCAAATACACAAAAAAATATAGAGAATTGATAAGTATTATTACATAATGTTTTCTTGCTCATCAATATTGTTAGTTTCTTTGTTCTTTGCACTAGATTGAAGTTTTAATTTTGCCTTTAATTGTTCCTTATCTTGTTTTGTAAGTTTGTAAGTAGGTTCAACTTTGCCAAACAAATAATTTTTTAACGAAGCAGGAATTTTGCAGTTATAAGGCATTTCGTTTAAGATTACATATTTTAGTTTGAAACCGCCAATTATATCGTTAATAGTAGGCAGTAATTTGATTTTTTCAATATAGTTATAAACATTTTCTTGCAACAATTTCATAACATATTCGTTAGAGAATTGAGGTGGAAGAGCCATTATTTGTTTTTCAAGTTTTAACAATTCGTCAAAATTTGGAATGTTTGATACTTTGTACATATCGCCACTTAAAATAATACCAACATTTGAACAACCATAGGTATCTCTAAAATACTTATTTGCTTCTTCAAGTGAAATTTTTAATGCTGCATTGTAAATATCTTTTTTGTCAAAAATTTTTTTGCCTTGTAAGTGAGAGTAGAATAGGTCGGTGGTATTGTATTTTACTGCATATCTCTTAACTTCTTTTTTGTTCATCATTTGAACATAAAAGCCGTTCATATCTGCTTTTGTGATGCCTTTTGTTACTAATTTTTTAAGAATATCAATAGTTGCTTCAAGTGCTTCGTGAGCGTGTCTATAATCAGTCAAAATATCAAGTTCTTTCAAAAAGAAATTTGTAAATTTGTGTTCTTGAAAGTATGAAGTGTAGGTGATTTGTCTTTTTGTACGAAGTTCCTTCATAAGTAGTCCGTCAAAGTCTTGGAAAATATAGTGTTCAAGCAAAGCATATTTCATTGAGTCAAGACGGTTTGTAATGTTGTTTTTGAAAATAAACTTAATATCAAAAGTTTCTTTGTTTTCAACATCTTTTAATATCATTTTGTCTTGCTTAATGTAAGTGTATTTTGGCTCTTCACATTTTATAATGTTTTTTGGGTTAGATTTTAACTTGCTAACCAAATATTTGTCACAGTAATCTTTTACTTGTTCAAAAGAAAGTTTGGTAGAAATAGAGATTATTAAGTTTTCGCTAACAAAGTATTTTTTAGCATATTTTTCAAGGTCTTGGGCGTGTATATTATTCAATGAATTTTCATTGCCTAAAATATCTTCAATTGTCATTTTGTCGCCACCACTAACAAGCCTAAAAGGTAAGTCTTCATCAGTTAAATTATCAATTCCCATACCAATAATGGAATTGTTGATACTACTGCTTTTTTCTTGCAAAACAATTTTCTTTTCTTTTTCAAGCATTTTGTCGTCAAATTTACGATTAACTACAAGGTTGCTATGTGATTTCAAAATGGTTTCAAAGTTGCTGTTTAGACAGTTAAATTCAAATGCAATACAATCTTTTGATGTAAAAGCGTTAGTTTTAGAATCAGTCACCTTAATGAGTTTTTGAAAAGCTTCTTCTTTTACAGTTTTTGTATCGTGAAAAAGCATATGTTCCAAAATATGACTCAAACCCGCTTTGTCTTCTGGGTCACATTTCGCTCCGCAACTAAAACCAATAGTTGCATAAGTAATGTTATTTACATTTTGTGGAGCATAGATTAAAGTTGCTCCGTTTGGGAATTTATAAATTTGATTTTTTTCCATATTTTCTCCTAAATTTCTATGGTCTAACTATACCACCAAGTTGCTCTGTTGTCAATACTCAATTTTTATTAACTATGTTATTCTTTCTATTATTTATAAATATTTATTAGAATAAATTTTTAAGTGAATATATGCACAATGATTTTTAAGTTAGTTTTTTAGTGTAAAAATTGGCTAAATCTCCTTTCGTAAATCAATTTTTTAATAAAATTAAAAATTTTTTTTGAAAAAATACAAATTTTTTTAATATTTCATTTTTTTATCTATGATAAAAAAACAGCATATTTTTTGCTTCATATTTGTTTGAATTTTTAGTACATTTGTTTGACAAATTTTAGCAAAAAAAGTACTATATAAGAGTAGGGAAAAATTATGATTATACTAGGTATTGACCCGGGATATGCACTCGTTGGTTTTGGCGTAATTGAAAAAAAAGGAAATCAGTTCAAAGTGCTAGATTATGGGGTTATAGAAACATTAAAGGGCGAAATTATGACCGATAGGTTAAAAAAGGTCTATGATGGCATTAAAGCACTAATTAAAAGATATAAACCAGAGCAAATGGCACTAGAAGAGTTGTTCTTTCAAAACAACCAAAAAACAGCCATAAATGTTGCAATGGCTAGGGGAGTCACATTGCTTGCGGGTGTGGAAGAACTCGGTAGTCAAAACTTGTTTGAATACACGCCTATGCAAATCAAACAAGCCTTAACAGGTGTTGGCAGGGCGGAAAAAAGGCAAGTTCAGTATATGACAAAATGTATTTTGAACTTGAAAGATATTCCAAAACCAGATGATGCTGCGGACGCACTCGCCGTTGCTTTGACTCACGCTCAAACCAATCAATCTTTGAGTAGTTTTAAGATTGTTTAGATTATACTATTTTTGCGTTTTTATATACTTTGTATATAAATTGTGAAAAACTAGAAAAATATTTTGCAATTAGTTATTAAAATTATGACTTTTTATAGGTCAAAAAATAATCATAAAAATAGTATTCAAAAATAATAAAAAATACTTGCAATTTTGTAAGAGTAAACAAAATAAAAAATTTTAGGAAGGTAAAAAATGTATTCGTATATAAAAGGTGTCTTGACAGAAATTTCAGGCACAAATTTGGTTATTGAAGTAGGTGGCATAGGCTACGAAATTCAAGCCAGCCAAAGTGCTATTGAGTCAATAGGAAAAATTGGTGACAATGTTAAAATTTACACATATTTGCATGTTAGGGAAGACGAAATGAGCCTTTATGGTTTTACAACTCTTGCCGAAAAGCAAATGTTTTTGAATTTGACAAGCATTAGTGGAATAGGTCCAAAAATGGCTATCGGCATTTTGAGTAATATTAGTTTGAGTGATTTAGCACTTGCAATAATTAGTAATGACGCAAGTTTGCTGTATAAAGTAAAAGGCGTTGGCAAAAAAACAGCGGATAGAATTGTTTTAGAACTTAACGAAAAAATCGAAGATGCCGAGCAATATCAAACCAAGAAAAGTAACACATCGCTTGCAGAAATTGATGATGCAATTATGGGACTTGTGGCACTTGGTATGAACCGTATTGATGCTGTAAAACTTGTTAGACAATATGCCGAAAACGGAGATACAGCAGAACAGATTATAACTAAATGTTTAAGGGGCAAAAATTAGTGTTGAAAATGCAAAACGCAAAATATTGCGTTTAGTAATTTTGATTGTTTTAATAGAATAACTCAATTTTTATTATTTGAATAAATATAAAATTATAATTATGTTAATAGTAGTAAAAATAAATTTGAAAACTCAAATTTTTATAGCAACATTACAAAGCAATTTATAACAGTTACTGACAACTAATTTATGCTATTTGGTTAGATAGAAGGAGAAAAAATGGAAGACAACTTTGATAGATTTATAACTAGCACTAAAAACGAAACTGATGCAGAAATAGAAAACAAGTTAAGACCCACCAAAATTGAAGACTATGTGGGTCAGGAAAAGGTTAAAAACCAACTAAAAGTTTTTATTAAAGCGGCACTTAATCGTAACGAAGCATTGGACCATGTTTTGCTTTTTGGTCCACCGGGCTTGGGTAAAACTACATTGTCGCATATTATCGCAAACGAACTAGGTGTTCAAATTAAGGTTACTAGCGGTCCAGCAATTGCAAGTGCAGCAGATTTGGCAAGTATCTTGACAAACTTGCAAACCAACGATGTTTTGTTTATTGATGAAATTCATAGACTAAACAAGTCGGTGGAAGAAATTTTATATCCAGCAATGGAAGATTATGCCCTTGATTTTGTTGTGGGCAAAGGTCCTTCGGCTAGGGCAATGAGATTGAAAATTCAACCATTTACGCTTATTGGTGCAACAACAAAAGCGGGTAGTTTGTCTGCTCCGCTTCGTGATAGATTTGGTGTTTTATCTCGTTTAGAGCCATACACCGAAGGCGAACTTTACACAATTATCAAGCGTAGTGCAAAGATTTTGGGAATTGATATGGAAGAAACTGCGGGCAGGGAAATTGCCAAGCGTAGTCGTGGCACTCCTAGAATAGCCAATAGATTGTTAAAGCGTGTGCGTGACTTTGCGGAAGTTGAAAACAGCCAAAACTTGACTCTTGAAATCACTAAAAATGCACTTGATATTATGGAAGTTGACGATTTGGGTCTTGATTATACCGACCGAAAACTTCTTTTAACAATGATGGAAAAATTCAACGGCAAACCTGTGGGACTTGATACTCTTGCAGCATCTACGGGCGAAGAAGCAAACACTATCGAAGATGTTTACGAACCATATCTTCTTCAAATAGGCTTTATTGCTAGAACGCCTAGGGGTAGAATTTGCCTAGCAAAATGCTATGAACACTTTGGCAAACAAATGCCAGACACGGTTGCAGAAACCATTAAAATGCTAAAAGCAGATACAGAAAATTAACTAAAAAGGCGGAATTATGGAAATTAAAAAAGCGGAATTTTTAACCACAGTGGCAGATGAAAAAAAACTCATTATGGACTTACCAAATGAGTTTGCTTTTGTTGGTCGAAGCAATGTGGGAAAGAGCAGTTTAATCAATGCCCTAACTCGCAACGGAAAACTCGCAAAAACTTCCAGTACACCAGGAAAAACCAAGTTTGTAAACTATTTTAAGATAAACGGCGGACAATTTCATATTGTTGATTTGCCTGGCTATGGCTATCATAGAGCCAGCAAACAGGACGAAGAAAAGTGGATAAGGTTAATCGAAAACTACTTTCTTAAAACACCAAACCTAAAATGTGTTTTTGTGCTTGTTGATTCTCGTCACGATGTTTCGCCACTAGATATAGTTATGATTAGATTTTTGGTCTATAATAGACTACCATTTGTGGTTGTTTTAACAAAAGCAGATAAACTCTCAAAAGCCGAACAATCAAGGCAAATGGACGCAATTTCCAAACAAATTGCCTTGCCAAAAGATAATTTGATTATGATAAGTTCTCAAAACAAAATTGGGCTTGATAAAGTACTAGATAAAATTGAATTATACTGCGATAACGAATAAAAGACCTTGGCGAATAAGTATGCTAATATAATAAGAAAAATGACTTAATTTATAGTTAATGTCTTTAGGAATCTTTCAAAAAACATAATAATTGGCACAAATGTGTCAATTTTTTTTGCGAGAGCATATCATTTAGTATACGGGCTATTTTTAGGAGGTATAATATTATGTCATTTTTCACAAATAATAGAACGGATAGGTGTCCCGGACCTATAACAGGCAATCCAGTAAACGGCTTGTGCGAAAAAGTTTGTATCAATGCAACAAAAGTTTTCGATTCTTGTATGAACCAAATACATATCGAAAATGTTTCTCTATCACTTACTAACATAACTCCATCTACCGTTGTTTATCCATTAACTTTCGTAAGTTGTGCTTCAAATGGACCAGCAACATTAACGGACCTTGTTATTGATAGATTTGACGATAGACCAAACTTTGCAAGAGTAACAGCCGACATCAACATTCCAATTTTGGTAAACTTTACTGATGCCAATGGTACAGCTGGCACAGGAACAGCCACATTAACTATCAACAAAGATGTTGTTATGTGCGTTCCTTGTAATTCAGTTATTCCATTTGAAGTTTTAGGCTACGGAGCAATGGTTTGCTCGGACGGTGACTTTACAGGTGATACTGCAACAGCAATCGTTAGCGGTTGCGTAACAGTAATCTTGCGAGTTGTTGCCAATGCAGATATTCTTGTTCCAAGTTATGGATACTGCAAAATCCCACAATGTCAGGACTATTCACAAGAAGTTTGTGCTGGCGTGTTTGATTTGCCATTATATCCAACAAGCGCATAAAAACTGGACACTAAAAAATCTCCCAATCGGGAGATTTTTTTATTTTTCATCAACAAACAATTCACTTGGCTCAATATCAAGTGCATTTGCAATTTCAAATACCATAGGTAGACTAGGGTAAATCTTGCCGTTTTCCACTTTGTTTACATAAGTTGCATCTTTTCCAAGTCTTAAAGATAGTTCGTAAGCAGAAATGTTGAGTTTAATTCGTTTTTTTGCTAAATTCAACCCAAATGTATTTATGTTCATATTTTACTCTCTAATTTTTACTATTTTGAAATAATTGGCTAGGTTCAATATTGAGTGCATTTGCAATTTCAAAAACCATAGCAACACTTGGAAATCTCAATCCATTTTCAATTTTATTGATATATGTACTGTCTTTGCCCAAACGCATTGAAAGTTCGTATGCAGATAGCCCCGTTTTTTCTCTTAATTTTGCTAGATTTAATCCAAATTCTTTTTTATTCATAACCTTTATTACCTAAAAAAATTATATCTCAACAAATTGCTTGACCATTGGGGCTTAAAGTCCCTATAATAGACTGTGAGGCAATTAGTTTATGAAAAACATCGTAGTATTATGCGAAAACGAATTCTGCATTTATCAAAAAAATAACATTTGCACTTTGGACAAGATTGAATTAAATTCTATGGGCATTTGTGATAGTTGTATTCAAATTGATTTAGAGCCAAGGGAAGTAAATTCTAGAAAAAAAGTTTTACTCTAAAAGATAAAAGAAGAGTAAATTTCTCTAATATAATTTTCCACATATTATTATTTATATTAAAATAAAAAAATTACTTGTAATTTATAAATTTATATGATATTATATTTATGCTTCGGGAGTTGTCCCGAACCTTACTTATTATAAAATAAGTCAATTAGTCCAAAAGGAGGTAAAAGTATGAACAAGTATGAATTGCTCGTAGTTTTATCGGCACAAGCAGAAGATGCTCAAAACGAAGCATTGATTGAAAAAGTTAAGTCAATCGTTGAATCAAAGGGTATTGCTATCGAAAGTGTTGATAAATGGGGTGTAAAAAAATACGCTTACAAGATTAACTACAAAGATGAAGGCGTTTATGTTTTATTTAACATAGAAGCAGAAGGAAAAGTTCTTAAAGATGTTCAAAAACTCTTAAACATTACTGATAATGTTGTTAGAGCAATGTTTATTAAGAAATAGGAGTATTGTATGAATAAAGTTATTTTAATTGGAAATTTAACAAAAGACCCAGAACTTACAACTACAACAAGTGGTGTTAGCGTTGTAAGATTTTCTCTTGCAGTTACAAGAAGATTCTCAAACAGCGAAGGCGAAAGAGAAACAGACTTCTTTAACATTGTTGCTTGGAGAGGACTCGCTGATACTTGCCACAAATATTTAAGAAAAGGCAGTAAGGCAGCCGTTATTGGTAGTCTTCAAACAAGAAATTATGATGCTCAAGACGGAACAAAAAGATATTTAACAGAAGTTGTTGCAGAAGAAGTTGAATTTGTTGGTTCAAGACCACAATCTGCTGACGGCGAAGTTTTGGAAGAAAAACAAGAACCAAAAACAGAAACAACAAAACTTCAACCAATAGATGATGACCAACTTCCATTTTAATAAAAAGGAGAATAATTATGGCAGATAATAGAAAAAATGCTACTTACAATGATGGCGATGATAAAATTAAAAAACCATACAAAGTAGCAAGAAAAAAAGTTTGTCCTTTCTGTACAGATAAAGTTGAAAAAATCGACTACAAAGACGGTGCTAAACTAAAAAGATTTGTTACAGAAAAAGGTAAAATCTTGCCAAGACGCCAAACAGGTGTTTGTGCAAGTCACCAAAGAGAACTTACAGTAGCAATTAAGCGTGCTAGATGTATGGCTATCTTACCATTCAAAGGCGAATAGGAAGGCAAAAAAAGCGAATCTTTCGCTTTTTTTTAATTTTTTCCTAGGTCATTTACAGAAGTAAACTCCCGTTGTCAAAAATATAAAAGAAAAACAAAATCTTCAACCTTTTTTGCCTTCCTATGAATGAGTGGGTAGCGAGTTTTTGCTGGCAAAAATGAGTTAAAAACATTGTTTCTATTGATATTATAGTAGGTGTTTGCGGAAGTAAACTCGTGCTTTGACAAAATTAGTGAGTTTTGTTTTTCATCTAATTTTATTAAGAATTTTTTGACTTTGTACTCTTAAAAACTAAAATATTCTATTACAGTTGCTAAAAGTTATGATTTTTGATAAAATAACAATATGGAAAAATTTTTGTGTATTGGAAAGATTGTAAAACCAGTAGGAATAAAAGGAGAATTTAAGGTTATACCTTATACAGATAACATAAATCGCTTTAAGGAATTAAAGCATTTTTACTTTGAAAATGATGAGCAAAAACAGGTTGTAGAAAAAGTCACGCTTCGTGGCGATTTTGTTACGCTAAAAATTGTTGGAATTGATAATCCAGAGCAGGTTGATTTTTTAAGGGAAAAGTGCATTTTTGTTGATAGAGAAAATAGCGTAAAACTAGACCAAGACCACTTTTTTATTGTAGATTTGGTGGGCTGTGAAATAATAGGTGCCAACGGCAAAAATCAAGGAAGAATTGTTGATGTCGAAAATTACGGCGCAAGTGATATTATCGTTTTTGAAAAAAATGGAAGGGAATATTCTGTGCCATTTTTGAAAGATGTTTTTGGTAAAATAGATATTGAAAATATGAAAGTTTATGTCACGGACAGATTTTTTGAGGTGTTAGTATGAAAATTGATATTTTAACAACCTTTCCAGAAATGTTTGAACCACTAAAATGTAGTATTATAGGCAGAGCAGTTGAAAAAGATTTATTGAGAATAAATATCATTAACATTAGAGATTTTAGTCAAGACAAGCACCATAAAACAGATGATACACCATTTGGTGGCGGAGCAGGAATGGTTATGACTTGCCAGCCTTTATACGATGCAATTATGAGTGTAAAACAACCTAATTCCGTAATTTGTTATATGTCGCCAAAAGGTAAGACATTGTCTCAACAACTTGTTGTAGAATATAGTAAAATCGAACACTTAATACTTATTTGTGGACATTATGAAGGCGTAGACCAGCGAATTTTAGATATCTTTAATGCTGACGAGATATCTATTGGCGATTATGTATTAACTGGTGGAGAATTACCAGCAATGGTGTTTGTTGATGCCGTTAGTAGATATATTGACGGAGTTTTGGCAAAAGACAGCACAAGAGAAGAAAGTTTTTCTTCTGGCTTGCTCGAATATCCACAATACACAAAACCACAAGATTTTTTAGGTTATAAAGTGCCAGATGTTTTAGTTAGCGGAAATCATAAGCAAATTGACCTTTGGCGAAAACAAAAATCACTCGAAATAACAAAACAGCGTAGACCAGATTTGATAGAAAAATTGAACCACTCAAAAAACGATTAGTGATTACAAACAAGTTGATATTAAAAA
This sequence comes from uncultured Clostridia bacterium, assembly GCA_934747255.1. GTDB lineage: Bacteria > Bacillota > Clostridia > Christensenellales > UBA1242 > CAKVNM01. The sequence goes on along the minus strand of CAKVGH010000006.1, from coordinate 59,527 downwards.
ATCGAAGATTTGGCAAAAACTCATCTGCAAACTATTGAATTGCAAAATTTAAGGGGAAAAGTATGATAATAAATTGGTATCCGGGACACATGGATAAAGCATTAAGAATGATGCAGGACGAACTAGATTTGATAGATATTGCCGTATATGTGCTTGATTCCAGAGCACCTTTTTCATGCGTGAACCCTTGTTTTGAAGATTTACTCAAAAAAAAGCCAATTATTTTTGTACTAAACAAAGCCGATTTGGTTGACGAAAACTCCTTAAAAAAATGGCAGAAATATTTTACTGGCGAGAATAAATATTGTATTACGCTAAACTCTACCGAAAGTAATTCGTCAAAAAAATTGCTTGATGCAGTAAAAAATTTGAAGGTTAAAAAATTAGAACGAAACGAAAAGCGTGGCATTACTATTCCGCTTCGTATGATGATTTTGGGTGTACCAAACTGTGGCAAAAGCACACTTATTAACAATCTTTGCGGTAAAGGTAAAACCATTACTGGCGATAGGGCTGGTGTTACTCGTGGTAAACAATGGGTAATAGTAGCACCAAATTTGGAAGTTTTGGACACCCCAGGAACACTTTGGCCAAACCTAGATAATACTGCTGTTGCACATAATTTGGCGTACATCGGCTCAATCAAAGAAGAAGTTTTAGATGTTAGTTCGTTGGCACTTGATTTTTTAATTGATTTGGCAATAAAGGACAAAACTATTATAGAAAAACGCTATGGCATAAAGATAGATGATAGTGCAGTTGCTGATTTATTAAATATCGAAGATAACAATAAAGCCAAAATTTACGACAACGAAGATTTGAAAATGTGGTGTTTAGATATTTATGAGCAAATTTGTCAAAAGCGTGGCTTTATGTTAAAAAATCACGAATATGATTATGAGCGTTGCGCAAGAGCGATTTTGGACGACTTCAAAAAGGGTAGACTGGGTAAAATTATTTTAGATTAGGTTTAACAAAAATGAATACACATATTTTAGGAAACAAAGGCGAGCAACAAGCAAAGCAGTATTTAATTAGTCAAAAATATAAGATTTTGGAAACAAATTTTACTTCGCCATTGGGCGAAATAGACATTATTGCCCAGCAAAATGACATAATCGTGTTTGTTGAAGTTAAAACTCGTGAAACCGCACGCTTTGGCTTGCCACGAGAAGCCGTAACCTTATATAAACAAAACAAAATAAGAAAAATCGCACTGGGCTACTTAAAATTCACAAAAAATCTCAATTCCAAAGTACGATTTGATTGTATTGAAATTTTGGGTGATAAACTCACACATATTCAAAACTGCTTTTGATAGATATTTGGCAAGCATTTTATCATTTTAGAAATAACAATATTGCTTGATAAAAGATGAAAAAAATAGGGGAATATAATGAGAAATAAATAGCGTAAAGCAATCTAATTGCCGTTGGCTTGGCGGGCTATGTGATATTCAATTTTAGTTTTACTAAAATTGTGAGAAAAATCAAAGATTTTTCTAAAACCTGCGGTTTTATATCACATAGCCCCACTTCTTTCAATAACCCTTAATCTTCGCAAAACAATTTTTTTCTTTTTGTCAACAACAAGTTGGTATTATGAAAAAATACAAATTTTTTTAATATTTCATTTTTTTATCTATGATAAAAAAACAGCGTATTTTTCGCTGTCATTTTGTCTTAATAATTCAATCACTTTGTATCGTTTACTATTGTAAATCTAGTTTGTTTTGCTTATTAGTAAGCACTTAATTTGCTCTAAAATTTGGTAAAAAATTGATAGTTAAAAATAGCATAAAAAAGTTTTAGAAATATTAAAAAAATACTTGTAAAATAATAATTTGTATGATAAAATACATATCGTGCAGTATGAGTGGTCCTCTGCAAGCGGTGCAAGAACATTTACTGGCAAATCTTTTAAGGAGGAAAAAGTAATGAATATTATTGATGTAATCGAAAAAGAAAACCTTAAAAAAGAAGTTCCACAATTTAATGTTGGCGATACCGTTAAAGTTTTCGTAAAGGTTGTTGAAGGCGATAAAGAAAGACTTCAAGCATACGAAGGCGTAGTTATTGCAAAGAGAAATGGAAGTATTAGAGAAACTTTCACAGTTCGTAGAATTTCTTATGGAATTGGTGTAGAAAGAACATTCCCACTTCATAGTCCAAGAATTGACAGAATTGAAGTTGTTAGAAAAGGTAAAGTCAATAGAGCAAAACTCTACTATTTAAGAGAAAGAACTGGTAAGTCAGCTCGTGTAAAAGAAGATAGATAGTAAAAAGGCAGTTGTTATGACTGCTTTTTTGTTGTACTTCTTTTATCAATTAAAACAATATTAAATAAGTTTAATTATAAATTGTTATATTAGTATTATTTATTAAATATTTTAATAAAATACTTCTAAATCTTAATAAAATTTTTTTTATAATAAAATGAAAATAATAAAATTTTAATCTAGGCTAATTTATAGGAAATTATTTTTTTTAATTAACAAAGTATGATAAAATTATTTAGTTAAGGAGATTTTTAATGCTTTCAAAGATAAAAAGTTATGGCCTTGTTGGGCTAGAAGGCTATAAAGTGGAAATTGAGATTGATATAAACAACGGCTTACCTAGTTTTGATATAGTTGGACTGCCTGATGCTTCCGTAAAGGAAAGTAAGGAAAGAGTTCGTAGTGCAATTAAAAATAGTGGCTACGAGTACCCAATTTACAAAATTATTGCAAATTTAGCACCAGCAAATACCAAAAAGGAAGGCTCGATTTATGACCTTGCAATAGCGCTAGGACTTTTAACCGCAACCGATCAAATGCCTGTTCATAGCGTGGACGACTACATTGTTATTGGCGAATTATCGCTTGATGGTGGGTTGAGAAAAATTGATGGTTTACTACCTATGCTTATTTCGGCTCGTAGTGAAGGTTATAAAAAGTACATTATTCCAAAAGATAACGAAATGGAAGCAAGTTTTATTGATGGTATTGATGTTTATGCCTGCGAAAATTTAAGGCAAGTTATATCATTTTTGAAAGGCGAAGAGTTGCTTGAAAAAGTTAAGACAAATAGTTACGAAGTAATCAAGCAAAGTGTGGAAAATCACAACGATTTTTGCTATGTAAAAGGTCAAAAGCAAGCAAAACGAGCACTCGAAATTGCAGCAGCAGGTGGACACAATGTTTTGATGATGGGTCCGCCCGGCAGTGGCAAAAGTATGCTAGCAAAAGCGTTCCCTAGTATTTTGCCAGAAATGACTTTTGATGAAGCATTGGAAGTTACAAAAATTCACAGCATAGCGGGAAAACTAGACCACAAAACAGGAATTATGGTTAATCGCCCATTTAGGTCGCCACACCATACCACAACAACAATTACATTAACGGGTGGTGGAACAAAAGCAAAACCGGGCGAAATTAGTTTGGCACACAATGGAGTATTATTTTTGGACGAGTTGCCAGAATACCCAAGACAAGTTATTGAAGTTTTGCGTCAGCCACTAGAAGACGGAAAAATCACTGTTGCAAGACTTTCACAAAGCATTGAGTATCCTGCGTCTTTCACGCTTATTGCCAGTATGAACCCTTGTCCTTGCGGTTATTACGGTTCAAAACTTCACGAATGTAAATGTTCGGCAAATCAAATTCACTCGTACTTAAACAAAGTATCAGGTCCAATGATGGACAGAATTGATTTGCATGTAGAAGTTGACGGAATAGAGTATAGCGACTTAAACAGCACAACGCTTGAAGAAAGTTCGGCTGAAATTAAAAAGAGAGTCAACAAGGCTAGGCAAATTCAAACCGACCGTTTTAAGGGCACAAATATTCACAACAATGCTGAAATGTCGCCTAGCCAATGCAAAAAATATTGTAAGATAGACGAGCAAAGCGACAGGATATTAAAAAATGCCTTTGATAAATTTCACTTGACAGCCAGAGCACATAATCGTATATTAAAGGTTGCTAGAACTATTGCCGACCTTGATGGCAGTGAAGAAATTAAACCAGAACACATTATTGAAGCAGTTAATTACAGAAGTCTAGATAGTAAATTTTGGATGTAGGAAAAAATATGCAATATAATTTGAATGAAAAAGTCGTGATTTGGCTCAATCTATTTGATTTTTTGACGATTGACAAAAAACACGCAATATTGAGTTGTTATGATGAGCCAAAAGATATGTTTGGCAGTTTTTTAAGCGACTACGAAATGTTTTCGAGAATTTTAACAAAAGAACAGTTTAACCAAATGGCAAGTTTGCTTGACGAAAAAATTATTGACAGCGAAATATTAAATTTAGATAAAGATGGAATAATTGTTTTGACATACTTGTCCAAGCATTATCCAACCGAGTTTTGCAATTACTCTCATTATCCTATTGCACTTTACTGTAAAGGCGATATTTCTTTAATGGACAGCTATTCAATGGCGATAGTCGGCACTAGAAAAATTACAAAATATGGCGTGTTTGCGACCGAAAAAATTTGTTCTTCGCTTGTTGATAATGGAATTACCATAATTAGTGGTATGGCAACAGGAGTGGACACGATAGCACACAAAATGGCGTTGAGTAAAGGTGGAAAAACTATTGCGGTTTTAGGCAGTGGATTTAATAACATTTTTCCAAAATCAAATTACGAACTCTACCAAAAAATTTGCGAAAAAGGACTTGTGATAACCGAATACAAACCATCAATGCCACCGCTTGCACACAATTTTCCAGTGCGAAATAGAATAATTGCATTGTTATCAAAAGCCGTAGTTTTAACCGAAGCGGGAATAAAAAGCGGTGCGTTATACACAGTTAATTATGGACTAGAATATGGCAAAGAAATTTTTGCTGTTCCAGGTAATATTGATAGTTTTGGCAGTCAAGGTTGCAACCAAGTGTTAAAAAATTGCCAAGCAGGACTAATCACTTGTGCGGAAGATATTTACAAGGTTTTAAGAATTGATAATAATTCTCAAAAAGTGCAAAAAGCTGTACAATTATCTATTGATGAACAAGTGCTCATTGATGCAATCGGCAATGATGAATTGTCGTTTGACGAAATAGAAGCACTTACAAAATTCGACACAAAAACTTTGGTTAGATTGTTGACAACTTTGGAGTTAAGTGGAATAATAAAAAAATCAGCAGGTAATTTTTATTCAAGAATACTCAACGATTAGTTTTGAACTTGTATAAAAATAATTGCAAAATATGTTATATTGATAAAATTAAAAGAGAAAAATAGTAGAAGAGTTTAAGGAATTTATATGAATTTATTAGTAATAGAAAGTAGTGGTAAGGAAGCAACAATTAAAAAAATTCTCGGCAGTGACTGGGAAGTTTTTGCAACAAAAGGTCATGTTAGAGATTTGCCAGAAAAATCTATGGGGCTTGACCAAAAAAATAATTTTGCTCCTGAATATATGATTATGCCAGACAAGGAAGCGATTGTTAAAAGACTAAAAGAAAAAGCAAAAAAAGCAGATAAAGTTCTGCTTGCAACCGACCCTGATAGAGAAGGCGAAGCAATTTCTTGGCATCTAGCATACATTTTAGGCTATCCAAATGATGCAGTATGCAGAGTAGAATTTAACTCAATCACAAAAGATGTTATTTTGCAGGGACTAAAAAAGCCAAGAACTATAAATTTAGACCTTGTAAATGCTCAACAGGCAAGACGAGTTTTGGATAGACTTGTAGGTTACAAAATATCTCCAATACTATGCAAAAAATTATCGCAAAATTTGAGTGCAGGTAGGGTGCAAAGTGTTGCTCTAAAATTAGTTGTAGATAGGGAAAGAGAAATCTTAAACTTTAAGCCAGAAGAATACTGGACAATCAATGCTGAACTCGAAAAACAAGGCGAAAAACCAGTGTTTAAGGCACTACTTCATTCATATAAATCCAAAAAGATTAAGGTTAAAAACGAAGAAGAAAAGAACAAGGTTGTTGAAGCCCTTAAACTTAATCCATTTGTTGTAAAAACAGTAAAAAAACAGGTAGCAAAATCGCACGCACCAGCACCATTCACAACAAGTACTATGCAACAAGATGCTCTTAATAAATTAAATATGAGTTTGAAAACTACCACAAAATGTGCGCAAGAACTATACGAAGGTGTTACACTTGGCGATGAAGGAAAAATTGCGTTAGTTACCTATATTCGTACCGACTCGGTTAGAGTTTCGCCAGAAGCACAAGTTACAGCTAGACAATATATTACAAAAAAATTTGGTGCAGAATTTGTGCCAACAAAACCAAATATTTACAAAACAAAAGACAATGCACAAGATGCCCATGAAGCAATTAGACCAACTCATTTAAGTCGTACACCAGAAAGTATTAAGCCTTATGTTAGTGGCGAACTTTATAGATTATACAAACTTATTTACAACAGATTTTTAGCAAGCCAAATGAGTGACGCCGAATACAATCAAGTAGTTTGTGATATTACTAGCGGTGATTACTTATTCAAGGTTACAGGAAAATCTGTAAAATTTAGTGGTTTTACAGCCTTATATCAAAGTTACAAAGAGCCATCAGGAGATGATGATAAAGATATAAAACTGCCACCATTAAACGAAGGCGATACGCTTAATTTATTAAACTTATTGCCAGAACAAAAATTTACAAAGCCAGCGCCACGATACACCGAAGCAAGTCTAGTAAAGGCTATGGAAGAAAATGGTATTGGTAGACCAGCAACTTACACTCCAACGATTACCATTTTGAGCACTCGAAAGTATGTTGAAAAGGAAGGCAAAGCCCTAAAACCAACAGAACTTGGCTTTAAGGTAAACGATATATTGCAAAAATACTTTGCCGATATTATGAATGTAAACTTTACATCTAATATGGAAAGTACTCTTGATAAGATTGCGGAAGGCGAAAAAGAGTGGCAACAAGTTATCCATGACTTTTACTTGCAACTCCTTCCAGAACTCAAAAATGCCAATCTTGATAGATTACCACTAGAACAAAAAGTGTATGAAGTAAGTGATGTAAAATGCTCAAAATGTGGGGCAATGATGGTTTATAAAGAAGGCAGATTTGGTAAATTTTTGGCTTGTCCAAATTACCCAAAGTGTAAAAATATTCAAAGTTTAACATCTCCTTCTGCTATTGTTGGTGTTTGTCCAAAATGTGGAAAAAACTTGCTTGAAAAAACAAGCAAAAAAGGTACTAAATATTATTCTTGCGAAGATTATAAAGAATGTAAATTTATGTCTTGGGATTTACCGCTTGCAGAAAAATGTCCAAAATGTGATTGCTATGTCGTTCTAAAAAAAGGCAAGAATGACAACTTTAAGCGATGTTCAAATCCAGATTGTGACTATTTTGAAAAGGTTGTGTCAAATCCACCAAAGCAAGACGATTTTGATGAATAGTTTTTCAAAATGTTCAAATAGTTTTAATAAGATATTTTATTTTTATCTGTAAATTTGAGTTATTAGGTTTTTTATAAAAAAGTTTACTATATATGAGCAATTACTATGATACTTTGTCTTATTAAAATGCAATGTAAAAAGAAAAAAGAGTTGAATTTTCAACTCTTTTTTGTTAATCTTCATTTATCTGTTCAATAAAAGTTTTTTTGTTAAAAATGTTTTCAATAAAATCAAATCCATCATATTCGATAGTTCTTAAATGTCTAAAATCTTCCTTGTACTTGTAAATTTCTGTATAAGAATAATTCTCATTAAAACCGCTTAATGCCATTGTATAATTAGGTTCATCACATATTTGTCTAAATTCATAACCATTATTTATGTAAAATCTGCGAGATTTCATTCTGTTTCCAGGTGGTAAAGGCAAAAAAGTTCCATAAATCTGTTTAACACCCGAATTGCGAGCATATTCTTCGATATTTCGCATCATCAAACTGCCATAGCCAAGCCCCAAATATTTTTCACTGTTGACCTTAATTAAGTTTAGGTACAAGTGACTGCTATCGCCAGAGTTTACTTCAAAAAAACTGCAATAACCAACATCTTCTAAATATATTTGACCTTTCACAATTTCCAATTTGCAAAGAGTGATTATATGTTCAAAAAAATTTGTTTCCTTAGTGTAAAGTTTAACTGAGTTTGCAAGTACGATTTCATTATTTTTATTAAAGCCAATTTTTATTTGACATTCTTTGCCATTATTTTCACTTGTACTCTTTTTAATGTAATCAAATAATATTTTTTTATTTTTATGTTTTAATAGTTCTTTTAATGTCATTTTATTTCACCCAAAAATTGTTTAAGAATTTTAATCCGTTTGTTTTTTCGTAACCCGAAAGAACTAAAATATCTCCAATTTGTTCTGTTTTAAGTTTTCTAAAATCTTTGTTTGCCTTAAAAACCCAAATTGGATCAACTACAGTTAGAGAAGATATTTTTTTTATGTCTTTTTTTGTTTTTTCGTTAATTAGTTTGCAGTTGTTTTTTCGATAAAAGTAGAATGCGCTTTCTGTTGCACATGGGTTTTTGCTTGAAGAAATTGGATGGAAAAGCCCAGTATAAGATTCTATTTTTTCTTGTTTAAGGTAGTTTTCAAATGTGTGAAGCAAAATAGAGCAATAGCCTTTTCTATATGCCGAAACATTTGTTATATCTGATACGCAAATCAAATTTAATTTTGCGGTTGGATTTTTTTTGTATCTTAAAATTGTGGTGTCGCAAATAGCCATTGTGCTTAAAGTAAACTTGTTGTTTTTTATTTCAACTTTTAATAATTCAAACAAAATATCTTCAATGCCGTTATTATTGCTTACATTATCTTGTTTTATGCAACAAATATTATTATTTTTATCAACTAAAAAGAATATGTCTTTCAAAAAAATGTCCGCGCTTTTTTGTTTTTTTGCATATTCATTCAAGTAGTAATAATTTCTTTTCAAAATTTGTTTATCTGTCATCATTCTTACCTTAAATTTTTTAGTTAAAAATATTTTATCATTGATACTTGCAAGTGTCAATACCCAAAACAAAAAAAATTGCTTGCTAATTTCAATACTTAAAAAGTTATTTTTATTTTTGTACAAGCAATATTCGACATTTTCAGTCATATATTTTTTTAACGACAGATTGGGAGAAATATATGATTTTAGAAAGTTTTGTTAATTTTTTAAGCCGAATTATGTGCTTTACTGGTTTTGTAAACAATGCAACGGGGTTTCCAAAACCACTCACACAAGAAGAAGAAATTGAGTGTATAAAAAAATTCAAAAATGGTGATATGAAGGCAAAAGATAGACTCATTCAACACAATTTAAGGCTGGTTGCTCATATCGTTAAAAAGTACTCAACGGCTGGCGAAGCCGATGATTTGATTAGTGTTGGAACGATTGGCTTAATCAAAGCCATTAACACTTATGAACTCGGCAAAAATACTCAATTATCAACTTATGCTGCAAGGTGCATTGAAAACGAAATTTTAATGCTACTTAGAATGACCAAAAAACACAATCAAGTATACTCCCTTGAAGAAACTTTGGGGGTTGATAAAGATGGTAACGAAATAACTTTGCAAGACATTATTGCAAACGAAGAAGATAACTTATCTCGTGATGTGGAAAACTCCTTACTTTCTCGTGATATGCTAAAAATAATAAAAGATAATTTGCCCGAACGAGAATATCAAATTATATATTTGAGATTTGGACTAGGTAATACCCCTGCTTACACCCAAAGAGAAGTTGCAAAAATGCTAGGAATAAGTAGGTCATATATTTCAAGATTGGAAAATAAAGCAATAAAAACTATAAGAAATATTCTAAAAAACAAAAACATATTTGAATAGGTGAATTAGTAATTAAACTTAATATTTTTGCTATTTTTAATCAAAAACAATTTTACTAAAAAGTATCCTATAACTTGACAGGTTAATAATTTTGATTATATAATCAAAACAATAAAAGGAGATAAATATGTTTTGTAGTCATTGTGGAAAACAAGTAGACGAAAACGCAAGTTTTTGTGCTAGTTGCGGTAGTCAATTAAATACTGGAAATATTCAAAATGGTAAATTGCAACAAAATTTTAATCAAATGTCACCAAATCAAATGGCAAATCAATCAATGCAACAAGGTTACAATGGTTATATTCAACCACAACCTATGGTTGATAGTGGCTCGGTTGGTTGGGCATTTTTGGGATTTTTTGTTCCTATTGTGGGACTAATACTATTTTGCGTTTGGAGAGAAGATAAACCAAAATCATCAAAAATGGCAGGTCTTGGAGCATTGATTTGTGTTTGTATATCAGTTTTTGTTGGTATTATTATGGGAATTATGATTGCAATATATCCAGAACTTTACCGTAATATTTGGGGCGCATTTATTCATTAAAAAGAGCTTTTATAACAAAAATTGGTTATAAAAAAGTATTGACTTTTGAAAAAAAAAGTGTAAAATATTGTATGAGTTAGCCAGATGGTCGCGGGAGATTTATCTCACGAGGAAAGTCCGAGCATCACAGAACAGGGTGCTAGTTAACTGCTAGTGAAGGTGACTTTAAGGAAAGTACAACAGAAAGCATACCGCCGAATTGATTTAATCAATGGCAAGGTTGAAAAGGCGTGTGTAAGAGACCACCGCTTGCTTGGTGACAAGCAGGGCATTGCAAACCCCACCTGATGCAAGGTATAAATGGCGTTAATCGGTTGTTCGCCAAGCCATATACACCGCTTGAACATTATGGAAACATATTGTCTAGATAGATGACCGTCTAATACAGAACTCGGCTTATAGACTAACTCATAAAAAATGTTATAGTTTTGGCTATAACATTTTTTGTTTTTGATAAAATTTGATAAACTAAAAATATGGAAAATAAAATTGTAAATATTATTGGGGCAGGATTGGCAGGCTGTGAGTGTGCATATCAACTAGCCAAGCGTGGAGTAAAAGTTAGACTTTTTGAACAAAAGCCAAAAAATTTTTCGCCAGCACATTCGAGTCAAGATTTTGCCGAAATTGTTTGCTCAAACTCGTTTAAGAGTAACGAACTAACAAATGCTTGTGGACTGCTTAAACAAGAAATGCGTTTGCTTGATAGTTTAATTATTAGAGTGGCAGATGAAAGTAGAGTGCCAGCAGGTGCATCTTTATCGGTTGATAGGGAGATTTTCTCTAAAAAAATTACCGAAATTATCAAAAGTAATCCAAATATTCAAGTAATAAATGAGTGTGTGGAAAAACTTGACGAAAACGAAATAACAGTTGTTGCTACAGGACCTTTGACGAGTGAAAAACTTGCTCAAAATTTGGCAAAATTGGTGGGGGAAGAAAGCCTTTACTTTTTTGATGCTGCCGCTCCTATTGTTTCACTTTCCTCGCTTGATAAAAATTATTATTTTGTAGGTAATAGATACGACAAATCTATGGACGATGGTTCTAGTGGAGATTATGTCAACTGCACTATGACAAAAGAACAGTATGTCGAGTTTTACAATGCTTTAATTAGTGCAAAAACTGTGGAACTTCACGACTTTGAAAACAAAAAAGTTTTTGAAGGTTGTATGCCAGTGGAAGTTATGGCAAAGCGTGGCTACAAAACTTTGCTTTACGGAATGTTAAAACCTGTTGGACTTTTTGATAAAGAACACAACCTTAAGCCTTATGCTGTTTTGCAACTGCGAAAAGAGAGTAACTTTAATGATTTATATAATATGGTGGGATTTCAAACCAACTTGCTTTTTGGTGAGCAAAAAAGAGTATTTTCGCTTATTCCAGCACTAAAAAATGCTGAATTTGTCAAATATGGAGTTATGCACAAAAATACATACTTAAATGCTCCACGAGTGCTAAACAACTTGTATCAATTAAAAAATCACAAAAATTTGTTTATTGCTGGTCAATTATCGGGCGTTGAAGGGTATGTCGAAAGCACAGCGAGTGGCTTAAATGTAGCACTAAATATATATCAAATATTGCAAGGTAAAGAGCCTGTCATTTTGTCAAATAAAACAGCAATCGGCTCGCTTATTTCATACATTTCAAGTGCGAATGAAGATAATTTTCAACCTATGAATGCAAATTGGGGAATAATGTCTTGTGGCTCAAAAAATGAGAGAGAATTAGCCATAAAAAATGCTTTGCAAGAAGTTGAACAGTACGAAAAAAATTTGTAAAAAATTTGATTAAAAATGTTAAAACGAGTTTATACAAAACGATTAAAACAAAAAATGCTATTATTTTTAATATACTTTTATAAAAATTATGTTATAATAATTAGGTAATTTTTTAGACTAAAAAGGAGAAAATATGGAACAATTCAAAGGAACAACAATAGTTGCCGTAAAAGTTGGCGATAACACAGCAATTGCTGGCGATGGTCAAGTTACTATGGGACAAAGTGTTGTAATGAAAAATAATGCCGTAAAGGTAAGACGAATTTATAATGACAAAGTAGTTATTGGCTTTGCTGGTGGCGTAGCAGATGCTTTTTCGCTATCTAGCAGATTTGAAGAAATGCTAAACAAATTTTCTGGAAATTTGCTTCGTAGTGCAGTAGAACTTGCTATGCAATTTAGAACAGACGAAATTATGCGTAAACTAGAAGCACTTATGATAGTTGCTGACCACGATAACTTGTTTGTTATCAGTGGTAATGGCGAAGTTATTTCGCCAGACAATGGCGTTGTGGCTATTGGTAGTGGCGGAAACTATGCTTTGGCTGCTGCAAAAGCATTAAAAGAAAATACAAATTTAAGTGCAAAGGAAATTGCAAAAAAATCAATCGAAATTGCTGGCGATATTTGTATATTTACAAATCATCATATAACTATCGAGGAGGTTTAATATGGACTTGACACCTAGACAAATAGTTGAAGAATTAGATAAGTATATTATAGGACAAGAAGAAGCAAAAAAAGCGGTCGCAGTTGCACTTCGTAATAGATACAGAAGAAGCAAATTGCCCGTAGAACTTATGGAAGAAATTACTCCAAAAAATATTATAATGAAAGGCCCAACAGGTGTTGGTAAAACCGAAATAGCAAGAAGACTTGCCAAACTTGTAAAAGCGCCTTTTGTTAAAGTTGAAGCCACAAAGTTTACAGAAGTAGGCTATGTTGGTAGAGATTGCGAAAGTATGATTAGAGATTTGGTAGAAGTTTCGGTTCAACTTGTTAAGGAAGAAAAACGTCACGAAGTCTTGAAAAAAGCCGAAGAAGTGGCTTATAACCGCATTTTTAAGGAAATTTACTTGACAAAAAAACAAGAAAATTGTGAAGATGTAGAAGCCGAAAAAGCAAAGATAATGACAAACCTTAAAAATGGCGATTACGACAAAGATATTATCGAAATTGATGTTTTGGAAGCACCAAAAAATGTTGAAATGGTTGCAGGTATCGGCACTGATATAAATTTAGGCAGTATTTTTGACGGAATTTTTCCACAAAAGAAAAAACGCCGTAAAATTTCTGTCTATGAAGCAAAGCAACTTATTGTTAACGAAGAAAGCGACAAACTTATTGATAACGATGGAGTAAACGCCGAAGCAATCAAGCGTGCCGAAAATGAAGGCATTATTTTCATTGATGAAATAGATAAAATTGCTGCAAAAGGTAAATCTAGCGGTCAAGATGTTTCAAGAGAAGGTGTACAAAGAGATATTTTGCCTTTTGTTGAAGGTACAACAATTCAAACAAAGTATGGTATGATTAAAACTGACTATATTTTGTTTATCGCTGCGGGAGCATTCCATGTGGCAAAAATGGAAGATTTAATTCCAGAACTTCAAGGAAGATTTCCTATCGTTGTAGAACTTGATAACTTAACAAAAGATGACTTTTTTAGAATCTTAAAAGAGCCTAAAAACGCACTCATCAAGCAATACACAAACTTATTGAAAGTTGATAACATTAACCTTGAATTTAGCGATGATGCGCTTGAAGAAGTGGCTATGATTGCAGAACAAGAGAACGAAACAAGCGAAAATATAGGCGCAAGAAGACTCCATACAATTATGGAAAGAATTTTGCAACAACTATCATTTGATGCAAGTGGAGATTATCCAGAAACAAAAGTACTTATCGACAAAGCGTATGTTGATAAAATTTTGAATGTGGAAACAAAAAAATACGATTTGAGTAAATACATTTTATAAAGGAAAGAATAATTATGGTAAAAGCACAAAGGGGAACAATAGATGTTTTGCCAACAGAATCAGCAAAGTGGCAATTTTTGGAAGAAAACGCAAGAAAAATTTGTTCCTTGCACAACATTAAAGAGATTAGAACTCCTGTTTTTGAAGGAACAGAACTTTTTGTTCGTTCTAGTGGAGAAAGTAGCGATGTAGTAAATAAGGAAATGTATACTTTTGACGATAAAGGCGGTAGAAGTATTACTTTGCGTCCAGAAGGAACAGCCGGCATTGTTAGAGCGTGTGTAGAACACGGGCTTTTTAATGAAAGTTTGCCATTAAAACTATTCTATTTGATTTCGGCTTATAGATACGAAAAACCACAGGCTGGAAGATTAAGAGAATTTAGACAATTTGGCGTAGAATTATTTGGCTCTAATTCGGTAAAAATGGTTGCCGAAGCACTCGAAGTAGGTAAAGATTATTTGAACAGCATTGGCATTAAAAATGTCAAAGCAAAAATCAATACTTTGGGTTGCAAAGAATGTAGAGAAAAATACACTTTAGCACTAAAAAAATACTTTGAAAATAATATAGACTCTATGTGCGAAGATTGTCACAGAAGATTAAATCAAAACCCATTAAGAATACTAGACTGTAAGGTTGATATTTGCAAAGAAATTGCAAAAAATGCACCAAAAGTTAGTGAAGTTTTGTGTGATGATTGCAAACAATATTTTGCTTCTTTGCAAGAAGTTTTGAAATGTAAAAATATTGACTATGAAGTTGACGAAAGTATTATTCGTGGGCTTGATTACTACACAGGTGTTGTTTTTGAATTTGAAACTACTGACATACAGGGTTCTAGTGCTGTTGTAGGCGGAGGCGGACAATATAACAACTTGGTGGAAGAACTTGGTGGTCCTAGCGTACCAGCAGTTGGTTTTGCTTTTGGTATTGAAAGATTGCTTATGCTTTTGGAAGCACAAATGGCGGGCAAAGTTTTTGATAAGCCATTGGAAGCACTAATTATTACAATGAATAATGACAAAGAGTACTCCAATTTTGAACAAAAAGTGTTGTCAATTTTGAGAAATAACGGAATAAGTGCTGATGTTGATTATATGGACAGAAGTTTTAGAGCAAACTTTAAGTATGCAAATAAAATTCAAGCCAAGTTTGTCTGTGTTGTAGGCGAAGAAGAATTGAAAAAAAATTCGGTTAATCTCAAAAATATGCTTACAGGCGAACAAAAACTTGTAAAACTTGACGACTTGGTTTGTGAGATAAAGGGCTAAGTTATGGGAATGACTGAACGAACAGAAATTGTTTTAGGGTCAAGTGCTATTCAATCATTAAAAAACTCAAAAGTTATTATCTTTGGTATTGGTGGTGTCGGTGGCTATGTTTGTGAAATGCTTGTTAGAACAGGCGTTGGAAGTGTAACAATAGTTGATTTTGACACTGTTAGCGAAAGTAATCTTAATAGGCAGATTATCGCCACAGTTGATACCATTGGAAAACAAAAGGTTCAAGTGATGCAGGAAAGAATAAAAAACATTAACCCGCATTGCGTAGTTAAAGCATTTAATCAAAAACTTTTGCCTGAAAATTTGGAAGATTTTGAACTTGATAGTTATGACTTTGTTGTTGATTGTATTGATATGGTTAAAAGCAAAGTTTCACTTATCGCTTATTGCAATAAAAATAATATAAATATTATTTCTAGTATGGGAACGGGCAATAAATGTGGTATTCCTTCGTTTAAGGTTTGTGATTTGTTTGATACAAAATATGATAGGCTTGCAAGAGTTTTAAGACACGACCTTAAAAAATTAGGCGTCACAAAAACTATGGTTGTATGCACAGATGAACAGCCCGCAAAGGCAAATAAAGATACTACGACTATTGGCAGTGTGGTTTATTATCCTGCGTCAAGTGCGTGTGTAATATCGGCGTATGTTGTCAATAATTTGATAAAAAAAAGGAGTTATAGTTATGGAAATTTTACATTTTAATGAAGATTCTCTAAAAGAGAGTTTGCAGTCAAAAAAGAAAGTTTTGGTTGACTTTTTTGCTACTTGGTGTGGCCCTTGCAAAATGCTTTCGCCAATTCTTGAAGAAATTAGAAACGAAATTGGCGATGATATTATAATTGGCAAAGTCGATGTTGATGAAAACTTTGATTTGGCAAGAAGTTATGGTATTATGAGCGTGCCAACTTTGCTACTTTTTGTAGATGGCGAAGAGTCAAAAAGAATTATTGGCTTAAAATCAAAACAAGATATTTTGAATATGATAAAGTAGATTGAATGAGCAAAGTGATTGCTTACATTTAACTTTTTGTTGCTTTACAAATGGAAATGTTTACAATACGAAAAAGTTTTAATATTGTCGTGAATTTGTCATTCAAATACAAATTTTGGAGAAGGAAATTGTCCTTCTCCCTTTTTTTAATAAAAAATACGAGCAAAAGCACACTCTTTTTTTAGTTTAATATTGACAATCATTTGCCAAAGTGTTATTATTTAGACAAGTAAAAAAACAAGGAGTTTTTTAATGGAAAGAAAAATTTATATGGATGCAATATCTTCCACATATATAAATAACGAAGTTTTGCAAGAAATGACACCTGTTTTAGCAGAAACTTATGCAAATAGTACTGGTTTTCATTCATTCGCTAAACAGTCAAAAGATTTAATTGATAGAGCAAAAAGACAAGTTGCAAAGGGTATAGGTTCAAAATCAAGTGAAATATATTTTACATCAAGTGGTACAGAAGCAAATTGTTGGGCAATACTAGGACTTGCTAGGGCCAACAAGGAAAAAGGTAATCATATCATTGTATCAAAGATTGAAAGTGAGTCATTGCTTCGTGCTTGTGCACAACTTGAAAAAGAAGGTTTTAGAGTTTCTTATATTCCAGTTGATAGTTTTGGTTTTATTAAGTTAAGCCACCTTATGCACGAAATCAAAAAAGATACAATCTTGGTTAGTATTTCTGTTGCTAACAAGGAAGTTGGAACTATTCAAAACTTAAATGCTATTGCAAGAACAGTTAAGGAAAGAGATATAATTTTCCACTGTGATGCTTGTCACGCTATTGGTAACATTAACATAAATGTTAAAGACCTAAACATTGATGCCATGAGTATGTCTTCAAACAAAATTTATGGTCCAAGTGGCGTAGGTGCGTTATACCTAAAAAATGGTATCAACATTGATAGTTTGATTTACCCATCAAATCAGGATTATTCAAAGCGTGGCGGTAGTCAAAGTGTTGCTGATATTGTAGGATTTGGAAAAGCAGTTGATATGGCTTGCCACGATGTTACATTAAATGCACAAAAACTTCGTCATTTAAGAGAATATTTTACTAAAAAGGTTATGGAAAACATAGAAGATGTTCATCTTGTAGGACATTCTTTTCAAAGACTTTCAAATGTTGTTGCATTGAGTTTTGAATTTGTCGATAGTGAAGCACTTGCATCACTACTTGATATGGAAGGAATTGCTGTTCACCCACTAAACATTGCTTTAAGTGAAGAACTAGAACATTCTCATATCTTAACCGCAATGGGACTTCAAAAGGAACTTCTTAAAACAGTGGTAAACTTTTCTATCTTGAAAAATTTAACAAAAGACGACCTTGATTATGTTGTTGAAAAATTAGTAGTTGCTGTAAAAAAAATGAGAGAAATTTCGCCACTACATATTAGTGTTGTTGCAAAGGAGGATAAGTAATGTATTCTTATAAAACAATGTATTTGTTCAATAGTATTGATAACTATGGTTTACTTCGTGCTTCTAATGCAAGCGGTACAGTAGAAGATGAAAAAACAGGCGATGTTGTTAAAATCTACTTAAAAGTGGAAGATGACACTATTTTGGAAGCAAAATTTAAGGCATTTGGCTCAATTTCAACAATCATACTTTCTAGTTTTGGTGCAAAACTATGTAATAACAAAACACTTGCAATGGCAAAAACTATCACTCCATCTCAAATTTTAGAAAAGGTTACCGAATACCCAGATATTAAGACTTTTGGTGCAGAAGTGGTTGTAAAGGCTATTATTGCTGCCGTTGAAGATTACGAAGAAAAAGAGCGTAAGGCAAAAATTAAAGAATTAAAACTTGCTGGGTTTCCAATTCCTGATGAGTTAAAAAAGAAAGATTAAATTTAACTTCCAAATAATGCCAATTTTTTTGATAATATTCAATCAAATCTCGTACAAACTATTATTAGTAGGGAGGGAATTATGTTAGACGATAAATTGCTTATAGGTATGGCTCTTGGCTTTATTGTTGGTGCAATTACTGTTCATAGTAGCAAAAAAATGCAACAAGCAATAGAACAAGGCAAAGAAGTTATTAAGGAAAAAATAGAAAATATTTAGAAAAAAGCAAGTTTTAATTCTTGCTTTTTTTCTTTTATTGCAAAATCTAACCCCAAAATCGTTTGTAAAAATGGTAAATTATGCTAAAATCAAAGTGGAGCAAATGTATGAAGAAAATGGGTCTTGACCTTGGCAGAGCAAGAGTAGGAATTGCAATGAGCGATATTTTGGGCATACTCGCAAGTCCTTATGAAACTTTGCAGTCAAAAGGATTGGACCGAGATGTCGAATATGTTGCTAAACTTTGCAAAGACTATCAAGTGGACACGGTTGTAATAGGGTTACCGCTAAATATGGACGGGACTGATAGCGATATGAGTACTTACGCTAGAACTTTTGCTGACAACTTAAAGCCAAAAGTACAGGCAAATATCATATTGCAGGACGAAAGATTGACTTCTGTTGAAGCGGAAGAATATCTAAACCAAACAAACACTCGTGGAAAAAAACGCAAAGCGGTTTTGGACCAAGTGGCAGCGTGTATAATATTACAAACTTTTCTTGATACAAAATAGGAGGTATTTATGGAAGAAAAAAATCCAATCGAGGCATTGCTTGACCCTCAAAATGCAGAAAACATTAAGTTGTACGATGAAAATGATAAGGAAATCGAATTTGAACAAATTGCCCTTATTCCACTAAACAATTCTGTTTACACAATCTTAAAACCAGCCACAAAAATGGAAGGTGTAGAAGATGACGAAGCAGTTGTTTTTGAACTTGTTGATGACGAAGAAAACGGCGATACATTAAATATCGTTATGGAAGAAGAAGTTGTAAATCAAGTTTTTGATGAATACAAAAAAATGATTGAAGCAGACAATGAAGGCAAAGATAAGTAATTGTCAATAAATATAGAAATATTATTTAATATTTAGTGCAATAATTGTAAAAAAATTATTGCAATTTTTTTTTGTATATGTTAAAATGAATTGTTTCAAAATACACACCTTGTGTAGATTTGGTGGCGGTTGCCATTTTTTAATGGTCGTTGCATCAGAGTTGTAAAACACTTGGGAGGCTTAAAAACAAGGAGGATAAAATTTTTTATGTCAGTTATTTCGATGAAACAATTATTAGAAGCAGGTGTTCATTTTGGACACCAAACAAGAAAATGGAATCCTAAAATGGGAAAATACATTTTCACAGCAAGAAATGATATTCATGTTATCAATCTTGAACAAACTGTTGAACTTATCGACAGTGCCTATGCTTATGTTAAGGAACAAGCATTACAAGGCAAAACATTTTTGTTCGTAGGAACAAAAAAACAAGCACAAGACGCAGTTAAGGAAGAAGCAGAAAGATGCGGAATGTACTACATCAACTCTCGTTGGCTTGGCGGTACATTGACAAACTTCAAAACTATTCGTTCTAGAATAGAAAGACTTAACAAACTTGGTCAAATGGAAAAGACAGGCGAATTCGACCTTCTTCCAAAGAAAGAAGTTGCAGAACTTAAAAAGGAAAAAGAAAAACTTGAAAAGTTCTTGGGCGGAATCAAGGATATGACAAAACTTCCAGGAGTTATCGTTGTTGTTGACTCTAAAAAGGAACATATCTGTGTTAAGGAAGCAAAGGCTCTTGGTATTCCAGTTGTTGGTCTTATTGATACAAACTGTGACCCAGACGATGTAAATGTTGTTATTCCAGGTAATGACGATGCTATTCGTTCAGTAAAACTTATCATCGGTGCTCTTGCAGATGCTATTATCGAAGCAAGAGAAGGCGAAGAAGCAGTTAAGGCTTCAAAACCAGAAGACGAAGAAAATGTTGATATGAACACTGTTATGGAAGGAATCAAAGCAGAAGAAGCAGTAGAAGTTAAGGCAGAACCAGTTGCAGAAGTTAAAACAGAAGTTGCTGAAAAACCAGCAAAAAAAGCTACTAAAAAGGTTGTTAAAACAGAAGAAGTAGCAGAAGAAAAACCTGCAAAAAAAGTTACAAGAAAGACAAAAAAAGCTGAATAATTATTAAAGGAGAATAACTTATGTTTACAGCACAAGATATTGTTAAATTAAGAGAAAAAACAGGTGCAGGAATGATGGACTGCAAAAACGCACTTAAAGAATGCGATGGCAATATGGATAAAGCCATTGATTATTTAAGAGAAAAAGGTATTGCAAAAGCAGCTAAAAAAGCAGATAGAATTGCAGCAGAAGGCGTAGTTGATAGTTACATTCATATGGGCGGAAAAATCGGCGTTCTAGTTGAAGTTAACTGTGAAACAGACTTTGTTGCTCGTTCTGACGCTTTCAAAGCACTTGTAAAAGACATTGCTATGCAAATCGCAGCACAAAATCCAAAGTGTGTTAGAAGAGAAGAAGCAGATATGCGCGATGTTGAAAAAGAAAGAGAAATTATGCGTGCAGAAGTTCTTAACGAAGGCAAACCAGCAGCAGTTGTTGATAGAATTGTTGAAGGCAAAATCAACAAGTATTACAGCGAAATTTGCTTGATGGAACAACCATTTGTTAAAGACCCATCAAAGACAATTACAGAAATTATTAACGAAGCAGTTTTGTCAATCGGCGAAAAAATCACTGTTAGAAGATTTGTTCGTTACGAAATGGGCGAAGGTCTTGAAAAAAGACACGATAACTTTGCAGAAGAAGTTATGAGCCAAATGAAAAAATAATTGATTTAACTTTATTAAAACTCACTAATTTTAGTGAGTTTTTTGTGTTTTTATATTTATTTTTCTGTAAGATAAGTTACAACAGTATTTTATATAAATGATAAATAAAAAAATTTCATTTAACAAGCACTTAAATTTGCAGACAACAAATCATTAACAAATATTTTTAATATTTAGTATCATAAAATCTTATGCTTTTCTACATTTTTAGAAGGCAATAGTATATTATTTGTTTGCTTTTTTTTGCAAATTTTTATAAAATATAATTACTTATATTAAAAGGGAGAAATTTTATGAAATATCAATCAAAACAAGAAGCATTTGATGCTTTCAAAATTGGACTTGAAAAGGTTATAGACCACTTTGCTGGCGAATTATCAGTAGTTAGAGCAGGCAGAGCAAATCCAAAAATATTAGACAGAGTTATGGTAGATTACTATGGTAGTATGACACCATTGAACCAAATGGCAAATATTACAGTTCCAGAACCAAGAATGTTGTTTGTTAATGTTTGGGACCAAAGTATGTTAAAGGAAGTTATTAAGTCGTTAAACGAAGCCAATTTGGGTGTTAATGTTAGCGATGACGGAAAAAATGTAAGACTTGCTTTTCCACAACTTACCGAAGACAGACGAAAAGACCTTGTTAAAGGTATAAAAAAGACTGCCGAAGATAACAGAATTTCACTTCGTAATGAAAGAAGAGAAATTATGGACGAATTAAAAGACCAAAAAAAGAATAATATTATCACAGAAGATGAACTTGCTGGTGCAGAAAAGGAAGTTCAAAAAATTCTTGATAGTTACAACGAAAAAATAGATAAATTACTTGCTGATAAAGAAAAAGAAATAATGGAAGTTTAATTTTTACTAAAACTTATAACAAAAGATAGCCTTACAAACATAAGTATTTAGTAAGTAAAAATTGTTAGGAGTTTTATGTGCTTATTTAGAAAAAAGAAGAATTACGAAATTGATAAAAACAAATTGCCATATCACATTGCATTTATCATAGATGGTAACGGCAGGTGGGCAAAACAGCGTGGACTTCCACGAAGTATGGGACATAAGCAAGGTGTTGTTGCGGTAAAAGATACTATTCAAAATTGTTATGATTTGGGTATAAAGCAAGTATCATTCTTTTGCTTTTCAACGGAAAATTGGAATAGACCAAAAGACGAAATTGATACTTTGTTTCAATTACTACGAGATTATATAAATGAAGACCTGCTTCCATACAAACAAAAAGGTATAAAATTTATAGTTAGTGGTGATATAACAAAATTGCCACAAGACCTGCAAAATGCGATAGAAAACGCAGTTAATGAAACACAGTCTTGCAATAATATGATTGTAAATATGTGCATAAATTATGGCGGAAGACTTGATATTTTGCGAGCTGTAAATAACTTGTTAAAACAAGGAAAAACAGAAGTTACTTACAAAGATTTTGAACAAGAATTGTATTCAAAAGATTTGAAAGAAATTGATTTGGTTGTTAGAACAAGTGGCGAACAGCGTATAAGCAATTTTATGCTTTATCAAATGGCTTATGCAGAACTATGCTTTGTAAAAACATATTGGCCTAGTTTTGATAAAAATGAATTACATAAAGTTTTGATTGATTTTGCGTCAAGAAACAGACGCTTTGGAGCAATCAAAGAGTAAAGGAGAAAAAATGAAAACGAGAGTAATTACGGGTAGTATTATTGGACTTATCTGTGCTGGTTTTTTTGGATTAAGATTTGTTAGTCCTTATATCTTTGATATAATGATTGCAATTATTATGGTTTGCGGTGCAGGAGAAGTATCAAAAGTGTTCAATCGTAGTGGTAGATACAACAATATGACACTTGGAACAATTTTTCCAGTAACAGTATTTTTAACAATACTTTTGGGAGTATATTTCAAACTATCATTTGTTTATGTTTTACTTATAGAATTAGCACTTTTTGTGTTATTTTCAATGGGTGCATTTTTGTGGACATTGCTTGATAAAAAAGCAAAGAAACAGGAGTTGCTAGCGGACGAAAAACCAAGTGATTATGTTATTAAAAAAACATTACTATCTATGATGGTTTTTGCATACCCAAGTTTGATTTTAAGTTCACTATTTTACATTAACCACTTGACAGATTTTGGCTTAACAGCATCAAGTGATAGTATGATTGGCTTTTTTGTACTATTAGTTGTGTTTATTTCAACAATGTTAACAGATGTTTGTGCATACTTTGTTGGCTCAACTATTAAGGGTAAAAAACTTTGCCCATATATTAGTCCAAACAAGACTATTTCTGGTGCAATAGGTGGGTTAATTGGCTCAGTAATTGGCTGTATTGTGTTGTACTTTGTATTCTTAAATGTTGGCAGTTTTGCAACTATTTTTGCAGATGCAAAATTATCAATTTGGCTAATGGTAGGTTATAGTTTAATTGCGTCAGTAGTTTCACAAGCAGGCGATATATTCGCTTCGTGGCTAAAACGAACAGCAAGAACAAAAGATTTTAGTACAATTTTCCCAGGTCACGGTGGATTTATGGATAGGTGCGATGGACTAGCTTTTAACGCACTATTTAGTTTAATTGTTTTTGCTTTAATATTTTAATTATATTTTTTGAAAAGTTGAATATAATTTTATCAAGGAGTTTATTTTGATAGTACTTTATATTTTACTTGCACTTTTAGTTTTATTGATGATGGTGACAATTCACGAATTTGGTCACTATGTTGCTGGAAAAATGCTTGGCTTCAAAATCAACGAGTTTTCGATTGGTTTTGGTCCAAGCCTATTTTCTAAAAAGTGCAAAAGTGGAGAAATTTTTTCTATTAGATTAGTTCCACTGGGTGGCTACTGTGCCTTTGAAGGCGAAGAAGATAATAGCGATAATAGTGGTGCTTTTACTAAACAAAAGCCTTGGAAAAGACTAATTGTTCTTTTTAATGGTGCTTTTTTCAATTTTATATCAGCAATTATTTTTAGTTTTATTATGCTTGTGAGTGTTGGTTATGATGTTCCACAAGTATATTCTGTTAATGATGTTGTTAGAATTGATAGTGTGTATGTAGTTAATTCAGTAGGTGGTTATACAACCGTTCCATTTGAATTTACAGATAAAGATATCATTATGCAGGTTAACGGCGATGATATTAAAAATTCAAACAATTCAATAGGTGTTACAAAAGATTATTTGGCATCTGTTTTATCTCAAAAAGAAAGTATAAATGATGAATATACTTTAACAGTTAAACGAAAGACAGATAATGATAATGAAGAAACATTTTATCCTATGGTTAAAGTTACAAAACATTCAAATGCTGGTACGACCGATGATAAACTACAAAAAAATGATGTAATTTACAAAATCAATGGTGTAGCCATAGATTTTATTAAAGACAATACTTTTAATTCTTTAATCACAGATGGTTCAAGTGAATCTACTGTAACTTTAACAGTAAAGCGAAACGGTGAGATTAAAGATTTGGTTCTTAATTATTACGATACAGGCTTTAAGGACGCTGACGGCAACTATGCAAAAGCAATAGGTGTTAGCAGTACGGCATATAGATTTAGTTTTGGCGAATCACTTGTTAGATGTGTTCCATATACATTTGGTTTTTCGTGGAAAGTTTTGCAAGCATTAGGTCAACTAATTGTGGGTAAAGGACTAACACAAGTTGGCGGACCAATTTATACAATAGGCACAATTGCAAGTTTATCAAGTCAAAGTTTATCTTATTTCTTGGTGCTTTTACCTTTAATTGCTGCTAACCTTGCCGTGTTCAACTGGTTGCCAATTCCAGCACTTGACGGCAGTAAAATGCTTTTGACCACTATTGAGTGGATCAAAGGCAAGCCATTATTTAGTCAAAAAACGGAAAATTTGATTCACAACATAGGCTTTTTTGTCTTACTTGGGCTTGTGTTTGCCGCCGATATTTATCAAATAATAGCAAAGATATTTGGCTTTTGATTTTAGTTAAACAAAGGAGAAAATTTGGAAAAAATTTTAGATTATATCTATACAAAAAACTCAGGCGAATTTAGTGATTTGCAGTTTTTTGGTGCAAAATTTCTTTCAAATGACAACCTTTTGCAAGTGACTTTTAGTTCTCCTATTAGCGATAGTTATGTGGGCGAAAAACTGGAATTATTAAATAATATAGTTAATGAATATATTGAAAAAAAATGTAAAACTTGCGTAAAGGTTAAGCAAAAAATCATTACAACAGATTATATTTTAACACTTGTAAAAAAGTTTTTAATGTCTAACAAACTTTATAACACAGTTTTTGATGTTGATAAAACCATTATAGAAGTAGTTGATAAATCTTTGAATGTAAAACTATATTACTATTCTAGTTTGCCAAGCAAGTTGGAAATGGAAGATTTTGCCTTGCAAATGGAAAACACTTTGGCTTGTTGCAGTTTTAATTCAATCAATTATTCTTATGAGCAAATTCAAAATCAAAATAGCAACATTTTAGATTTTAGACGACAAGATTTTATGGAAGATGATTTTGAACAAAATACAAATATGAAAGTTTCATTTGTAAAGCCATACCTTGGCAAAATGCCTGAATATTCCACCGTAATTTTGCCAGAACAAGTGGTTGGTGGTACTAAAAATATTGCAGTTGCTGGCGAATTTTTTGATTACAGCGAGTTTGCTAGAAATAAGGAAGTTGACGGCGAACAAAAACAATCAAAGTACTACAAATTTTCATTACATAGCCAAGAAATGCAACTTGAAGCAGTTTGTTTTTTGAAAAATGGCGAAGACTTAAAAAATCTCGAAAATGGTCAAAAAGTTTTAGTTATTGCTGATATTGATGAGTTTAGGGGTAATTTGAGTTTAAGAGTTCGTGCGCTTGCTCTTTGTAAGTTTGACTATCCAAAAAAACAACTTAAAAAAGCAAGTTCACATTACAAAATCGTCAAGCCAGAACCATATATTCAAATGGAACAAATTAACTTTTTGGACACATCTAGTGAAATAAAAAGTGAGTACTTAAAAAACAACACTTTTGTGGTGTTCGACCTAGAAACAACTGGATTAAATTATCAAACTTGTAAAATTATTGAAATCGGTGCGGTAAAGGTTGTAAATGGTAGAATTACCGAGTTGTTTTCAACTTTTGTGAACCCAGAAATGCACATTCCAGAAGATGCAACCGCTACAAATAATATTACTGATGAAATGGTGAAAGACGCACCAGTTTTCAAACAAGTTTTTCCTGATTTTTTCAAGTTTATTGAGGGCTCGACACTAGTTGCTCATAACATTAGTTTTGACTTGCCATTCATATCTTATCACGCAAAGCCACTTGGCTATATAATTGATAATCTAACGCAAGATACAATGATTCTTGCTCAAAAGTATTTGGGACAATTAAAGCATTTTAAGTTGTCAACTGTTTGCGATTTTTTGGGTGTGAGTTTGATTGGCGCACATAGGGCAGTTAACGATACAATTGCAACAGCAAAGGTGTTTGTAAAACTTATCGAAAATTATCAAGATAAGAAGTAACAAGATAAAAAATGAGTTTTTCAGCAATGAAAAACTTTTTTTATTTTAATAATTTCATAGTTACTCCTTATCTATTTGATTATGTTTTATCAGACATATCTTCAAGTTTTTTTGCCAGTTCATAAGCCTTTGCATAAAATTCATCTATTGTCATATTTAAATATGGCTTATCATAATGCAACTCAAGAGTTACTGGACCTTGATAGTTGCAATTTTTCAAATTTTTTAATATATTATTCCAATCTACATTTCCATCAAACGGAAACAAATGTTCATCTCTATCTTCGCCATTTGGACCATTTTCAAATTTGCCATGATTATCATGTAAATGTACCGCAAGGATTTTGTCTTTAAACAATGAAAAATTCATTTTTGTGCCATAAGGATTACAATTGGCATGGCCAGAGTCATAACAAATTCCAAAGTTTTTGCATGTCAAATTAGTTATTGCACTTTCTAAATATCCACCAGGTAATGAGTTGGCGTTTTCCATTGCAATTGTAATGCCTTTATTGTTCGCATAATATATCATATCTTGTAATCTATTTAATCCCACATCGGTAATATGTGATTCTGTTTCCCAACCACCGTTAATATGCATGACAGCAAGATGTATTCCACATCTTTGACAATCGTCTATATCCTTTTTGAAAACTTCAAATTTTTTATCAAATTCTAATGTTGTATTCTCATCCCATACTTCAAACATTCTAGGACAAAGTAAATGTACAAAAATTACATTTAGCCCCTTGTTTTTTGCATACATAAATTGTTCTTCACCAGTTATTATAGTTCCGTCTTTTCCAACATAATTTTTCCAGTTAATAAAAATATTGGTAAATCCAGCTTTTTTTATAGAGTTTATTGTATCAAATGGTGAAGCATTGTAATTGTTTATGTTCACATTTATTGCAACATTTTTCATAATTAAATCGCCCTCCTCAATTAAACAAATATTTTTTTATTGTCTATATTGTATTTCAATTAAATATGTTTCGTCAACACAAAACAAAATATTGCTGTTTGATGGGAGTAAAAGAAAGAACATAAAAATTTTTTAAAAACTTTTCTAAAATTTATAATAAAAATCCACCAGGTACACTGGTGGATTTTTATTATAGACTAGTTTTGAAATTTTAGTTTTTGTTATTACAAATTAAAATGCAAATTGTAATGAAAAATAAGTATTATAAAAATAATTTGTAAATCCAACAATTATAGTTGACTTAATTTTTTATAAAAAAACATTTTTGTTATGTTACATAAAAAATAAAGGCAAATTAGTTTAATAACGAACGCAAATTTTGTTTGCTTTATAATTTATTATAAAAATGTAAAAAATAGTTGCAATTAAAGTAAGTATGTGTTATATTGTTATAGACTAGTTATGATAAGCACGGGCAAACACCCGTGCTTAAAGTTTGATTAGGGATAATTTAGTTAAGGAGAATAAAAATGATTAGTAAAGATTTCTTTGAAGCTTTGGAATTATTTGAGCAAGAAAGAAAGATTAAAAAGGAAGTGTTTATCGAGGCACTAGAAACAGCATTAACATCAGCATACAAAAAGAATTATGGTGAAGCAAAGAGTGCGGAAGTAAAACTAGACCCAGAAAAACACACAATCAAAATTTATAGTTATAAAACTGTTGTGGAAGAAGTAACAGACCCAGATAAAGAAATTTCACTTGAAGAAGCAAAGCAAATTAAATCTTCATATAAAGTTGGAGATACTGTTTCTCAATTGGAATCACCAAAAGATTTTGGTAGAATAGCAGCACAAACAGCAAAACAAGTTGTTATGCAAAAAATTAGAGAAGCCGAAAAACTTATCACATTAAGCGAAGTTGCCGAAAAAGAAGACCAGTTAATTACAACTGTTATTAAGAGAATAGATGGCAAAAATGTGTTTGTAGAGATTGGCTCAACCGAAGCAGTTTTGGGCGAAAAAGACCAAATTCCCGGCGAAAAATACCATATTGGCGATAGAATTAAAGTTTATGTTAAAAAAATCCCAGAAGATTTCCAAGGTTCTCTCGTTCAAGTTTCAAGAGCAAATGTCAATTTTGTTAAAAAATTGTTTGAACTTGAAGTTCCAGAAATTGAAAATGGCGAAGTAGTTATCAACTCTATATCAAGAGAAGCAGGTTCAAGAACAAAAATTGCAGTTTCATCAAACAATCCAAATCTTGATGTGATTGGGGCTTGCGTTGGTAATAAGGGAATGAGAATTAACAATATCGTTAACGAACTAAACGGTGAAAAAATTGATATTGTTGAATACAGTGATGACCCAGCAGTATTTGTTGAAAGGGCATTAAGTCCAGCAAAAGTTATTAGTGTTGAAATGATTGGCGAAGGTCAAGCAAAAGCAATCGTTCCTGACGATGTACTATCACTTGCAATCGGCAAACAAGGACAAAATGTTAAACTTGCTGCTAGACTTGCTCACTGCAAAATTGATGTTAAGTCTGAAAGTGCTAACAAAAAGATTGAAGCACAAAAACCAACTGTCTCACATACAGACGAATTCAAGTTTGACGAAACTCTTGACCTTGAAGATATGTTTAAGGACGAAGAATAGTAATGGTAGAGAGAACTTGTATAGTTTGTAGACAAAAAAACGAGCAAAAAAAAATGATACGACTTGTAGTTGACAATCAAGGACTTGTTATAGTTCAAAAAGATAAAAAACTTAATGGTCGTGGAGCATATATTTGCAAAAAGAATGAATGTGCTGATGCTCTTGAAAAATCAAAGGCATTAAATAAATTATTCAAAAAAAATATTAGTAAAGAAAATTTAGATAATATAGTAAAGAATTTGAAAAGTTAGCATACGCTAATAAAAGGAGAAATTTGTGGCAGAAAATAGACCAGAAAACAAACAACAACACGGACAAATTGATAATTTGAAAAAATTGGCAGGAGTTTGCAACGCAAACAATTTTTCTACGCTTGTTAATGAAATTAGAAAGGCAAAACAAGTTTTAGACGGTATTGTTGAAAAAGTTAATTCAAAGTTAGTGGAAATCAATGCAAACAAAAAAGTTGCAGAACCTAAGCCAGCCGAAAAGGTAGTTCCTGTTGCACCTGTCCAAGCAAAACCATCAACAAGTGTTGCAAGTAGAGATAACAAGCAAAATAGTTTTTCATCTCAACGACCAACAAATTATAGTCATAATGGCAGACCAGACGGCAAGCCTAATTTTGCCAATAGACAAAATGGTGGATTTAATCAAAATGGCAGAAATTTTGGTCAAAACAGACCATTTAATCAAAAACCAGCAGGACAATTTGGTCAAAAACCTTTTAATAACAAACCTAATTTTAGAAAGGTAACAGAACCACAAATTGATTTGAATTCGATTTTGAAAGACCAACAAAACCGAAATTTTGGCAACAAGAAAAAGACTCACGAAAACACACAAGAACATAAGTCAATGAACAAAAAAGCTCAAATGAGATTTAATGTTGCTGAACAAGATGATGATGACGAAGATAAACTAGCAAGAAGATATAAGGCAAAGAGAAAAGAAGAAGTAAAGGTTGAACAAATTATTAAGCAGATTGACCACGCTGTAATCACAAGTGACAAAATGACTGTTAAAGATTTTAGTGAAAAAATCGGTAAACCAGTTGCAGAAATCGTTAAAAAACTCTTTATTTTAGGTATTATGGCAACAATCAATAGTAAACTTGATTTTGACACAGCTGAACTTGTTGCAAGTGACTTTGGCATTACTCTTGAAAATAATATTCAACAGTCGCAAGAACAAATGCTTGAAGAAGCATTAAAGGCAAACGAACAAGAAGACGAAAAATTCTTGGTAAAACGCCCACCAGTTGTTACTGTAATGGGTCACGTTGACCACGGTAAAACATCACTTCTTGATGCTATTAGAAAAACCAATGTTGTTAGTGGTGAAGCAGGTGGTATTACTCAAAGTATTGGTGCTTATACGGTAAAATATAATAACGAAAAAATCACTTTTGTTGATACCCCAGGACACGCAGCATTTACAGCAATGCGTGCTCGTGGTGCTCAAATTACAGATATAGCGGTATTAGTTGTTGCAGCCGATGATGGTGTTATGCCACAGACAGTGGAAGCAATTAACCACATTAAAGCAGCAAAAGTTCCAATGATTGTTGCAATCAACAAGATGGATAAGCCAGAAGCAAATCCAGATAAAGTTATGAAAGAACTTGCCGACCACGATGTTTTAGCAGAAGAATGGGGCGGAGATACTATTTGCGTGCCAATCGCTGCCAAAAAAGGTCAAGGCATTGACAAGTTGCTTGAAATGATAACCCTTGTTGCCGAAGTACTTGACTTAAAAGCAAATCCAAATCGTAGTGCTGTTGGTACAGTTATCGAAGCAAGACTTGATAAAGGTAAAGGACCAGTTGCATCTATTTTAGTTCAAAATGGAACATTAAAAGTAGGCGATACAGTAGTTTCTGGTACTGCGTTTGGTAGAATTAGAGCGATGCTTGACGAAAATGGCTGTCAAGTTAAAAAGGCAGAGCCTTCAACTCCTGTTTCTATTTTAGGTCTTGATGAAGTTCCAAGTGCTGGCGATAGAGTAACCGTTGTTGATGAAAAGACTTCAAAACTCTTAATTCAAGAGCGTAAAAACAAGATTAAGGAAGAAAAAGTAAATGCTTCTTCTGCTGTTAGTTTGGAAGAATTTATGAATAAGGCAAAAGAAGGAACACTTAAAAATCTAAATGTTATCATTAAAGCCGATGTTCAAGGTTCTGCCGAAGCATTAAAACAATCAATTTCTAAAATCAAGAACGAAGAAGTTAAAATTACATGTATTCACTCTGGTGTTGGTGCTATCAGTGAAAGCGATGTTGTGCTTGCAAAGGCATCAAAGGCTTTAATAATTGGATTTAACACCCGTCCAGAGCCAAAGGCAAAACAACTTGCCGAGCACGATAAAATAGAAATCAAAACTTACAATATTATTTACGAGTGCATAGAAGAACTTGAAGCAACTATAAATGGTATGATGGCTCCAAAATATAGAGAAGTTAATACTGGTAGAGCAGAAGTTAGAAAAGTGTTCAACTTATCATCTTCTGGTGTGATTGCGGGCTGTTATGTTCAAGATGGAAGAATTGCACGAAATAATTATGCAAGAGTTATTCGTGATAACAAAGTGATTTACGAAGGTCAAATCGTAGGCTTAAAAATTCAAAAAGACGAAGTTAAGGAAGTTAACAAAACTTTTGAATGCGGAATTAAAGTTGATGGTTTTAGTGATTTCAAGGAACTCGATACTATTGAGTCTTATATAAAAGAAAGAATAAATTAACACTTACATTCTCGCTAAATTCAGGGCGAGAATGTTTGATATAGGAGAATAAATATGGCAAAAAACAGAATGGACCTTATTAACGCGGAGATTCAAAAATCTCTTTCGCATACTTTAACTTATGATATGCAAAATGAAGAAATTAAAGGCTATTTGGTAACAATTACAAAAGTTGATACCACACCTGACTTAAAGTACGCCAAGATTTATGTTAGTATTTTTCCAGATAATAACAAGGAAAAAGTTTTGAATGCCTTAAAAACTTCCGTTACTTATTTAAGACGAGAAGTCGCTCATAATGTAAAATTAAGAATAACTCCCGAACTACACTTTTATCTTGATGATAGTTTGGAATATTCTCAAAAAATTGATAATTTAATCAACAAAATTCATAAAAACTAAGGGGTAACAAATGATTTTTGACGATATTTTTGATAAGATAGATAAGGCAACAAACATTGCTCTTTTTCCGCATATAAATGCCGATTTAGATGCTATTGGTAGTTGTATTGCATTAAAACTTGTGCTAGAAAAAATGGGAAAAAATGTGGCTATATTTTGTCAAAAACCATACACAAAAAATTATAGAAGTTTGGGCATTGAAAAACATATTGTATCCAAAAAATTAAAGTTTGATTTGGCAATAGGTTTGGACTCTCCAACAACAAAACGCTTTGGCATTTTTCAAAAAAAATTTGAGTCTATAAAAAACTCTATTGCAATAGACCATCATCCTGATTTTGAGTTTTTTGCTGATACAAATTATCTTGATGAAGATTGTTCTAGTGTTTGCCTAATTCTGTTTAGAATGTTCAAGTATAAATCAATAAAGTTAGACAAAGTTATTGCCAAATGCTTGTATATAGGCATGGCAACAGATACTGGAAGATTTTTATATGGCAATTTGAATGTGGAATTATTTTCGGCACTTACAGAATTATTTTCGTATGGATTTGATTACAATAGCCTAAACTATAATGTTTTTCAAAAAGAGTCAAAAAATGAGTTTGAATTATTTAGATATGGCTTGTCAAAATTTTGCTTTTTTAACAATGACCAAATTTGTTTGTGTAGATTAGATGATGATATTTTCAAAAAAACCAACACAAATGCTATGGATACATATCGTATTACTGACCAATTAACAAATTTAGCACCAGTAAAAATTGCTGGACTTATGTCACAAGTGGGCGAAAAAGAATATTTGGTTTCGGTTAGAACCAAAGAAGGCTTTTCAGCTGAAAAGGTGGCAAAAACTTTTGGCGGCGGTGGACATTTAAGAGCTGCAGGTTGCAAATTGTGTGACTACGGCGATAGTGCTTTTAAGTCACTACTTACTGCTTGCAGGAATGAACTTGGGGAGAAAAGTAAATGAATGGAATTGTTGTAATCAATAAACCAGTAGGCTTAACTTCTCAACAAGTTGTTACAAAAGTAAAAAAAGCACTCAATCAGTCAAAAGTGGGACATTTAGGCACACTTGACCCATTAGCAAGCGGGGTTTTGCCAATTTGCATAGGTAAAGCCACAAAACTTTTTGATTTTTACTTAAAAAAGACAAAAACTTATGTGGCAGAGTTTACTTTTGGTCAGGAAACTGACACGCTAGACAGCGAAGGACAAGTTATTAAATCAACAGATTATATTCCTACAAAACAAGAAATTTTGAATAATTTACACAAACTTATAGGAGATTTAGAACAAATTCCACCAAAATATTCAGCAAAAAGTGTTGGTGGTATTAGAGCCTATGAATTGTCTAGAAAAGGCATAGACTTTGAATTAAAGTCAAAGCAAATTTCTGTCTATAAATTTGAACTTTTAAGCCAAAAAGACAGCAAAACTTTTGAGTTTTTGATAGACTGTTCTAGTGGAACATATATTAGGTCGCTAGCCAGAGATTTGGGCTATTTATGTAACAGTTGTGCATATATGAGTGGACTCAATCGAATTCGTAGTGGGGAATTTTATATTGAAAATTCTGTAAATCTTGACAACTTGACAACTAGCGATATTATTCCGCTTGAAAAAGTCTTGGAAGATATAAAACGAGTTAACGCTCCAACTTCAATGTTTGAAAAACTAAAAAACGGCAACGAAATTACTTTCAAAAGTGATGATATAAATCAATGCTTGCTTTATTGCGACAACAAGTTGTTTGGAATAGCACATATTAAAAATAACAAAGCCAAAGTTGATGTCAATCTATTTGATAATTAAAGGAGAAAATATGGTAAAATTTGGACCATCAGGAAATAGTAAAATCTTTTATGATGCGGGACATAAATCGTCCATCGAAGCACCTAGTTTTTTGAAAAAAATAGGGCTAACTTGTTACGAATACTCGTTTGGTAGAGGCTTTACAATAAAGTCAGAAACTGCTCAAAAATTGGGCGAAGAAGCCGAAAAAAATGGTATTTTAGTTAGTGTTCACGCACCATATTACATCAATTTGGCAAACCCAAATCCAGAAACTGTTGAAAAAAATGCTAGTTATATATTAAAGTCGCTAGACTATCTTAAACTTTTCAAAGGAAAAAAGTGCGTAGTTCATAGTGGAAGTCAAACCAATCAAACAAGAGAAGTTGCACTTGATAATTTGTACAAACAACTAGACATTATCTTGTCAAAATATTATTTGGGTGGCTATGATGATGTTTATATTTGCCCAGAAACTATGGGTAAATCTCAACAAATTGGTTCAGTTGACGAGATTTTAGATATTTGTTCAAAAGATAAATGCCTAATACCAACTTTTGATTTTGGACATATAAATGCTGTTACAAATGGCTCGCTAAAAGGCATTGATGATTATAGAAAAATTATTGACAAATGCTTTGATAAGTTGGGCGAGTTCAAAACAAAAAATATGCATATTCATTTTTCAAAAATTGAGTATACTAATAAAGGCGAAGTCAAACATTTAACGCTTGATGATACGGTTTATGGACCAGAATTTGAGCCACTTGCTAAATTGATTGACGAATACAAGTTAGAGCCAACAATTATTAGTGAAAGTCGTGAAAAAATGATGGAAGATGCCTTAAAACTCAAAGAGATTTACGAAAGCGTAAAAAATAATGGTTAATTTACCTTGACAAAATCTAATACTTTTTTTATACTATTAAAGGTTTAGATTAGGTCTAAAAGTTTTTTATTGAAAAGGAGAAGAATATGACAACAGGTGATTTGAAAATCGGCAGTACATTTATAATGGATAATAATATTTATGTTGTTGTTGAATGGCAACATGTTTGCCAACCAAGACTTGCAGCATTTATTCGTGGAAGAATTAAAAATGTAGAAACTGGTCAAGTACTAGAAAGAAACTTCAAAACAAACGAAAAAGTTGACGAAGCAGTTATTGAAAAGAGAGAAATGCAATATCTTTACAACGATGGCGAACTTTACTACTTTATGGACAAGGAAAATTTTGAGCAAATTCCACTTAATAAAGCGGATTGCCAAGACGCATTAAAGTACATCGTAGAAATGATGGATGTTACAGTAAATTCTTGCAACGGCAGAGTTATTTCTGTTACACCACCACTATTTGTAGAACTTCAAATTGTTGAATGTGAACCAGCAGTTCAAGGCGATACAAGTAAATCAGCAATGAAGCCAGCAAAATTGGAAACAGGTTTGGAAATCAAAGTTCCACTATTCGTTAATCAAGACGACAGAGTTAGAATTGATACAAGAACAGGCGAATATATGGAAAGAGTATAGTTTTCTATAAAATTAAAGTGCAGAAATGCACTTTTTTTATGCTTTTAATCAATAATTTACACATAAAATTGATAGTTTTTGATTGCGTTCATAATCTAACAACATCAATATAATATTTTTTCTATAAAAAATTTCTTAAATCTTTTGTAGTGATATAATTAAAAAAATAATAAATGGCGGTTTGATAATTTTTTGTCAAAATTAGCCATTTTTTTTCTTCTATTAAATTTTGATAATTCATATTAGTAGTAAAGGAGTCAAAATGTTAGAAGAAATTTTGCCTGAAATAATTGTTGATGCACTAAAAAAGATTGACTACAAATGGCTTCAAGAACTTCGTATTCGAGCCGAAAAACCGGTGACTGTGTGTTACGATAGTGAGTTTTATTACTTGGGACAATCAGGACTAATAAGTAGCGGTAAAAATGCTATTAGTTTGGGTCAAAAGAGTATTCAAAACATTGTATCAAAGAGTGCGAATTTTTCTATTTACGCCGTAAACGAAGACATAAAAAACGGGTTTATCACATTGAATAATGGCATTCGAATAGGCATCACAGGACAAGTTGTAATGGAAGAAAATAAAATGCAAACTATAAAAAACTTTTCCAGTCTAACAATTAGATTTCCGCATCAAATTATAGGTTGCAGTGAAAATATTATCGAATATCTATTCCAAAAAAACGAGTTTCTTAATACTCTAATAATTTCGCCACCATCAAGCGGTAAAACAACACTTTTAAGAGATTTGGTTAGAAGTCTTGCAAGTGAAAAGGCGCTGAATGTACTTTTGGTTGACGAACGAAACGAAATCAGTGCCACAACCAAAGGTGTTAATCAATTAAACATTGGCGAGTTTTGTGACACCATTATAAATGGCAATAAATATGAGTCTATTATCAACGGAATTAGGTCAATGAACCCACAAGTTATTGCTACTGACGAAATAGGAACAAAAAAAGACTTTGAAGCCCTAAAATACGCTTCTACTTGTGGAGTAAAACTTCTTTGTACTATTCACGGTAAAAATCTAAATGAATTAAAGCGAAAGAAAGAATTTGAGCAATTTTTGATAGACAAAACTTTTGATAGATACATAGTTTTGCATGGAAACGCAAAAAAAGGTCAAATTGAAGGAATTTATGATGAGAATTTTGAGTTGATGGAGTTAAAGAAATGAAAATTATTTTGATGTTGCTTCTTTGTCTGCTTGTTATTTTTTTGTCTTACAAGTTTTTTGTTTATTACAAATCAAGGCAATATTTTTTTCAAAACATATATGACTTTTGCGGGTACTTGCAAAGTGAAATTAGTTTTTTGAAAACAGATATAAAAACTTTACTAAATAAAAAAAATGATAGTTATGGTAGCAATTTTAATAAGGTATTGATGTCTTACGAAAAGGCATTAAAAGACATTGATAATTTTAGAAATAATTTTCGCAATGAACTTGATAAGGTGGCAATATTAAAAGACGATGAGAAAGAGCAGTTGTGTGACTTTTTTGAAATTTTAGGCACATCGAATTCGTTTGACCAACTTGCTCAAATAGGGGATTTCAAAAGCAAATTTTCTTCGATTTTAGGATTTTCCAAGCAGGAAAATCAAAAATATGGAAGTATGTCTGTTAAATTAGGAATATTGTTTGCTGTGGCAATTTTTATTATATTTATTTGATTTTCGCCCGAAAAATCGGGAGTACTATGCAAAGTTTAATAGTACTATGCAAACTGTTAAAGGAGTAAAAAATGGGAGTAGAAATAATTTTTAAGATTGCAGGTATTGGAATATTAACCGCTGTTGTAAATCAGGTGTTAAAGTATGCGGGTAAAGACGAAATTGCAACGCTTACAACTCTTGCGGGAGTGATTGTTGTACTACTTATGATAGTAAACTTAATAAGTGATTTATTTAGCACAGTAAAGGGTCTTTTTTCATTATTTATTTTGTAGGGTTTTATGGAAATATTCAAAATTATCGCAGTGGGAATTATAACGGTCATAGTTACAGTAGTATTAAAGCAAGTTAAACCAGAACTTGCGATTTTTGTTACTATTGCTGGTGGTCTTGTTATAGTTTTTATGTTGGTTAATAGTTTGACAAATGTTTTTGATAGCATAAAACTTTTAATGAATAAAACTGGGGTAAATAGTTCGCTTTTCAAATGCGTTTTGAAAGTTATAGGCATAGGTTACATAACAGAGTTTGGTTCAAATATTTGTATAGATAGCGGTAATGTGTCCATAGCGGACAAGATTATGTTTGCGGGAAAAATTACTATTTTAATTCTTTGTATGCCAGTGATAAATAATCTTATCGAAGTCATTATTGGTATTATGCAATGAAAAAAAGTTACAAGATAATTATAGGGTTGATACTGATTATTTTAATTTCGTTTTGTGTGTCTATTTTTCCTAAAAATAGTACAAAAGTTCTTGCAGTTGAAAGTGCTGAAACTGACATTATAAATGAAGTAGACAAAACGCTGGAAGATATAGATTTTTCTGGCTTTGACGAGATTATTAAAAATATGACTAATCAAGACAAATCTATTTTTAGTAATGGTTCGTTTCTTGAAAAGGTTAAAGATTTAATTTCTGGTAAAACAAGCATAAATTTTTCCAGTATTGCATCGGCTTTTTTTAGTATTTTATCAAATGAAATACTGGCTATAATTCCATTACTTTGCACGATAATTGCACTAGGAGTTTTGTCTAGTATTACAAATCAAGCAAATTTTAGTAAAGATAAAACGGTTGCGGAAATTGTCCATTTTGTATGTTATGCCGTAATCATAATGGTTGTTTTTAACGCAGTTACAGGATTAGTTAAGGTAACATATAGTACTCTCAATAGTCTTAAAGGGCAAATGGAAATTGGCTTCCCAATTTTGTTGACTTTGTTGACATCGGTGGGGTCAGTAGTATCGGTTAGTGTATATCAGCCATTAGTTGCAATTTTGTCTGGTTCACTGATGACAATTTTTGTAAATTTTATAATGCCACTCTTTGTGTTTTGCCTTGTTTTTACGGTCGTTGGCAATTTATCGAGCAATGTAAAACTAAACAAATTTTCTGGACTTTTTCAATCAATTTTCAAATGGACAATAGGACTTGTTTTCACACTGTTTTCGGCGTTTTTGACTATTCAAGGCATAACGGCGGGTAGTTATGATGGACTATCTATTAGAACAACAAAATATGCAATGAAAAGTTACATTCCGTTTGTTGGTGGCTATTTGGCGGATGGATTAAATTTAATTTTAACAAGCAGTGTTTTGGTTAAAAATGCAGTTGGTATGGCAGGACTTTTTTTGCTTTTTTCAACAATAATTTCTCCTATACTAAAAATATTACTTTTGAAACTTGTTTTGTCATTAAGTGCAGGAATTTTAGAACCAATTTGCGATAAACGAATAGTTGATTTTTTGAGCGGTATTTCAAAATGTCTGTCAATGCTAATTGCTACTATTTGTGTGGCTGGCTTTGCTTATTTAATTACCATAGGACTAATTATGTGTACAAGCAATGTCTTTTAATGTGGTACTTTTATGAACAATTCAAAATATAATAAAAACAAGAAAATATCTAAATGACAATTGGAAAAAATTACAAGATAGATGAGAATTTTTTGTAGACATAAAGTGGTAAACAATTATAAAAAATAAATGAAAAAGGAGAAGATATGACCGCATATTTGCTATCGATAATTGGTGTTGTAATGTTAGGTGTTTTGGTCGATATTGTTGTCCCAAACGGGCAAATGAACAAATACATAAAATCAATGTTTGGAATTTTTACTGTTATGGCGATTATTTTACCTATTCCTAAAATCATAAACAGTAACTATGATTTCTCCAACTTTTTTTATGATAAAGTGTCTATCGAAATTGACCAAGATTTTTTGCAAGCAACAAACAAAAAGATAGTAAAAGTCTTGCAAACGAATGTGGAAAAATCTATCGAAAAAGCGGGTTTTTTGAATGTGTCGTGCGAAATTGAGAGTAATTTGGAAGATAATGTTCTAAATATCAAAAAAGTTACATTAAACTTAAAAAATATGGTAATTAGCGGACAAATGTCGCATATAAATAAGTATACCGAAATTGTACAAGCCGTACAGCAGGTCGTAAATGTTTCCAAGGAGCAGATAGTATTCAATGAGTGATGAAAAAAAACAAAAGGGACTGTTTAAGTCGCTTGCAGAGTTATCTTTTGTTAAGAAACTTAAAAGCATAAAACACATTGAAGTTATCATTGTATCTATCTTTGCCATTGTGCTTTTGCTGATTTGTTTTTGCGGTAATAACATTTTTGGTTTTTTGAAGTCGTCATCAACTAATCAAACTACGGGTACTACTGATTCAACATCTCAAACATATATTTCCACTTCAAAGTATGTTGAGTCACTAGAAAAGCGAATAAAATCAGTTTTGTCGCAAATGCAGGGGACGGGAAATGTCGAAGTTATGGTTTCGGTGTCATCTAGTGTGGAACTAGAATTTGCTACCGATGACACCATAACAACAAGTGGACAAACTGTGGAAAAAAAAAGCAAGATAATTCTTGTTGAAATTGATGGCGAAAAAAAACCAATAGTTATTAGTGAAAAAATGCCCGAAATTAGTGGGATAGTCGTTGTTAGTTCGGGAGCAAAAGACACAAAAGTTAAACTAGATATAATTTCAGCAATACAAACTTTGCTTAAACTAGATTCTAGCAAAATAGAAGTATTTGTAGGTAAATAAAAAGGAGATTTATTATGTTGACAAAAAAGAAAAAAATAATAATTTTATCTGTTATGGCTGTGTTACTTGCTGTTACTGGCTACCTTAACATTGCATTAAATCGTGGCGTTGTTGAAACAAACACAAACACTGTTACAACTGCAAACTTCTTTACAACTTATCGAAGCGATAGAGAGTCTGTTAGAAGTGAAGAAATTAAGTATTACGATGCTATTATAGCAAGTACAGATACAAGTGCCGAAGCAAAAGCAGCAGCGGAAACCAAAAGAGCAAGTTTGATTGAAGCAATGGAAACTGAACTTGTTACCGAAGGGCTAATTAAAAGCAAAGGTTTTGAAGATGTAATTGTAACCAGTGCTACATCGGGAGTTAAAGTGGTTGTTAAAGCAGGGGAACTCACATCAAGCCAAGTGGCACAAATTGTGTCTATCGTAACCGAGCAGACGGGACTTGCTATTGATTATATCAAGATTATTCCTGTAAAATAATTTGAAGGCGGAAAAAAATTCACCACAATAATGGTGAGTTTTTTTATTGACTTATATGTCAAATTTATGTATTGACTTAATTTTATATTATGTTATAATATAACTATGGAAGAAAATAAAGTTGTAAACGAAAAAGAGATTGATTATGTTGGAATTGGGGGAATATTATCTCCTGACAGATTTGAAGAAAATCTTTTAGACTTCATTGAAAAAAGAGATAAGAACTTAAAGCCTGTATTATGTATTTTGTTAACAGAATACGAACTTTACGATTATAGACTAGAAGATAACTTAAAAAAAGCAATTGAGTTTGCAAAAAGTAAAGGCTTTGACGAAAAGGACATTAAGGTTGATTTATATTACTACGATAGACGAAATATTTACAAAAATCAAGATATAGATTCGTTAAAAGCCGATGTTGAAAAAATGGGTTATAAAGACATTGAAAGTGGTGTCTATGAGAGTCGTCATTTTTCGGCTGAACAATCAAAAAAAGCATTTAACTATGTTAGAAAAAGTGCAACAGAAATAAAAAAACTTAATCTTTCGCCACTAGAATCAATGCTTTATCTTTACACAAAGATTAAACATTACTCTTATAAGGAGGAAGAAAAAACTGACCATTGGTCAGCATCTCGAACTCTAATTGGTGTCGTGAGTGGTAAGTTTAACAAAATTGTTTGTGCGGGTTATTCAAGACTAATCTATGCAATAATTACAGAGTTAAATAATCCTAACCTTAAAACTTTTGAAAATTCCATAGAAACTAAATATAGAGATGGCAAAACTGGTTATCATCGTAACAATGTTATTTACCTTAAAGACGATAAGTATAAAATAGAAGGATTTTATTATGCAGATGTTACTTGGGATTCAAGTAAATACACTAGTAACTCTTTAAGATACTTTTTACTTCCTTTGAATGATTTAAGTTATTTTAAGGATGTTAATTTAATAACAAAAAATAATAATTCTTTTAGTTTTTCTGGTGAAACCGCAAAAAATTTATTTTATGATGATATGACAAGATGTTTGTTTGCATCAAAAAAATATAAAGAACTCATAAAAAATGCTTATTTTAAGACACAAAATGCTAAACTTGGTGACAACTTTGATAGAATAGTAAATAACTACGAAACCATAAGCGACTGTTTTGATTTATTAAAACTTGCTGGAATTAGATTTTTGCCAAAGTCGAACTTTTTAGCAAAAAAAGCTGTTGAAGGCACTATCTCTAAAACGGAAGCAAACGACTTTTTGC
Organism: uncultured Clostridia bacterium; assembly: GCA_934747255.1. GTDB lineage: Bacteria > Bacillota > Clostridia > Christensenellales > UBA1242 > CAKVNM01. The sequence goes on along the minus strand of CAKVGH010000006.1, from coordinate 17,346 downwards.
AAAAAGAACTTGAAAGAAGCAACTTGGAAAAAGAAAAAGACTATGTAATGCTCAAAGTTTTAGATTTTATGAAAACCAAAATTAAAAACGGCGAAAGCAATGTTGATTTGAATGTTGTTGTAGCATTACGCAGGCGTCTAGATAATGATAAAGAATTTACCGAAAAACTTTCGGCTTATGGTGTTGATAACTTTGTTGATTTATTGTTAGTTCAAGATAACTTTGCTCATTTTAGTGAAGGTGACCTTTATAGAGTTTTATCTAATTTTGAAGAAATCTTTAACGAAGATGTTTGCTTTATAAACAAGTCATACCTAGAAAAAATTAGCAAATACGATATGGTTATAAATGCTACAACATTTGACTATAACAAATTAAAGTCTTATGTAAAAGATTATCCAAATAATGTCTATAGAATTATGAAAACTAATTCTAGTGATATTCACTTAAAAGATATTATGGACTCACTTTATAGTATTGGCAAAGCCTTAAACGACAAAACAGAATGGTCAAAAGTATATAGATGTGTTGAAAAAATAGTAAACCAAAATATTTCTTATGCTAGCAATGTCTTTGAAAATAGCATTGAACTAAAAAATCCATTTGCGCAAGCAAAATTTTATGACGACAAGGCGTGGCGAGAAAAGTTTAATCAAATGGAACAAGATGGCGAAGTGAAAGAAAACTACTAAAATTGGCTAAAAAATTTTATAAAATCAATATTTAATAAAAAACCCTAAAAAGTAAATGAGTTTTTTATTGCTTAAAATTTTTCAAATATGATATAATCATTTAGAAAAAAAGTTCAGGAGTTTGTATGGGATTAGAATTAAATCAAATGGCTTCAAAAAATAATAAAGGCAAAGTTTCTTGTAATAGAGATATTTTGCTATCAATCGTAAGCCTTGCTACAAAGGAAATTACAGGTGTATCTTGCCTTTGTGCTAATTTTGGTAATGGTTTGAAAAAACTATTTTCAAACAACTACACGGAAGGCGTAAAAATTACAGAAGTTGGAGATGCTATTTGCGTTGATATTTATATCAACATTTTGTTTGGTTACTCAGTAAGCGATGTGGCATTTAGAGTCCAAGAAAATGTTAAAAATGGTTTATCAGCAATGGTAGACATTAAAATTGAAAGTATAAATGTCCATGTTTTAGGCGTTGACTTTGGTCAGGAAGGGGAAAAAGTAATTTAATTATGAGTAGAATTAAGGCAAGAGAAACGTGCTTCAAATTGATTTTTGAGTATGAATTTTTGAAACAAAAAAATCAAGTGACACTTGATGAGTTTTTATTATCAAAAGATATTGAAGGCGATGATGCAGAATATATCGTTAAAATATACGAAGGCATTATGCAAAAAGATGATGAGTTGAATGAAAAAATCAAATCACACTTAAAAAACTATACATTAGAGAGAATTTTTAAGATTGATTTGGCAATTCTAAAACTCGCTATTTACGAAATTGACTATCTAAACGAAAAACCGTCAATCGTAATTAACGAAGCAGTAGAATTATCAAAAAAGTATTCAACCGACAATAGTTATAAGTTTATAAATGGTTTACTTGCAACGATAGTTAAGGGAGAATGATGGAACAGGCAATTTCGGTCACAACAATTAGTTCGTATCTAAAAAATATTTTAGACAATGACCAATTACTATATAGAGTAAAAGTTTTTGGCGAAGTTTCTAGTTTTAATACTTCTAACGGTGTTGGATATTTTGGCTTGAAAGATGAAAATGCTCTCTTAAACTGCGTATGTTTTTGTTTGGAAGATTTGGACAATATCAAGATTGGTGAAAAAGTTATTGTTCAAGGTACGCCAAATTACTATATTAAAGGTGGAAGATTAAGTTTTAATGTAGAAAAGGTAGAAAAATTTGGCGAAGGCGAGTTGTATAAAAACTTTCTTTTGTTAAAACAAAGACTGGAAAAAGAAGGGCTTTTTGATATTGATAGAAAAAAGCCTATGCCAAAAGTTATAAAAAAAATTGGTGTTGTAACGAGTGAAAAAGGTGCTGTTTTACAAGACATTATCAATGTATCAACAAGGCGAGATGAAAGCATTAACCTTTGTTATTTTCCCGTAAAAGTTCAAGGAATGCTTGCAGAACAAACTATTGTTAAAGGAATAGAATATTTTTCAAGTAGCGATGTCGATGCCATAATTGTTGCTCGTGGTGGTGGCAGTGAAGAAGATTTAGTACCATTTAATACAGAAGTTGTGGTTAGGGCAATTTCGAATTGTCCTAAATTTGTTGTTAGTGCGGTTGGCCACGAAACTAACTACACTCTTGTTGATTTTGTTGCGGATTTGAGAGCACCAACTCCTTCGGCGGCGGCAGAATTACTTGTTAAAGAAAAAAAATCATATAAGCAAGAGTTGATTTCCTTGTACAGCAAATTACAATACGAATTTGATAAAAAAATTGTAAAGAATGAAAATGTTATTGCAAATAATTTGATTAAAATCAATAATGCTATTAACCAAAAAGTTACAACCGAAGAAAGTAAAATTTCAATGCTTGTTAAGGAACTAAACTTGAAAAATCCTTTGGAGATTATTGCAAAAGGGTATTCAAAAATAGAACTTGATGGAAAGCGTGTTGCTAGTGTTAATCAAGTAGAAATTGGTCAAAACTTAAAATGCAATTTAATTGATGGTGATATTATTGCTACTGTTAAGGAGATAAATAAAAAATGAATTATGAAGAAAAGGTAAAAACTCTTGAAGAAATTGCAACAAAACTAGAACAAGATTTGCCACTTGAACAAGCATTGGAATTATACAAACAAGGCGTTGGTTTGATTAAAGAATGTTTGACGGGTCTTGAAGAAGTTAAAGGTACAATTAGTAAAGTTAAGCAAGATTTAGATAGTTATATAGAAGAAAAAATTAAGTAGGAAGAATAAATTATGGAAAATAAAAATTTTGTTGAGCATATTGCGGATATTAAACAAGACTTGGCTCAATGGTATACAGATGTAATCTTAAAAGCAGATTTGTGTGACTATGGTCCAGTAAAAGGTACTATGGTAATCAAACCTTATGGCTATGCAATTTGGGAGAATATTCAATCATATCTAGATAAGGAATTCAAAAAAGTAGGCGTTCAAAATGCTTATTTTCCAATGCTAATTCCAGAAAGTTTTTTGAAGAAAGAAGCTAAACATGTTGAAGGTTTTGCACCAGAAATTGCAGTTGTTACTTATGCTGGGGGTCAAGAACTCGCAGAAAAACTTGTTATTAGACCAACAAGTGAAACTATCATTTGCGAAATGTACTCAAAGTGGATTAAGTCATACAGAGATTTGCCAATGGTTATGAATCAATGGTGTAATGTTGTTAGATGGGAAAAAAGTACACGACCATTTTTGAGAACAAGTGAGTTTTTGTGGCAAGAAGGTCACACTGTTCAAGCAACAAAAGAAGATGCGAAAAACAATGCTATTCAAATGCTTAATGTTTATATTAAAATGGCAAGAGAATTGCTTGCTATTCCTGTGCTTGCTGGAAAAAAGAGTGATAGGGAAAAATTTGCAGGTGCTAATGATACTTATGGCATAGAAGCGGTTATGCTTGATGGCAAGTGTTTGCAAGCAGGTACAACTCACGATATGGGACAAAATTTTGCAAAGGCTGCTAACATTAAGTTTTTGAATAAAAATGGCGAATGGGAATACGGCTATACAACTTCATTTGGTGTATCTACTAGACTTATCGGCGGACTTATAATGGTTCACGGTGACGAAAGGGGAATAAAATTGCCACCAAATGTTGCACCTATTCAAGCAGTAATTATTCCAGTTGCTCAACACAAAACAGGTGTTTTGGAAAAAACTAACGAAATTAAAAATAGATTGCTAGAACACGGAATTAGAGTAAAACTTGATGATAGTGATAATTCGGCTGGTTGGAAATTTAACGAATACGAAATGAAAGGTGTTCCACTTCGTTTGGAAATTGGACCAAGAGATATTGAGAACGGGGTTGCTACTTGTGTTCGCCGTGATACTCACGAAAAAACAACAATTAGTCTTGATAATATTGAACAAGAAGTTTCTAAATTGCTTGCTGATATTCAACAAAATATGCTCAAAATTGCAGAAGATTTTGTTGCTCATTGTTCAAGAGATGTTTCTACAATGCAGGAACTGATTAGTGTTGTTGAAGACAAAAAAGTGGCTATTGGCTATCATTGTGGCGAAATTGATTGCGAACAACAAATCAAAGACGAAACTGGTATTCAAACTCGTGTTATTATTGAAGAATGTGATGAAAATGATGCTCACAAGTGTATTCATTGTGGCAAAAAAGCAAAGCATAAGATTTACTTTGCAAAACAATACTAAAATAAAGTTGATTTTGATTATCGAAAACTATCAATTAGTAGTAAATTGTAAAAAATATAAAAACATAATTGAATATCAATTTGTTTATCAGTTTTAATATTGTATATATTAAAAATCAAGTTAAAAAAAGTTGCGGACAAACTGCGATATTATATAGTATAATATATATATTATATATAGTTATATAATTAAAATAAAAAAGCGAGTTGAATTGGCTCGCTTTTTTATTGAAAAAAATCATTTTTATAACTATTGCATTATTTTTTAGAATATGATATAATATAAGCACACTAAAAAAAGGAGCAGTATTCTAGTCGAAAAGTCATAGAAGGACGGTGATGAAATAAAGCACCATCGGGCACACCTGTGAAGTTTCTTGTGTTTGCCTTGGTTGCCCAAACCGGGGTTGATGCTGGAAGTTAAGATTTATGGGCAAGGTATAACGGCATATATCTAATGACCCATTTATCGTGGAGACCTAAAAGGTTATAGTTAAAACATCAGTTTCATACATAACTAATTAGGCGTGAACCTGCAATGCGGATTAAAAATAGACTGTGTGCAGAGTAGCCTGCTTTGAGTGAAACAAGCGGATTAAACATCAGGTATTGAGAGATTTGGCCAAATTATTTCAAACTATTGGTTTATGAAACTTCTATTGCAAAACAAGCTAATTTGTTGACAATTCGCCAAGGAAAACTTCTAGACTGTTTTAGTTTTGGGGATTATAGTGCATTCTAAGTGGTGATTCAGTGTTTTAATGGCAACATTAAAAATAAGACATTAAATGGAAACGGCTTATGCGGTGACGGTAAGTTGTCTTATGGGAAATCCTACTGGACCTAAGATGCAAGGTTTACCTAAGACTTTTCCTTTAAGTAGGTGTGTTTTTATTTATATTAAAAAAAGGATATTTTATGGAACAACCACAACCGAAAAACAATAAAAATCAAAAATTGGAAAATCGAGAAGTAAAGCAGATAGGCAATATCGCTAATGATAGTGATGTAGTCCATCAGGATTTTTTTGATAAAAATAGTAGTTTAATTCAAGAAAACAATAAACAGGAAAGTCTAGAAATATCGGTTTCATCAAATGATTTAGTTAAAGACAAAAAGAAAAAGTCGTCGCACCAAAAAAAACATAAACATTTTATGCGTTGGCCTTTGATTGTTTTAATCACTACTTTTCTTTTGTCGTTTACATTCAGTTTTGGCTCGCAATTTTTACTTTCTGGTACTGGAATTGTAGTTTCTATTATTTTGTTAATTTTCTTTTTGGCACTCGCTACAATTACAGATATGATTGGTGTGGCGGTTGCGTCAGCCGATGTAGAGCCATTTAATGCTATGTGTGCTAGAAAAGTTAAAGGAGCAAAGGAAAGTTTGACTTTGATAAAACACGCAGATAAAGTTTCAAGTATATTTTGTGATATTATAGGTGATATATGTGGAATTTTATCAGGTAGTATCGGTGCGGTTTTTACATTGCACATTGTTGGAACAACTATAACAGGTATTAACTCGGTTTTAATTGCTTCTGTTGTTAGTGCCTTTATTGCGGCACTTACTGTATTTTTGAAAGCATTAGGAAAAAAGATTGCAATGAATAATTCAACTAAAATAATTTTCACTTTGGGTAAAGTAATGTACTTTTTCAAATTAAAGAAAAAGTAAAAATTTAACAAACTAAAAATTATTCGAAAAATTATAAAAAATTAGCCACTCAAATTTGAGTGGTTTTTTGTTGCCTTGTTTTTGATTTTTTGAAAAATAAAGAAGATAGCTTTTTACAAATGAAAACTTAAAAATAATATGTATTTTTTCTATTAGGGCTTTATCAATTTTTTTGCTTTTCAATTATCTAATGTGATTGGTAATATTTTGTAGGCTTTGTGAACTTTAATAATGATTTTTAATTTTAATAGTTTTCAAAAAAAATTTTATCATTTGTTATTCTTTTTTGAGTTGAAAAAACTTTATTGTTTTTTGAATGCGATATTTTATTTTTTTGATTTTATTAAATTTTTGCTTGTTATTATTTTTTTGATTAAACAACTTTTAAGTAAGGGGTAATTAACTTAACTAAATTATATGCAGGTGAATTGGCTACGGATTTTTTGTAAAGTTAGAATTAGATTTTAATAATTTTTGATTTTTAATAATAACAAATTTTTCGTTTATTTTTTTGAAATAAATATTTTGGCGTAGCACTTTGCATAGTACTTAACTCAATTTTAGGTTAATTTTGTTGACACTTTTTTATCAAATAAAAACATATATTTACAGGGGATTTTTGCGCAATGTATAAAAATTCGGGCGATAATTTATATAAATTCATAACTATAAATATTTATAAAAAATTTTTTGAATAATTATGCAAAAAGTTCTTGCATAATTATAAAAACTATTGTATAATTATTTCACGATGAATGAATAAGTATAAATGCATATTTTTACAATGTTCAAAAAAGCCCGAAAATACGGAGGAAAACGATACTTATGGCAAGGTCAACAAGACAAAGCAAAATTCTAGAAATCATACAAAATTATGAAATTGAAACGCAAGACGAACTCGTAAATGCGCTTCGAGCACAAAATTTTGATATAACACAAGCCACAATTTCGAGAGATATTAAGGAACTTGGTCTTATCAAAATAATGACTGAAAACAAAAAATACAAATATGCGTATGTTGACTCAACCGAACAACAAATGTCAACAAAGTATGTTGGAATTTTTAAGGAAGGAATTATTAGTATTAAGCCAGTTAATAATTTGGTTGTTGTTAAAACTTTGAAAGGTGTTTCTTCTATCATTAGCGGACTAATTGATAAAATGGGAATTAAACAAGTGCTTGGCTGTGTTTATGGCGATGAAACTGTTATGGTTATTTGTGAAGACAACGAGCAAGCACAACTTACATACGAACGATTGATGGAGTCTATTTAGTAAATACGACTTTAATCAGTCGTTTTTTTATTACTAACAAACAAAAATTGTGATACTGTTTTATTCTTTTAATCATTAAATAATTGTCTTAAATTTTTTGTTTTGATATAATTTATATATATGTTGAGATTATTGAAAATAAACAATATTGCTTTAATTGATAAACTGGAAATTGAGTTTGACAAGGGACTCAATGTTTTGACTGGCGAAACTGGTGCCGGTAAAAGTATTATTTTTGATTCACTCAATTTTGTTTTAGGTGCTAGAAGTGATAAAAGTCTAATTCGAAATGGCGAATCTACGGCAAGGGTTGAAGCAGTTTTTGATATAAAGACAAATGAACAATGCAAAACCATATTGAATCAATTTGATATTGAATATGATGACCAACTAATTTTATCTAGAACAATGAGTATTGATGGTAAAGCAGAAATTAGGGTAAATGGCTGTTCGGTAACAGTTAATATGTTAAAAGAAATTTCATCTTGTCTAGTTGATATTTATGGTCAGCAAGAGCAAGTAAGTTTGTTAAAGCCAAAGTATCAATTAAGTTTGGTTGATATGTATGCAGGCAAAGAGTTTGCAAAAAACATATTGAAATATCAATCCGTTTTGAAAGACTATAAAGGCGTTATTAAGCAACTTGATGAACTCGGCGGAGATATTAGTGCAACAATGCGAGAAAAGGACTATTTGGCTTTTGTTATTCGAGAAATCGAAGCGGAAAAGATAAGCGAGAATGAAAAGCAAGAACTTTTGGAGCAAAGTAAAAAGTTTGGCAATATGGAAAAAATCGTATCTGCCAGCGCAACTATGGAAAATGCGTTAAGTAATAGTTCTCCTTTGATTTCACAATCAATTATGGCTTGTGGCAATGTAAATTCCTACGATAGTCAACTTGATGACCTTTATGAAAGGCTAAAAAGTCTAAAAATAGAACTTGATGATATTTACGATACGGTTGCTAGTTATCGAGATTCATTGGACTTTAATCAATACACTTTTGATAAGATTGATGCAAGACTTGAAGTATACAAGAAACTTGAAAAAAAATATGGCGGTAGTGTTCAAGGCATCTTAAATTTTTTGGAAGATGCAAAATCTAAATTATCTTTGCTTGAAAATTCACAACTAATAAGGGAAGACCTTGAAAATCAAAAGAACAGCCTATTAAAAGAACTATTTGTTCTAGCAAAGCATTTGTATGATGAAAGACTATCAGTTTCGGCAAAACTTTCAAAAAAATTGCAAGACAATTTGAAGCAACTTGGTATGCCTAACGCAAAGATAGAATTTGTTTTTGAAGACTTTGTGGAAAGCCCTGATAAATTGACATTAACGGGCATTGGACAAGTTGATATTAAGTTTAATGCCAATCTGGGTCAAGATATTAAGTCTTTATCAAAAGTGGCGAGTGGCGGAGAACTATCTCGTGTTATGCTGGCAATTAAGTCAGTTGTGGCAGAACTTGATAATATGCCAACAATGATTTTTGACGAAATTGACACGGGTATAAGTGGCAAAATGGCTCAAAGTGTGGCCGAAAAAATGGCACAAATTTCCAAATATCATCAGGTTATTGTAATAACTCATACCATTCAAATCGCCACAATGGCAGATAATCATTACTTGATTGAAAAAATGGAAAAAAATGGCACGACTATTAGTAGGGTTAAATTGTTAAACTATGAAGAAAAGGTCGGCGAAATTGCTAGGTTTATGTCAGTGGATGAAACAACCGAATTCACAAAAGAAAACGCAAGACAATTATTGCAGTCGCAAGAAAAGTATAAGCAGTCAATTTGACATTTTTTGCTAACTAATTGTGGTATATAATTTGTAAACTAACAAAAACTACTTTCAAAAAGGAAGGTAGTTTTTTATGCGTAAAAAAGTCTTAAAGATTTCTTTAATCATTGCATTTGTACTATTTTTTTGTATGGCTACAATTTGCATATTGTGTATTCCTTTTAATGAAATTACAAGCCTTCCAGACAAAATAAATATTGATTACAATTCTTTAACCAATATCACTAGTACAAATCCATTTGGCAAATTCATTTCCTGTGAGTTATCTGGCAACTCAATGGTTCAAAGTAACGCACCATTAGAAGATTTGAAGTTAAATATAAAACTATTTAATATAATAACATTAAAACAAATAGAAGTTGATACTGAAACTATAAAAGTCCACACAGGCGGTAATACTGTGGGATTTTCTTTGAATACCAGTGGGGTTGTTGTAATAGGTTCAAGTGCTGTTATGACCGAAAAAGGAAGTGTTGATACCTTAAAAAATCTTGACATTAAAAATGGAGATATAATTGTTGAACTAGCAGGAGAAAAGGTTGAAAGACTCGCTGATTTGAGTGAGATTTTAGATAAAGAAGAAAATCGTGGCAAAGAGTTGAGTATTAAGATTAGACGAGATAAAAAAGAAATTGAGTATAAGATAACTCCAGCCAAAGACATATATACTCAAAAGTATAAATTAGGGCTTTGGGTGAAAGATGATGCTTCTGGTGTTGGAACGCTTACTTTTGTGCGTACTGATAATAACAGATTTGGTGCATTGGGACACGCCATTTGTGATGCTGATACAAAAAAGCCTATTGAAATCAATGGCGGTGAAATGTTTAATGCTACCATTATTGGAATAAATAAAGGGGCAAAAGGAAAACCAGGAGAACTAAAAGCCTTGTTTATTCAAGGAAATAATAGTATTGGGGAAGTAGACAAAAATACGAAATTTGGAATATTTGGCAAGTACAATGAAGATAAACTAAAAGACCTTAACAAAAATACTATAATGCAAACTGGTGGTAGATTTACTACAAAGCCGGGTAAGGCAAAAATAAGAGTGAGCCTTGATAACGACACATTCAAAGATTATGATATTGAAATAATAAAAACTAATTATCAAGCAAATTGTAGTGATAAAAGTATGGTAATTAGAGTTGTTGATAAGGAACTTCTTGAAAAAACTGGTGGTATAATTCAAGGTATGAGCGGAAGCCCTATTATTCAAAATGACAAGGTAGTTGGTGCAGTTACACATGTTTTTGTGAGTGACCCAACAAAAGGTTTTGGTGTGTACCTTGATTGGATGATTGAACAGTAATTGTCGCTTTTTGTATAGTTTTGAATTAAAATAATTGTTAAAAATTCAATATTTTGTAAAAAAATAAATAATTTTTTCAAAAATCTTGTAAAAACATTGGTTTTTTTACAAATAGGTGTTATACTGCTGATAACAAAAAGGGGTATAAGACAAATGATAAAATTAGAATTAACGGCAATACTGTATTCAAATAAGAATATTGAATTGCTATCAAAGCTTAACAGGTGTTGTTATAAAATGTGTATGAATTTGGTTAGTTGTTTGAACTTTATTGACTTAACCATTAAGACACATCAAATCAAGCCTGCAATGGTAATATTTGATTTAACGACTATTGATTTTAATAGTTCTCACTTAAATATTATTTTGGAAAATAATGAGTACAAGAGTACGCAGGTAGTTTTTGTGGGCTATGAAAAACATCAGCAAATGGTGGAAAGTTGGGGGATAAGTAGTTTTTCGTTTACTTGTATTGATAATGTTGAAAACTATATTGCTAATAGTTTAAGTATTATAGGGTCAAATTCTTTGCAAGTTAAAAAAGAACAAAATCAAAACGATAAATTGTCAGATGCTATTACTGACTTACTATTTTCACTTGGATTTTCGCCAAAGCATACTGGTTATGGCTATCTTAAAGATATAATTAAGCAAGCAGTTTGTAATGGCGGTGTTGTTTCTTCATTGGTTGGCGAGCAATATCCATTTATTGCTGTAAAGTTTAAGACAACGGTTTGTAATATTGAACGAAATATTCGTAATGCTATAAGTCTTGCTTTTAAGCATAGTTCAAGGGAAGTGTGGGACAGTCTTTTTTTTAACTGCTATAATTTATCACACGACAAAAGACCTACCAATAGAGAGTTTATTTGTTTTTGCGTTGATAAACTCTCATGCAAAATGGATAGACTTAAATATGCTAATGCATAGATAAATCTATAATAAAAGCAAAGTTTTTATAATACAATACTATATGTCTAGGTCTTGTACATATAAAAGGTATTATGCGGTAAAAAGTTCAATCTTTGGCGCGATAAAAAGCCATAAAAAGATTGTGCTTTTATCACTAATGATTTGCTTTTTTTCTATTGTTGTGGCTGTCTGTATGCTCTCAAACTACAGTGAAAGTATCGAGATTGCTAATTGTATTGATAAAAAATTTATTTGTTTTTTGTGCGGAGAAATAGGGTTTTGTGGATTTTTATTTTCAAAACTCTTTTGGCTCTTATTATGCTTTTCGATAATTATTTTTTCTTGCTTTTCTAAATTGTTTTATCTTTTATCTTTTTCAACTTTAATTGTATTTTGTTTTACTTCTATTTTTGATATTGGAGTAGTAATTATCTGTTTTTCGTTAAGTGGCGTAATATTTGCACTGATTACACTTATTCCGCTTTTTTTACTGCAATTTATGTTTTTATTATATTTGCTTTGTGAATGTTTCGAAGCCCATTGTTGCAACTGTAAAAACTCAAATTTCTTTTCTAATAATGCTGGAAAAATTGTTTTTTTGGTAGTATTATCGCTTTGTATTAACATTTTGTTTTTATTTTTAATAAAAATAATTTCTCCAATTTTTATTGTAATTGTTTAGAAAAACAATTTTTTTGGTATATAATAAAAATATGGGAAAGAGAATTTTTTTATTGGTAATCGATGGATTTGGCGTGGGAGAATCGCCTGATGCAGATAGATTTGGCGATAAAGGAAGTAACACATTTTTGAACTTGTACAATGTTCACAAAATGAACATTCCTTTTTTGTCCAAAGTTGGAATTAAAAATATTGATGGAATTGGCTTGAATATTGCCGAAAAAGATTTGATTGGGGCTTATGGCAAATTACAAGAAAAGTCTAATGGAAAAGATACTACCACTGGGCATTTTGAAATGATGGGGATAATAACAAAATATCCTATGCCAACATACCCAAATGGCTTTCCAAAAAAGATTGTTAGCGAACTAGAAAAGGCTTGGGGAGTGGGAATACTAGGTAATATTGCAATAAGCGGAACAGAAGTAATCAAAATGCTTGGCGATGAACACATTAAAACTAAAAAACCTATCGTTTACACATCTGCTGACAGTGTTTTGCAAATAGCAACACATACCGATGTATATTCAATTGATGAACTATACAAACTGTGTGAGCAGGCAAGAAAAATAATGCACGGCAAAAATGCGGTTGGAAGAATAATTGCTAGACCTTTCAAAACTGATGAAAATGGTAATTTTGTAAGAATAAACGAAGGCAGAAAAGACTTTTCGCTTTCTCCTGAAAAACCTAACACAATGAGCAAATTGTTAAAAATAGGTAAAGATGTTATTGCTGTTGGTAAAATAGACGATATTTTTAATCACGAAAGCGTAACTGAAACATACTCAAATCACACTAACAAAGACGCATTACAAGTAACAGAAAAGTTGCTCGATAAGGACTTTGATGGACTAGCATTTGTAAATTTAGTTGATACCGATATGGTTTATGGTCATAGAAATGATATTGAAGGCTATGCAAAGGCTATTGAACAAATAGACGAGTTTTTGGCAAAAACATATTATAAATTAAAAAATGATGATATAGTAATAATTACTGGCGACCACGGTTGTGACCCTACAACGCCATCGACTGACCATTCAAGAGAATATACGCCTTGCTTGATATACTCCAAAATGCTAGAAAAATCAGTCAATTTGGGTACAATGCTTGGTTTTGATGAAATAGGAAAGTTTATAGAAAAACTCTTTGGCTTGAATACAGATTCGGTTATCTATAACAAGATTTTTTCAAAAGGAGAATAAAATGGAAGTTACAAAAGAATTGGTTGATAATATCGCAAGTCAAATAAAAGCAAAAATTCCTTTTTGCCCTACTGTGGCGATTATTTTAGGCTCTGGATTATCAAGTTTTGTTGATGAAATGGAAAATAAAATTATAGTTAGGTATCAAGAAATTGCTGGAATGCCATTTTCCAATGTCGAAGGTCATAAAAATCAATTCGTTTTTGGAAAGTTGGGCGGAAAATATATTGTTGCAATGCAGGGAAGATTTCACCCTTATGATGGTTTTTCTGCAAAAGAATGTGGCTTGCCAGTATATGTGTTTAATAAACTTGGTGTAAAAACATTGATTGTCACAAATTCGGCTGGTGCAATAAATCAATCATATAATGTTGGTGATTTAGTTTTGATTAAGGACCATATAAATTTAACGGCACAAAATCCAATGATAAATGGCTCAATTCTTGATGGGAAAGTGCGATTTGTCGACCTAAAACAAGTGTATGATAAAAACTACTTGCAAGTAGCGGAAAATCTAGCGAATAAACTTAATATTAAAACGCATAAGGGAGTTTATATTCAAGTGATAGGTCCAACTTATGAAACTCCTGCGGAAGTTAAGTTTTTTAGAACAATAGGTGCAGATGTTGTAGCTATGAGTACGGTTTTGGAAGTTATTTCGGCTTGTGATTGTAGTATGAAAGTACTGGGAATAAGTTGCGTGGCAAATAAGGCAGTTAGCGAAGATGAAAAGGAAGTTTTATCTCATAAAGAAGTGCTTGAAAGTGGTGTAAAAGCAACTGAAAACCTAAAGAACTTAATTGGTGAGTTCTTAAAAGAAATTTAAGTTCAAAAAATATGTAATTGAGTAAAAGAGAGTAGAAAAAAAACTCTCTTTTTTGTTTGCATAATACTACGCAAACATTTGCATAGTACTTTGCATAATACTATGCAAACGAAAAAATACTAAAAAATTACATACTTTTTATCATTTTGCAAATGCTAACAATATAAAAATGGAGGAAAATATGTATAAGGGAAATAAAAAACGCTTAATTGTCACTTTTTCTATTCTTTTTGCAATATTAACATTGTTTGGACAGGTAAAATACTTATTCAAACCACAAGAGAATGTAGTTTTTGCACAAGAAAATGATGCGCAAGTACTTTCTTTGCCAGTAAAATCGTACTATTTAATGGATTTTAATACAGAAAAGGCGCTTATAGGCTATAACGAAACAGAAAGACTAGAAGTTGCTAGTATGGTAAAGTTAATGACCACACTTTTGACAATGGAAAAGTTGGAAAAAGGCGAATGGACGCTTGATACCAAACTTTTAACTAGTGAATATGCGGCTAGTATGGAAGGTTCGCAAGCATTTTTGGATGCTGGCAGTGAATATACGGTCGATGAATTGCTAAAAAGTGTAATTGTTGCATCTGCTAATGACTCCTGCGTGGTATTGGCGGAAAATATGGCTGGAAGTGAGCAAAACTTTGTTGATAATATGAATAAAAAAGCACAAGAATTAGGTATGGACAACACTTTGTATGCAAATTGTACGGGTTTACCAGCATTATCTCAATATTCTTGTGCAAAAGATATTGCACATATTTTAGCAGAAGTGCACAAACACGAAATTTATCACAAATATTCTACTATTTGGATGGACAAAATCGTTCACGCAAGTGGTAGGGAAACCGAACTTGTAAATACTAATAGATTGATTAGATATTATCCGGGTTGCGATAGCGGAAAGACAGGTTTTACTGACGAAGCAGGCTACTGTTTAAGTGCTAGTGCAAAGAAAAATGGTATGCGACTTGTATCTGTAATAATCGGTGCAAAAACAAGTAGCGAAAGATTTGAAACATCAACTACATTATTAAATTATGGTTTTAGCAACTATGAAAACAAAATGGTAGTATCAAGCGAACAAAATTTAGCCCAAAAGTTCAAAGTTAAGGGTATAAAAGATGAAATTGAAGCAAAATGTAGCGATGACCTTTTTGTCTTATCAAAGCGTGGCGAAAATACTCAAAATTATGAAGTGAAAATTGAACTTGATAATTCTATTAAAGCCCCACTAAAACAAGGAGATGTAATAGGAAAAATCTATTTGATTGAAGATGGAATAGTTGCAAAAGAAAGCAACTTGATTAGTGCAGAAGACTACAAAAAACAAGGTTATAAAGATGCATTCCACCAAGCAATAGACAATTTTAGACTATTCAGCAAGTAAGTTTAAGAATTTAAGCCAATAAATGATTTTCAATCTTGCCAAGAATTAAAAAAATACAAAAATAGCAAAAAATGGAGAGTTTATACTCTCCTATTTTTTAATTTTCGCTTGCAAAATCGTTATATTATGTAATATAATTAAATGTATTTTAATTAGGGGTTATTGCGTTTTGATTGAAATTATTAGAAACTATGAAATGCTAGGAAATTTAGTTTGGCTTTATGCAGGCGCATTTTTGCTCGCAATTATTTTTGCAATGTGTAGCCACGAGTATGCACATGCCAAAGTAGCATATAATTGTGGAGATGATACAGCAAAGTTATCTGGCAGAATGACCCTTAATCCACTAAAACATGTAGACTTATTAGGTGCATTATCATTTTTACTTGTGGGTTTTGGTTGGGCTAATCCAGTGCCAATCAATCCACGCAAATTCAAAGATTATCGAAAAGGTATCTTTTTGACAAGTATTGCGGGAATTACTACAAACTTTATAATTTGCTTTTTTTCTTGCGGACTATCAATTTTAATGATGTTTTTTGCAACAATGACTATATCAAATGCTGGAGAACTTAATGTTTGGTACTACATACTTTTCTTCATTCATTTGGTATTTGAATATAGTGCAACAGTCAATTTTAGTTTGTGTTTGTTTAATCTTTTACCAATTTATCCACTTGATGGATTCAATGTTATGCAGTCGTTAACAAAAGGAACAAACAAGTTTGTTTTGTTTATGAGAAAATACGGAACTTATATTCTTTTAGCATTACTTTTAACAACAGTGTTAGAAATTGGTATGGGTTATGCAGTAAATTTTATTCTTGAACCGATACAATTATTTTGGATGAGAGTTTTGACAGGGGTGGTGTAAAATGGCAAATGAAGAATTAAAACTAGATACAAGTCAAGCGGAAGTTGTGCAAAATTCTAACGAATCAACAGGCAATGAGCAACAAAAGGTGGAAGAAACTGTCGCAAAAATTGTTGTTAGTGCAAATGATATGCAAAAGTTTGAAAATAGTAGTGCTTACAAAATAAAACTTGAAAATTTTGAAGGACCACTAGACTTATTACTTTATTTGATTAAAGATAGTAAAGTGGAGATAGAAGACATAAAACTTGCGGAAGTGACTGACCAATATTTAGAGTATATGGAAGATTTGGACTCTATTGATATGGAAAAAGCAGCGGAGTTTATTGACATTGCTGCCACTTTGCTGGAAATTAAGTCTAAACACCTATTACCACAAGAAAATGTTGAAATTCCTGACGAACAAGATGATGAAAAATTACTTTTAATGCGACTAAAAGAATACAAACTTTTCAAAGAAGCAGGGGAAAAATTAAAACTTCAAGAAAATGTAAATAGACTATATAAAATGCCAGACGAAAAAGTTAATGATTTTAGAATTATCTTGAAACAAATGAATGTTGAAAACCTTGTAAATGCGTTTGCAAAAATGTTATCAAGAGCAAGTTTGGAAACAGCCATTGAAGAAACCAAGACTATTGAAAGAGATAGATGGACAGTTGAAGAAAAGGAATTTGAAATCAAAACACTGATTACGCAAAAAGACAGTTTGAAGTTTAGTGATATAGTTGGCGATGACTTTACTCGTGGCGAAATCATTACAACTTTTATGGCTTTACTTGAATTGCTTAAAAGACAGCAAATTTGTGTTAGTCAGGACGAGCAATTTGGCGAGATTTTAATCTTGAAAGGAGAAAATTTAGAGTGAAAAATTTAGAACAGATTTTGGAAGGACTTTTGTTTGTTTCGGGCGATGGTCTAGATAAAGGCTATATTATGGAAAAACTATCTGTTACAGATAAGGAAATTAACAAGGCGGTAGAAACCCTAAAAGCCAAGTATTCGGGCGAAAGC
>CAKVGH010000005.1 GCA_934747255.1 uncultured Clostridia bacterium | reverse complement strand
CAGCATTGACAAACAAACGAAGAATCAGTGCGGTTGGTCCTGGCGGTATTAAAAAGGAAAGAGCAGGAGCAGAAGTTAGACCAGGTGACTACCTTGTTGGTAAAGTTACTCCAAAGGGCGAAACCGAACTTACACCAGAAGAAAGATTGCTTCGTGCAATTTTCGGTGAAAAGGCAAGAGAAGTTAGAGATAACTCATTAAAAGTTCCACACGGCTGTGGTGGTATCGTTGTAGATGTTCAAATCTTTACAAGAAAAAACAAAGACGAACTTGACCCGGGTGTAAATACACTTGTTAAAGTTTATATCGCTAAAAAGCGTAAAATATCTATCGGCGATAAAATGGCAGGTCGTCATGGTAACAAAGGTGTTATTTCAAGAGTGTTGCCAGAACAAGATATGCCATTTATGGCAAACGGTCAACCAGTAGATATTGTGTTGAACCCATTAGGTGTTCCTTCTCGTATGAATATCGGTCAGGTGCTAGAAGTTCATCTTGGACTTATTGCAAAAACTCTTGGTTGGAAAGTCGCTACTCCAACATTTAATGGAGCAAAGGAAAGCGACATTTTACAAATGCTTAAAGAAAACAATTTACCACAAGACGGCAAAATGCAATTATACGATGGCAGAACAGGCGAACCATTTGAAAACAAAGTTACTGTCGGCGTAATGTATATGATTAAGCTAGAACATATGTCAGAAACAAAAATTCACGCCCGTTCAATCGGTTCTTACGCAGTTGTTACTCGTCAACCACTTGGCGGTAAAGCAATGTTTGGTGGACAGAGATTTGGTGAAATGGAAGTTTGGGCTTTGGAAGCATACGGAGCATCACATCTTCTTCAAGAAATGCTTACAGTTAAGTCAGACGATGTTCCAGGAAGAACAAAGACTTATGAAAGTATCGTTAAGGGAGAACCTATTGCAGAACCTGGTGTTCCAGAAGGATTTAAGGTTTTGGTTAAGGAATTCCAATCAATCGGTCTTGATGTTAAGATTTTAACAGAAGACAACAAAGAACTTTCAGTTGACGAAATTGCACCAGAAGAAGCAGCACCACGAAGACTCACTCAAAGCATTGAAAACGAACTCAAAGATATTGAAATTGATGAGCCAGCACAAGATATTGAACTTGAAGATAACGAAGACAATCAAATTGATGAATCTATGTTTGATGAAGATTTATTTGACGAATTTGATGATGAAGAATAAGGAGAGAAAAAATGTACGAATTAAACAATTTTCACGCGATGAAAATAAGTTTGGCTTCACCAGAAAAGATTAGGGAATGGTCACACGGCGAAGTAACCAAAGCAGAAACAATCAACTATCGTACTCAAAAACCAGAGAGAGATGGTTTGTTTTGCGAAAGAATTTTTGGTCCACGAAAAGATTACGAGTGTCATTGTGGAAAGTATAAAAGAATTAGACATAAAGGTTTAATTTGTGATAAGTGTGGCGTTGAAGTTACAGTTTCAAGCGTTCGTAGAGAGCGTATGGGACACATAGAACTTGCTACTCCTGTTTCTCACATTTGGTTTTTCAAAAACAATCCATCAAAAATTGGATTTGCTCTTGATATTCCAGTAAAGCAACTTGAACAAGTGCTTTACTATGTAAACTTTATCGTTCTTGATAAAGGTAATACAGATTTTGAAGTTAAACAAATTATCACAGACAGAGAATATAGAGAAGCCCAAGAAAAATTCGGTCCAAATTGTTGCCGAGTTGGAATGGGTGGTGAAGCCATTAAGGAATTGCTTCACAAAGTAGACCTAGATAGTGAAATTAAAAAACTCGAAAAAGAGCTTGAAAAAGCAAAGGGTCAAAAGAAAATTAAAATTGTTAAAAGACTTGATATTTTGGGCGCATTCCAACAAAGTGGAAACAAGCTTGAATGGATGATTATGGATGTAATTCCAGTTATTCCACCAGATTTAAGACCTATGATTCAACTTGATGGTGGCAGATTTGCTACTAACGACTTGAATGACTTATATAGAAGAGTTATTAACAGAAATATTAGACTTAAAAAGTTAATGGAACTTGGAGCACCAGATGTTATCGTTCGTAACGAAAAGCGTATGCTTCAAGAAGCCGTTGACGCATTGTTTGATAACGGAAAGCGTGGCAAACCAGTTGTTGGCGGAAGCAAGGGTAGAGAATTAAAATCTATCAGTGCTGCCTTAAAAGGTAAGCAAGGTAGATTCCGTGGCAACTTACTTGGTAAGCGTGTTGACTACTCAGGAAGAGCAGTTATCGTTATTGGACCAGAACTTAAAATGTATCAATGTGGACTTCCAAAACAAATGGCACTTGAATTATTCAAACCATTTATTATGAAGCGTCTAGTTGAAATGAATCAAAGTTACAACATTAAAAATGCAAAGAGAATGGTTGACCGTGAAAAGCCAATCGTTTGGGACGTACTTGACGAAGTTATTAAGGAACACCCAGTTCTACTTAACCGTGCTCCTACACTTCATAAACTATCAATTCAAGCGTTTGAACCAGTACTTGTAGAAGGTAATGCAATTAGATTGCACCCACTTGTATGTACAGGATTTAACGCCGACTTCGATGGTGACCAAATGTCAGTGCATGTACCACTATCATTGGAAGCACAAACAGAAGCAAGATTCTTAATGCTTGCAAGCAACAACATTGTTAAGCCATCAGATGGCAAGCCAATCGTTACCCCACAACAAGATATTGTTTTGGGAACATACTATTTAACAATGGAAAAACCAGGTGCAAAAGGCGAAAATCGTTGCTTTATTGACGAAGACGAAGCAGTTATGGCTTATCAATTAAAGCAAATTGAACTTCATTCTATCATCTATGTTAGAAAAACAGTTGTATTTAATGGCAAGCCATTGACAGGCAGAGTTAAAACAACAGCAGGTAGAATTATCTTAAACCGTGTTATTCCACAAGATTTGGGAATTAAAGATAGGTCAACCGAAGAAGGTGCATTATCTTACGAAGTTGATTACCCAACTGGAAAAGATGAACTTGGCAAGATTGTTGCTAAAATCTATGAACATCACGGCACAACCGAAACATCAAGAATACTTGACGAAATCAAGGCTCTTGGTTACAAGTACTCAACACTTTCTGGTATTACAATGAACTTGTTTGATATGGAAATTCCAGCAGGCAGAGAAGAACTAATTGCACAGACGGATAATTTGGTATTAGAAAACGAAAAACTGTATAAGCGTGGTCTTATTACAAAGAACGAAAAATCAGACAGAAACATTGCTTTGTGGGAAGAAGCAACAGGCAAGATGAGTAATATGGTTAGAGATAACTTAAAACCATACAACCCACTTCGTATTATTGCTGTATCAAAAGCAAGAACAAACCCATCGCAGTTAAACCAAGTTTGTGGTATGCGTGGACCTATTACATCAACATCAAGTGAAAAAATTGATATTCCTATTAGGTCAAACTACCGTTTGGGACTAACACCATTTGAATACTTTATGTCATCTCGTGGTGGTCGTAAAGGTCTAGCCGATGTCGCTATGAAGACAGCGGAAGCAGGTTATTTGACACGAAGACTTGTCGATGTAGCCCAAGAAGTTATTGTTACAACAGAAGACTGTTTTGAAGACCTTGGCGAAAAGGTTAAGGGTATGAAGGTTAGCAAAGTTGTTATCGACTCAACCGAAGTTATAAGCCTTGCAAACAGAATTAAAGGTAGATTCTCTGTTGATGCTATCGTAAACCCAAAAACAAATGAAGTTATCGTTGACGCAAACTCAATGATTACTCCTGCACAAGCACAACAAATCGAACAAGCAGGCATCGAAGAAGTTACTATTAGAACAGTTCTTACTTGCCGAGCAAAGAGTGGTATTTGTGCAAGATGTTATGGTAAAGATATGAGTGCTGATAAACTTGTAGGACTTGGAGAAGCCGCAGGTATTATTGCTGCTCAATCAATCGGTGAACCAGGTACACAGCTTACTATGAAAAACTTCCATACTGGTGGTGTTTCAACAGCAAGCGATATTACAAGAGGTCTTCCTCGTGTAGAAGAATTATTTGAGGCTCGTAGACCAAAAGGTCTTGCAACTCTTTCGGAAGTTTCTGGTAAAGTTTCATTACGAAAGGAAGATAAACTTGATATTGCAACAGTTCATACAAGCGAAGGCGATGTAGTTTACACTTTGCCATTCGGTTCTAGTTTGCTTATCAAAGATGGCGATTTTGTTGAGCCAGGTACACCTTTAACAAAGGGTGCTATATACCCAGACGACTTATTGAGAACTCGTGGTGTAAAACCAGTAGAAGAATATTTGTTAAATGAAGTTTTGGCTGTATATTCAGCACAATCAGTTGATATTAACCCAAAACACTTGGAAATTATCATTCGTCAAATGTTAAGAAAAGTTCAAATCGAAGAACAAGGAACAACAACAATGCTTCCAAGTTCGTTTGTTGACATTAACAAGTTTGAAGAAGAAAACCAAAGAGTTATTCAAGAAGGCGGAGTTCCAGCCGCAGCAAAACCATTACTTTTAGGTATCACAAAAGCAGCACTTTCAACAGAAAGTTTCTTATCTGCTGCATCATTCCAAGAAACAAGTATGGTTCTTACCGAAGCCGCAATTCGTGGCAAGGTAGATACTTTGCAAGGTATTAAGGAAAATGTTATTATCGGTAAACTTATTCCAGCCGGAACAGGTGTTAAAAAATATCGTGATGTTATGCCAAAACAAGTCCAAGATGCTTTTGATGAATACAAAGAAGCAAAGGATTTTGAACACGATTACGATATAGGTGATGACAACGAATAATTTATTAAACAAGGGCAATTTGTCCTTGTTTTTTTATGTGAAAAAAATTCTACATAGGAACTATCAAAGACTTGACGGGCGAAATTAAAACATATATAATTAAAACAAAGTAGGTGATTATATGGACGCAACGATTTTAAGTGAAGAAGAATATATTTTGCAGGACAAGGAATATTTCAAAAAAGCCATAAAACAAATGATTAAAACTCTTGATGGTTCAAAAAAGGAAATTGATGGTTCAAATCATATGGCTAAACACCCTAATGGAATGGTAAATATGGCTAAATATGATGCAAAAACAAATACAATTACACAATATAATAATGTATCAAAAGATAATGTGAAGGGGACTTCAATTATTAAATATTCATTAGATTAAAACAAAAGAAAACACAATTATTATTTATTGTGTTTTTTATTGCTATTATCGTTTTAGTTTTTGAAGGTACTAATTTTGCAAAAAATTTATAAAATTTATTTTGGACTTTCAAAATAATGTGATAAACTCATATTGTAAGTAATACTATACTTTTAGGAGCAGTAGATGAAAAGATTTTTATATCCTTGTGTTATTTATGCCGACAAAGACAACGAAAATTACGCCGTGGCTTTTCACGACCTAGGAGTGTTTACCGAAGCCGAAACAATCGAAAAGGCATATATTAGAGCAAAATTATTTTTAGATGCTTATTGCGAATGTGCTATCAAAATGGAAGAAGATTTTCCAGTTCCATCAAAGTTTGAAGATGTTCAGGTTAAACACCCAAAAGACATTGTACAACTTGTATTTTCGGAGATAGGTGACGCAACAGCAAACATTCAAAAGGTACCATTTGAAAATTTGATTGATGATGATATTGATGAAATAGAAGATGAAATTGTCCCAGGCAAACCTTTTAAGTTAAAGGAAGTTGAATAATATAACAAAAAGCACTAAATTGGTGCTTTTTTATTTATCAAAACAAGATAAAAAATTGGATTGGTAAAAAACGATTTTATTATTGTTTGGATTGTACTAATTATAAAATAAAGTAATTTTGATAAAAATTATTTGCATACTCAAAAACCATAAAAAAACAAAAAAATTTCAAAAAGGGTATTTACAAATGGTTTTTTGTGTGCTACAATACAAGTGTTCAAGGAGAAAGACTAATGGAAAACAAAGTGATAACAGCTATGGCAAGAGATTATAGAACAACTAAGGAATATCTTGATGGATTTATGAGTACTATTGAAACTGGCAAAGTTGATGCAAAGTCTAATCAAAATGTTATTAGCCAACTAGATGCAAAATCACTTGTTAGTGCAAGCAATCGTATCTTTGAAGAAACTCATATGGCAGGTAACGCAATTTATTCTAGCGATTATCAAAAAGATGAATTTGAACAAAAACTTGCTAGAAAAGCAAAGCAATATAATCGTGCAAAGACAATGAGACAAGCTAACAAAGATATGAACGAACAATTGAATGAAGAAGAATTAGAAATGCTCAATATGTAATGAGCATTTTTAATTTTTATATGCTTTCAAATTTTCATTTAATTTTTCAATTGAAATATTTATGAAAATACTGATTTATAAAAATTTTACAATGAAAAATAATGTTAAAAACGGTTTCCAAAAATAATATAAAATTTGCAGTAAAAAGCACTAAAAATTTGCTTAAAATTATATTGAAATTTAGTATCAAAAAACAATAAAAAATCTATTAAAAAAACAAGACAAAAAAATCAAAAAAATGTTGACAATGTCTTGTTTTTTTGTTAGAATTATTTTCGTACTTTTGTAAAGTTTGTTTTTTTGTGTGCAATCACAAATTTTCAAACTAAAATTAGCACATTAAAGGATATGCTAAAATCCTGTTAGTTCCAGTAATAACTGGAATAACTAGAGAGCATAACTCAATCAAGGTTAATTAAAAAATGTTGCGATTTTTTAAGGAATTTTGTTTTAGTTCTCTCTTTATAGTAACAATTAGTTTGGGTTGAAACCGATTGTTATCAATTTTTTAAGGAGGAAAAATTATGCCAACAATAAATCAATTAGTTCGTAAAGGTAGAAAGCAAACAAGCAAAAAATCAAAAAGCCCATTGCTTCAAGAATGCCCACAAAAGCGTGGTGTTTGTCTATCAGTTACAACAACAACACCTAAAAAGCCTAACTCTGCTTTGAGAAAAATTGCCAGAGTAAAACTTTCAAATGGTCAAGAAGGTACAACATATATTGGCGGAATTGGTCACAACCTTCAAGAGCATAGCGTTGTTATGATTCGTGGCGGTCGTGTAAAGGACTTACCTGGTGTTAGATACCATATAGTTCGTGGTACACTTGATACCGCTGGTGTTGCTAACAGAAAGAAGAGCCGTAGTAAATATGGTGCAAAAAGACCTAAATAGTCGTCTTCTGCTAACTTAACTAAAACAAAATTAAAAAGTCGATAAATCTTTAATAAGATGATATATAAATTTATAAAAAGGAATAATTATTATGCCAAGAAGAAATGCCGCTATTAAAAGAGATATCTTACCAGATCCAAAATTTAATAGCATCGTAGTAGCAAAACTTATCAATCAAGTCATGCTTGATGGAAAGAAAAGTATTGCTCAACATATAGTATACAGTGCATTTGATAAAGCAGGTGAAAAATTAGGTCAAGACGGAGTTGTAGTATTTTCTAAGGCTCTTGAAAACTGTATGCCTGTTTTGGAAACAAAAGCACGCAGAGTAGGTGGTTCAAACTACCAAGTACCAATGGAAGTTCGTCCAGAAAGAAGACAAACACTAGGAATTAGATGGCTAGTTTTCTTTGCTAGAAAGCGTAGCGAAAGAGATATGGACAACAAACTTGCAGCAGAAATCGTTGATGCTTACAACAATGCAGGTGGTGCAGTTAAGCGTAAAGATGAAATGCACAGAATGGCAGAAGCAAACAAGGCTTTTGCTCACTTCAAGTTCTAATACAATGCTTTATCAGTATTAGACAACACATTTTTTCAAATTGAGAAAATGTTTCAATACAAAAAAGGAGAAAAATTATGGCTAGAGATTACAGTCTAGAAAATACAAGAAATATCGGTATTATGGCACACATTGATGCTGGTAAAACAACCACAACCGAAAGAATTTTGTATTATACAGGTATCAGTCACAAAATTGGTGAAGTTCACGAAGGTGAAGCAACAATGGACTGGATGGCTCAGGAACAAGAAAGAGGTATCACAATTACTTCTGCTTGTACTACTTGTATTTGGAGAGGCAATAAAATCAATATCATTGATACTCCTGGACACGTTGACTTTACAGTTGAAGTTCAAAGATCACTTAAAGTTTTGGACGGTGCGATACTTGTCCTTGCTGCAAGAGAAGGTGCTCAACCACAAAGTGAAACTGTTTGGAGACAAGCAAACGAATATAAAGTTCCAAGAATGGTATTCGTAAACAAAATGGATAGAGATGATGCCAATTTCTACAAGGCTGCCGAGAGTGTAAAAACTCGTTTGAAAGGTAACCCAGTTTGTATTCAAATTCCTATCGGTCAAGAATCTTCATTTAGAGGAATTATTGACCTAATTGAAATGCACGCTATTATCTACAACGAAGACGATGGAAAAATTTTCAATGTAACAGAAATTCCAGAAGAATACAAAGCAAAAGCAGAAGAATACAGAGCAAAAATGATTGAATCTGTTGTTGAAACAGACGATGCATTGCTTGAAAAATATTTTGCTGGCGAAGAAATCACAAAAGAAGAACTTAAAAAAGCAATTAGAAAAGCAACTTGTGAACTTAAAATCAACCCAGTTATCTGCGGTACTGCTTTAAGAAACAAAGGTGTTCAACCAATGCTTGATGCAGTTGTTGACTACTTGCCAAGCCCAGTTGATGTTGACCACATCACAGGTATTAACCCAGAAACAGACCAAGAAGAAGTTAGAAGGACAGACGACAATGCTCCATTTGCTGGACTTGCGTTCAAGATTATGGACGATAAGTTTGTTGGAAACTTAACATTCTTCCGTGTTTATTCAGGTGTTTTATCTTCGGGTTCTTATGTTTATAACCCAAGAACAAGAAAGAGAGAAAGAATTGGTCGTATCGTTAGAATGCACGCTAACGAAAGAAAGGAAATTGATGAAGTTCGTGCAGGAGATATTGCTGCGTTAGTTGGACTTAAAGATACAGTTACAGGTGATACACTTTGTGATGAAGCACACCCAATTGCTCTATCAAGTATGACTTTCCCAGACCCAGTTATCGAACAATCAATCGAGCCAAAAACAAAGGCTGACCAAGAAAAGATGGTACTTGCTTTGATTAAACTTACAAAGGAAGACCCAACTTTCAAAACTTGGACTGATGAAAATTCAGGACAAACTATTATCGCAGGTGTTGGAGAACTTCACCTAGATATTATGGTAGACAGACTTCGTAGAGAATTTAATGTTGAATGTAACATTGGTCGTCCACAAGTTGCCTACAAAGAAACAATCAAAAACAAAGTTTCTGCCGAAGGAAAATACATTCGTCAATCAGGTGGTAAAGGTCAATATGGTCACTGTTTAATCGAACTTGAACCAAACGAACCAACCAAGGGTTACGAATTTATCAATAACATCGTTGGTGGTGCTATTCCAAAGGAATATATCCCAGCAATTGATGAAGGTATCCAAGAAGCAGCCAAGAATGGTATTTTGGCTGGATATGAAATGGTTGACTTTAAGGTTAGACTATATGATGGTTCTTACCACGAAGTTGACTCGTCAGAAATGGCATTCCATATTGCAGGAAGTATGGCATTCAAAGAAGGTGCTAAAAAGGCAAATCCTTGCTTGCTAGAACCTATTATGAAAGTTAATGTTGAAACACCAGATGA
This sequence comes from uncultured Clostridia bacterium, assembly GCA_934747255.1. Classification (GTDB taxonomy): domain Bacteria; phylum Bacillota; class Clostridia; order Christensenellales; family UBA1242; genus CAKVNM01. Next base: position 67,538 of record CAKVGH010000005.1, on the reverse strand, counting down.
TTACTTAGGTGATGTTATGGGTGGATTAACTTCAAGAAGAGGTATCTTGCAAGGTGCTACTGCTGAATTTGGTATTCAAAAAATTGAAGCACAAGTACCACTAGCCGAAATGTTCGGTTATGTTACAGACCTTCGTTCTACAACACAAGGTAGAGGAACATTTACAATGGTATTTGACCATTATGCAGAAGTTCCAAAGAATATCGCTGAAAAGATTATTGGCGAAAGAGCAAAGAAGGAATAATTAAAAATTAACTTTTCTCCAAAAAAATAGTTAAAAAAATTTGATTTACAAATTGTTTTATACTATAATAATGGAGAAAGGGTAAAAAACCCTATTTATCTTTGGTGGGTGCTAGAAATAGCGAAAGTACAAAGGTAATCAAAAAATATTTATAAGGAGAATTTTCAAAAATGGCAAAAGCAAAATTTGAAAGAACAAAACCACACGTTAACATTGGTACTATTGGCCACGTTGACCACGGTAAAACAACTCTTACAGCTGCAATTACTTGTACATTAGCTGCAAAGGGTGAAGCACAAGCTATGGCTTACGACCAAATCGATAAAGCCCCAGAAGAAAGAGCAAGAGGTATTACAATCAATACTGCTCACGTTGAATACGAAACAGCAAAGCGTCACTATGCACACGTTGACTGTCCAGGACACGCTGACTATGTAAAGAACATGATTACAGGTGCTGCTCAAATGGACGGTGCTATCTTGGTAGTTTCTGCTGCTGACGGCCCAATGCCACAAACAAGAGAACATATCTTGCTTGCTCGTCAAGTAGGTGTTCCATATATCGTAGTATTTATGAACAAATGTGACCAAGTTGACGACCCAGAACTTCTAGACTTAGTTGAAATGGAAATTCGTGAACTATTGAACAAGTATGATTTCCCAGGGGACGATACTCCAATCATTCGTGGTTCAGCATTAAAGGCTCTTGAAGCTGCACAAGCAGGAAAAGTTGATGGTCCAGAATGCAAATGCATTTATGAACTTATGGACGCTATTGATTCATACATTCCTGATCCAAAGCGTGATATTGATGACCCATTCTTGATGCCAGTAGAAGACGTATTCACAATCACAGGTCGTGGTACAGTTGCTACAGGTAGAGTAGAAAGAGGTGTTGTTAAAGTTAACGATACAGTAGAAATCGTTGGTATGGGCGCTAACAAACAAACAGTTGTTACTGGTGTAGAAATGTTTAGAAAACAACTAGACCAAGCACAAGCAGGTGATAACGTTGGTTTATTACTTCGTGGTGTTGATAGAAAAGACATCGAAAGAGGACAAGTACTTTGCAAACCAGGTACAATCCACCCACACACAAAATTTGAAGCACAACTTTACGTTTTGAAGAAAGAAGAAGGAGGCCGTCATACAGCATTCTTCAATGGTTACAGACCACAATTCTATTTCAGAACAACAGACGTTACTGGAACAATCGAACTTCCAGCAGGCGTTGAAATGGTTATGCCAGGCGATAACGTTTCAATGACAATTACATTGATTACACCTATCGCTATTGAACAAGGACTTCGTTTCGCTATCCGTGAAGGTGGCAGAACAGTTGGTTCAGGTGTTGTTTCAAAAATTATTGAATAATTTAAGTAAACAAAAAATCGTGTCAATTTGGCACGGTTTTTTTATACTTTTTCTGTTGTCTTATTACCTTTTATGATTTGGTATTGTTATAATAGTAATTTTATAAGTTGAAAAAAACTTTTCGTTCACCAAAATTTCAAAAGGTTTTTGTTTTTTTGATAGATTATATTATAATGTTTTGGTAAGATAAAATTTATTAAAAAGGTTAAAGATATGTTTTATTTGTTTTTTTTAATAGCAATGGCGTTAATTTTTGGAGTTTATTTTTTGTGTAAATACAAATTTTTTGCAAATAACGAAAAGTTTGATTTAATAATGACAAAAATTCTCAAAGTATTAGTAGTTATTTACTGTTCGTTAGTGCTTGTAGGAATATTGCTACCAGATAGTTTTGCTAGATGTTTGGAACAGAATGAAATTGCTATAACGCCAACGGAAGCATCTTTTGCGTTAGTAAGATGGTTTAGTGCACTTTCGTTTGTCATTTTACCTATTGCTGTGTTTTACAAAAATAAAACTATTAAAAATATAGCAAACACATTTTGCTTAATTATGACGGTTGTTAGTATCTGTATGTATCCAATGTACATGCAATATGCTACATCAAGTTTAGGTCGGGGACTAAATTCCATTGGTTCTTTAAGTGAAGGCTTCAAAGCATTTTTATTAAATAATACTTTTAGAAGTTTTTGTTATGGAATTAAGTGGTTATTAGAATTAACTATTGTTGTTAGTTTGATTTTTCAAGAAAAACAATTTTTTAATGTTTCTTCGTCAAAAGATTTAATAAAATACTTTGTTGTTTTACCGCTACTACTTATTGTGGCAATGCCAATTTATGTACCACAACACATTTTTGGCTGGTCGAATATAATTTTCAGTGCGTGGTCATTCTCTCATATTTTATGGATTATAATTACCATAGGTCAAATTCCTTTAATCTATTATGTTTTTAGAAATAGAGATAATGAAACTAAAATGGTAGTTTGTATGACACTTGCACTTTCGCTTCTTTACCAGTTTAATCAAATGTTTGGAGCAATTAGCATTACAATAAAAAAATTGCCTTTCCAATTATGCAATATAGGTTCGTACTTGATTATTTTATCGTTAATTACTAAAAGTAGAAAGCTTTTTAATTTTACAGTTATCGTAAATGTTGTTGGAATTATGTTCGCATTATTTGTTCCAGATTTGCAAGGAAAAGGTTTGTTTTATCTATATAATATGCACTTTATTTATGAACACACTAATGTTTTGGTTGCTCCAATTTTGGCACTATTATTCAAAATTTTTCCACGACTTGATAAAAAAGCACTTAAAGACTGCTTGATAGGTTTTACAATTTATTTTGTTGTTGTGCTTGCATTAGGCTCTACATTCAATATGATAGCAAAAGTTACTGGTAACAATTTTTACAGTGCAAATTATCTATTTATGTTCGATGCCGAAGTTGCAACAGGCTTTGTGGCATTTTTAGGAAAACTTTTTGTTCCAATACTCAATATTGGCGCATTTACATTTTATCCGTTTATTCAATTTTTAGTTTATCTTGTGTTTATTTTGCTTTGTGTAGGACTTTACTTTGTAATTAGACTTTGCTATAAGATAAAAGATAGTATATCTCAAAAAAGAGCAGAGCAAACAGTGGCAAATTAAAAATTGCAAAAATTAAAATACATAATACTTAATTTTCAAAGAATCATAAATAAAAAAATAAAAAAGTCTTTTAATAAAGTAAAAACTTAAAATTAGTCAATAATTTTTGAAACTAAGACAAAAGGAATATCGAATTGTTCCTTGTCTTTTATTATGTAAGTTCTAAAACTATCAATCTTTATTTACGCCAAATAGCAAAATATGTTAATATTATATTATGAAAAGATGTCTTGAAAAACAAAAAACGAAAATAATTATTGTTTTAGTAATGTTAATATTGCTTTTATCATGTTTTCCAACCATAATTAAGCATGATATTGTTTTTGCTGACACAACATCTAATGTAATCACACTTAACACAATAAGTATTGATAAAATTGCTAGTCAAGAGAAATATAACAGCTGCGATTATGATATCGTAACCCCAAATCTTGACCAAGAAAACACAGATATTTGCTGGGCTTATGCAACTGCAAGTGCGTCTGAAACATCAATTTTAAAAGATAAGTTGGACAACAACACAAAAGACACTCTGCGTTTTTCTCCAACACAAATTGCATACAGAACACATAATAGAGATGCTGACCCACTTGGAAACACTAGTGGCATTTATTCAAATGATAAATGGAATGTAACAGGAAGTTCGCATAACACATTTTTAATGTTATCCCAATGGTGTGCCCCTGTAGCTGGAAATGTGGCTACAAAAGCTGATGCCTATGAAAACAATCTATATAGACTATTAGATGCCGAACAAATTGACTTCTATAATACCGAGCCATACAGAATAGCTGAAATAAAAAAAGCAATAGTAAAATATGGTGCAATAACTGGGTCTTATTTCAACGCTCGAGAAGTAAGTTACTACAACACAAAAGGTGAAACTAGTGATGGAATTTCTCACGCAATGACTATAGTTGGGTGGGACGATACAATTCCAGCAAACAATTTTCGGCCAAAAATCGCCAGTCAAAATGGTGGTTGGATAATTAAAAACAGTTATAATTCCCTTCCTTACTTTTACCTTTCTTATGATAGTGCAATTGGTAATACTTGTGGGTTTAAATATGCAAGCAAGTCGGAATTTGATTTTAACTATTTTTACGACAATGTTCTAGACGCACCAATGCGAAGTGAAAACAATTCAAAATGCGTTTCAAATGTGTTTATGGCAAAGAAAAGCGATAACACTCATAACGAATATGTGAAAGCGGTTAATGTAGCAACTTATGGATATAACCTAACCTGCAAAGTTCAAGTTTACACCGACTTAACTGACCCCGAAAATCCAGAAAGCGGAACATTGTCTGCAAGTGGCGAGCGAGTTTTGGATTATGGGGGATATCACACGATTTTACTAAATAATTTGGCAAAAATTGATAATGGCACATACTACTCTGTTGTTGTAAATGTCAGTAGCAATAGTGGCGGAAGTGCATATATTCTATACTCACTTAATTCAAGTGAAAACACACATTACAAATCTTCTTATGGTTGGAATAGCATAAATTATGCTGGAAGAATAAAAGCTTATACAGTTTTGCAAGAAAATGAAGGAACTGAACAAAAAATTGATATTTCCACTGCTCAACATGGCAACATTTCTTCTGTTTCTTTTACTGGTCAAGAACTTTGTCCAAAGGTAAATTTAATCCTAAATTCACAAATTCTAATAGAAAATATAGATTTTACCATTTCCTACAAAAACAATATAAATGTTGGCATTGCTAAAATCATAATAAAAGGAATGGGAAAATACACGGAAAGTTTAATTTTAGAGTTTGAAATTTTGCCGATTGATGTGCCAATAAAACCCAATAGTGAAATAAAAATTCCTAGCAATGCAACAAGTTTGTCTGATATCAATTTGCCTGCTGGTTGGCAATGGGAAAATTCAAATTTATTGGTGGATAAGTTAACGAGTGCAACTGCAATCTATGTGGGCGAAAACAAGACTAATTACAAAAACACAACAATGATAATAAATTTACAAAAAGAAGAATCTATTGCTCCAAATCCTAATAATCCAAATGATAATAACAATAATAATTTAAAGCAAAGCAGTTCAGACATTATTCTAACAATAATAATAATTTCACTTTTTATAGGGGTGGTTTATATATTAACATTTTCTTTTCTTGTCCCCAAAAAAAGAAAAAAGAAAAAACATAATAATTTAACACATTAGCTTAATTGAAAAACTTGACATGATTGTATTTTGGACAAACTATCATGATATTACATGGATAATTTTAATTAAAAATAAAGGAACTTTTCATCAAATTTACATTGTTTCTATTTTCTATTGTGCTAGCTTCAAAAGTGTTAACCCCTAAAGGACTTTTTAATAAGTTAATTTTTTATTAGTTCATCTATTGTGACGCCAAAAAAACTAGACAACAAAATTAGTGTGTCAATATCGGGTTCATTAGTTCCATTCTCCCATCTAGAAATTGTTTGGAAAGTTGTATTACAAATTTTGGCAATGTCTTTTTGGGAGAGTTCTTTTTCTTTTCTTAATGCAACTAGATTTTTTGCTAAATTGTTTTTCATAAATTTATTATCACACAAAACGAGAATAAATATTTGACATTCACGCAAAACGAGAATACAATATCAATATGGAAGACTTGGTAACAATAGATAATTTAACTTACGAAGAATTAGATTTAATCTACCTTCTTCGCAAGTTACCGCATAGCGAAGCAAAGTTTTTGTATAGGTATTTAGATAAGTATTGCAAAGATGTGCTTAACTACCTAAACAGCAAAAAGAATTTAACAAAATTAAAATTTGATGGCAAAAAATAGTATAAACAATTTATTTACTAATTTTTTTATAAATGCTATCATATTTGTATGAGTAAAGCAAAAATAGTTTGTTCAAATTCGCTACTGAAAAGTTTTTATTCTTTGCTAGACAGGGTGGGGCAAGTAAGGAAAGATTTTTCAAGTCAAAATATAATTATCGTGCCTGATAAATTTTCGATGAATGCCGAAAAATTGCTTTTTGAAAGATTACAAATCGAAAGTTCGTTCAATGTGGAAATTATGAGTCTAACAAGACTTGTCAAAAGATTATGTGACGGCAAATTGGGCGAAATGGAACTATTAAATAGTCAAAGTGGTCAAATGCTTGTTTCCAAGATTTTGCTTGATAATTATCAAAAATTAGGGCTTATAAAAAACACACTTACGAGTACATTGAGTGAAAATTTTTATAACACAATTTTGCAATTAAAAACCAGCGGAATATCGCCAAATGAAGTATCAACCAAATCAAATAATTTGAATTTGTGTTTGAAGTTGGAAGATATTAAATTTGTTTATAGTGAATACGAAAAATTATCAAAAAATATGTTTGATAGTGCTAGTTTGCTGGAAAAATTCAACGAAATTATACTAAAAAGCAATTTTTTTGCAGATAAAAACATTTTTGTTGGAATGTTTGAAACATTTAGTTATGTTCAAATGCAATCGCTTTGCAAAATTGCAAAACAAAGCAAAAATTTTACTATTGGTCTATCAGCAAACACCGTTCAAAGCAACAAACACATTTACTTAAATGAAACATTGCAGTCATTTATGCAGTCGTTAAGACAAAATGGTGTTGATTATGAAATTGAAAATATAATCGTGCCAATTTCCACACAAAATGAATTTTTGGCTAAAAACTTGTTTGCACTTGGAAATGTAAAGCCTGCTATTTGTCAAAACAATTATATGTTACTTGAAGCCGAGAATAACAAGGCAGAAGTAGATTATGTGGCTAGAAAAATAAAACAATTAAGATTAGAAAAAAATATCCCTTTTGATAAGATAAATATTGCTTGCACCAATTTTGATTCCTATAAAAGCATTTTTACGCAAGTTTTTAATGAATACAATTTGCCGTATTATTTTGATTACCAGTCGTCACTAAAAGAGCATATTTTAGGAAGATTTTTAATCAACTTGTTTTACTGTTTTAACACAGCCTTTTTTGAAGACTATCTTTTTGATGTATTAAAAAGCCCATTTTTGAAAAAAAACATTCTAGAAATAGAAAAATTTGAAAATTACTATAAAAAATGCGGAATTAAAAACAAAATGGTGCTTAATAGTTTTATTGATGATGAATTTGAAACTATAAGACAAAGCTTGATGCAGGAATTAACTGCACTTTATTCCAAGTTTGAACAAGCGGTAACAGTTAAGGACTTTGCAGACTTACTTCTTTCCGCTTTGGAAGTTTTTGATTGTAAAAATATGCTTGGCAAAATGGGAACAGATAACGAAAGTGACCTTTCATTTCAGCGTGCGACCTTGCAAGCATATCAAAAATTGTTGTCTTGTTTGGAGTATCTAAAATATATTTATGACGAACAAATTTCGTGTGAATATTTTATGTGTTTGCTGGACAGTTTGCTTTCCTGCACAAGTCTATCTAGCGTACCGCTTGGCGTTGATAAAATTTACATTGGGGATTGTACTCACTCGTCCTTTTATCCTAATGAATATTTATTTATAGTAGGGGCGGTTGATGGCGAGTTGCCAAAGTATAAAAATGATTGTGGGCTAATAACCGATAGCGAAATTGAATACTTATCTTCAAAAAACATTCTAAACCCAAGTATTAGATTTGTTAATAAGACAGAAAAATACAAGTTGTTTGAACTAATTTTGTCGGCAGAAAAAGTTTGTATATCGTATCCAAGTTTGTCGTTTATGTCGCCAGCCAAGCCTAGTGAAATTTTTGGTAGCATAAAAAAATTATTTGTTACTGCTGACGGAAAAGGTTTGGAAACACTTAAAATCGCAAACGAGTTTGATGATGCCGAATTGCTTAAATTTAAGGGAAAAAATTATTTGCACTTGTTTGGTAGTTTTGAGCATACTCGAAAAATTACAAAGAGCTTAAAAATAACTAATGAATACATTAAATCTGCTCAAAATCTTACACAAAGTGGTTATACAAAAAAAGAGCATATTTTAGACAAAGACATTGCTTTGCCACTGTTTTTTCCAAAAAAGCACACTTCTATTAGCCAATTAGAAAGGTATTTTAACTGCCCATACAAGCACTTTGCACAATATGGTTTAAGGTTAAAGGAAAGGGAAGTTTACGGCATTAAAAAAGTTGATGTAGGAACTTTCTTGCACCTTGTTGCAGAAAAATTTGTTGTTTTATACAACAACAATAATTATTCAGTTTCCAAAAAACAAATTGACAAATTGATTGATGAGTGTTTAATTACATCTTTTGGCAAAATGGACGGAAAATTGGACATTGAAAAATTTAAGGCGGAAAGTTTGATTTTAGAAGCACAAAGACTATGCGATAAAATTCAATCGCAATTATCTGTTAGCGATTTTAAGCCAAAGTATGTGGAAAAACAAGTGGAATCAAAAGACGATATTTCAGGGCTAAAAATTGTAGGAAAAATTGACCGAGTTGATATGATTGATAACTATTTTGTGATTTTTGATTACAAAACAGGCAAAAGTGATTTTTCTTATTCTAGCACATATTATGGTAATAAAATTCAAACTATTATTTACCTATCATTGCTTGAAAAAATGTATGATATTGTGCCCGTTGGTGCTTTTTACATACCAATAAAAAACAAATTTATTGATGAACAAGCAAATGATAAGTATTGCGGAATAATGACGGATTCTGTTGATTTAATGAAAAGGCTTGATAATAGTTTGCAAACTGAACAAGTAAAACAAAGCGATATTTTTAAGATTAAATTTACAAGTACTGGGCTATCAGCAGAATGTAGCAAATATGCATTATCGCCAGCAGAGTTTTTGGCTATAAAAAACTACTGTCATAAATTGGTAGCAAATGCAACCGAAGAAATTTTAGATGGCTATATTGAACCCAGTCCAATAAAGAATGCTTGTCAAAGTTGTCCGTTTGCGGTTTTGTGTGAGTACGATTACAATGTTGGTGGCGAAAGACAGCAAGATAAGAAACTAACAAAACAAGATTTTGAAAAAATAATGGAGGATAAAAATGCCTAACGAAAAACTTGTTTTTTCTCCCGAGCAAAATGAAGCAATTCATAGTGACCAAAAAAGGTTGCTAGTTTCGGCAAGTGCTGGTAGTGGTAAAACAAAAGTTTTGGTTGAAAGAATATTAGACTTTTTGGGTACTAGGAAAATTAGTCTTAACAATATGTTAGTAGTTACTTTTACAAAACTTGCGTCACTCGAAATGAAATCGAGATTAAAGGCGGAATTGGAAAAACTAGCAGTAAATGATAATTATTATCAACAAGAATTGGAAAATTTAAGTATCGCAAATATTAGCACTTTGCATAAGTTTTGCCAAAATATGTTGAGAGAATTTTTCTATGTTGTTCAAATCGACCCAAATTTTCAAGTGTTGGAAGATACAACTAGTCAGTACCTAAAAAACAAGGCACTAGATAATGTAATTGAAAGTTATGAACAAAATGCCGATGTCGAATTTAATAACATTCTAGAACTCTTTTACGAAAATCGAGATGAAGGGGTTTTTAAGCAAAATATAATTTTACTCAGTGACTTTTTTAAGTCTAAAACTGACGACTTTTTTGAAAATACTTTACAAAAGAGTTATGATTTAGACTTTGAAAAAAATCAAGCGGTTGATTTTATCAAAGGAGAGATAGGGGGAGTTTTAGAGTTTTTTAATAATTTGTTTGGTGGGCTATTATTAAAAGCAAATCAATTAAATAACGCAAAATTGTTACAAATTGTACAGACCGATTTTCAAACTATTCAAACATTCAAAAATGCAGAGTTTGAAAATCTTTCGGCAATTTATAAAGATATAAAATTTGCTACGCACAGAAGTGATAAAACCTTTACGAGTGAAGATATTGAATTGCTGGAAAAAACAAAATCGGCGGTAAAAAGTTTCAAAACTGAATTTGAAAAGTATGAAAAATGTTTTAATTTGCCAGATGAAAAAATTTTACAGGAAGATTTTGCACTTAACAAAAAAATGCTAGGAAAGTTATACGAAATCGTAAAAAAGTTTGATAGTGAATATGACTTGTTAAAGCGAGAAAAAAATGTATTAGATTTTAATGACCTTGAACATTACACCTTAAAACTACTTAAAACCGAAAATATAAAAAAACAATTACAGCAGAGATTTCAAGGAATTTTTGTTGACGAATATCAAGATACAAACGAAATTCAAGAAGCCATTATTTCTAGTCTATCTAGCGACAACTATGTTTTTATGGTGGGCGATGTTAAGCAGAGTATTTATAATTTTAGAAATTGTAATCCACAAATTTTTATAAATAAATCTGTAAATTTATCAAACCAAGACAAAAAACAACTTATTTCACTAAACAAAAACTATCGTAGTGATAAAAATATTTTAGGATTTGCAAATCTAGTCTTTGATAATATTATGACGCAAAAGACAAGCGAACTTGACTATAAAAATACTTCAAGGCTTGTTTTTGGCGAAAGTGTTAAAACAAATAATCAAACTAATGTTAATATTTTACTGGTTGATACCGCTAAACAAGATGATGAAGAAGAAAGCCAAGCGGAAAAAGTTTATTCGGTAAGAGAAGACAAGCCGGTGTTAAGTGAAGCAAAAAAAATAGACACCGAAGCCTTGCTGATTGCTTCACAGATAGCCCAGTTGCAAAATAAAAAAATCTATGATAGTGATATAAAAGATTTTAGGCAAATTGATTATAAAGATATTGCAATTTTGACCCGTACAAAAGAGAGCATTAAGCATATATCAAGTGTGTTAACAAATTGTGGTATTCCTGTAAATAGTGAGTACAGAGTGCCGATTTTTGATTGCTATGAAGTAAAAGTTTTGGTTAATATTCTAAAAGTTATTAACAATAGTCAAGATGATATTGCACTTGCTAGTAGTTTGAAGGCGGCTATGTTTGACTTGACTGATAATGATTTAGCAAAGATAAAATTTTCAATCAGTGGTGTTAGTTTTTGTGATGCTGTTAGACTTTACACCGAAAAAGATGATGGATTGTCTAAAAAAATTAAGGAATTTTTTGCTAAAATTGAAGTATTAAGAAAAAAACTTTGTGCTGGTTCAATAAGTGAACTTTTACTGGAAATTATTAAAATTTTTGACCTTGATAAAAAGTTTTCGTCATTTGAAAACTATCTTGAAATGTGTCAAAACATAGACTATTTTATTTCAATAGTATCACAAATAGAAAATAATAATTTATCTGCACTCATAAATTACCTTGACGAATTTTCGGCTCACCAAACTGCCGACATAAGCCTTAAAGATAGCCTTAACTCTGTCTATATTGGTACTATTCATTCCAGCAAAGGACTGGAATATCCAGTTGTTTTTCTTGCCGATACAAACAAACAATTTAGCACGATGAGTTTGAAGGAAAAACTTATTAAAAACAACCAACTGGGCATAAGTATGTCGACATATAATATTTTTAATAAAACTTGGCGAGAAAGTATCATAAAAAACATTTTCAAATTCAAAACTATGATACAAGAAAAGCAGGAAGAAATGCGACTTTTATATGTTGCACTAACGAGAGCCAAAAATATGCTTTATATTGTTGGTAGTTGTGATGTGGAAAATGTAGAAAAGTTAAATAGTGCTTTTCAAATTAAAAATGCAAAGAGTTATCTGGCTTGGATATTAGGTTCATTAAGCGATACAATGCTTTCTGCCATAAAGAATAAAAAGAGTGTTGGCACAACTGAAAATGACACAAATTATCAAGTTAAAGTTTTTCGTAGTAACGAAATTTCTTTTGAAAATAGTAGTGAAAAAAAGACTTTGCCTAATCTCGAATTTGAAAATCAGTTAAACGAATATTTTAACATAAAGTTTGATAGCAATCCTTACGCATTCAAAAACACTGTTACGGCACTTCTTAATACTGAAAATGAGCAAGTAGATTACAATATCAAAGACCTTAAAATCAAGTCAAATTCACAGCAAAATGATGACACTGATTTTCTTGCTATTGGGACTAATTATCACAAAGTTATGGAACACATTGATTTTTCAAATACAAGTCAAACTGCAACCGAAGTGATTGCTGGTTTACTAGCCAGTCAAGATATGACGCAGTTAGATGCCCAAATGGTAGAATGTGACAAGATTGACGAATGTAAAAAACAAGTTGCGTCACTATTAGGCATAGACGATGTTTTATACAAGGAAAAAGAGTTTATTTTTTACCCAAAATTATCAAGCATTTTAAGTACTGATTATCAAAATAGAGTACTTGTGCAAGGAAAGGTCGACTTAATGATAATAAAGCCAGAAGGAATAGTACTTGTAGACTACAAAACTTCACGAATTTCTAATGAAGAAAGACTTAAAAAAGAATATCAATTGCAACTTGACCTTTATGCAAAGGCAATCGAGAGTTTTTATGGCAAAAAAGTAGTAAAAAAAATAATTTATTCTTTTTATCTTGATAAACTAATAATTGTTTGACAAATGCAAAAAATAAATATTATAATAGGTATGTAATCAAATGAGAATTTTTCTCATTAAGGATTTTTCAAGGAGAGTTTTATGGAAATTTTCAATGCCATTGTTAATTTTTTTAAGAATGCAGGAACTGTAATTGGCACAAACTTGCTAACAATTATTGGATTATCTGTAACATTAACAATAATTCTTGTTAGTTTGATTGTTGCTTATTTTTCAGTTGAATCTGTTACAAACAGAAAGGTAAAACAAATCAACAGATATTTATTAGACAACCCTTTTGTCAATGACGAAAATATAGTTGAATTTAACCGTATTATGAAAAATAGAATGCCAAAAAATATGCGTTATCAATGGCAAAAATATATGGTTAACAGGCAACAAAAACCAAGTGAATATTTGACCGAAGATAATTGTATTACAAAGCCATTTAGAACAAGTGCCTTTGTTCAATGTCTTAAACAATTAAAGTACATAGTTGGCTTTTTTGCTATTATTGTGTTTATGTTTACAATGGGCTCACTTGCTTCATCATCACTCAGCGTGATGGAACTGGTTTTGCGTTCTAGCATTGTTCCACTAATAATGGTTGCATTAACAATTTTATTTGCCAGCCTTATGAGTGCTAGACGAAATGCTTTGCTTAACGATTTATTCTACAACTTTGACCAAATGCAACATTCACTAGATAGAGCAGTGGTATCATTCCCACCATTCGTTGACTACGAAATCTTGTTCACTAAAAAGGAAATTGCCGATGGTATTCCAGCACTTCAAGAATATTTGCAACAGAGAGCAATTTACGAACAAGAGCAACTCGAAAAAGCAAGACTATCACAAGTGGAACACGAAAACTACGATTTCTCAAAATTGGGTGTTAAGGGTTCGCTTATTATGGATAGAGCAATGAAGGAATGTGAATTCTATCTCGGTAACAGAAAAATTTTGCTTGCCGATATTGATTCATTGCAAACTCAAAAAGACTTGCTCACTAAAAACTACGAAGAAAAGAACAAAAGCAATCAACGAAAATTGCGTGATATTAAAGAAACTATCGACAGATTGAGAGAAAAACTCAATACAACAACAAACAAAATTGTTGGTAACGATATTATCAAACAACAAGCAGACGAAGTTAAAAAGCAACAAGTTATTGAAAAGGAAATGGAAGATGACGGCAACAGATACAACCAAGACTTGCAAAGACTTGAATTGCAAATTAACGGAAAGCGTGCTGAAATTGAAAACAACAAAAACTTGGTAGAAAAAACTCTTGTTAATGACTTTAAGGGCTATTCTGACAAGATTTACGAAGAACTTAAAAAGATTGCAGATTCTCATGTGTTTGAAGAAATGGACAAGTTGAAAAATGAAAAAGATAAACTTGAACGAGAACTTGAAGACAGAGAACAATACATCATCAAAAAGAATGCTATGTATGAAGAAAAGGTTAAGGAAAATGCAACAGTTCAAGACCTTAAACATACAGTTGATGATTTGAAGCGTGACATTGCAATTAAAAATCAAGAAATCATCGGTGCAAACAAGGAAGTTGAAAGTAGAGCAAACGAAATCAATGTTCTAAAACGAGAAATCGAAAGATTAAGAAAAGCAAAGTATAGTGAAGTTTCAAGATACTTTGATAGCGATGGCATGGAATTCTTCTACGACCCAGACGGCAACCCATATTACTACAACAAAGAAGGCGTATTGTCTTACTACACTGACGAAGAAAAGATTAAGCAATTAAAAGCATACAAAAAGCGTGACGAAGACAAAAAGCGTCAAGAACTAGAACAACTAAATGCTCAAAATATTAACAATCAACAACCTGCACAAGAAGAAAATGCTTCTGCTGATGAAAACAAAGAGGAAAAAGTTGAATCTTTAAAAGAAAATGAGCCAGTTGTTTTACCACTTACAAACGAAGAAAGACCAGTAGTTGTTGAAGAAATAGTAAATGAGCAACCAGCGCAAGAAAATGAAGATAAGTTATCTTTAAGTGATGACGAATTGAAGGCACTTGATAATCTTGAAGTAAGTGACGAGCAAGCACAAGAAAATGCTCCTGCTATGGTAGAAGAACAACCTAGTCAAGAAGTTCAAGACGAAAAGCCAGTTGAAGATGTGGCACTTGTTGAAGAAAAACCTGTGGAAGATAAAGCGGAAGCAGAAGAAGAAAAACCAGCGGAAGTAGTTGCCCCAGCGGAAGAAGTTTCTAACAAAAAAGAAGCCGTACAAGAAGCATTGCCAGAAGTTAAGGACGAAGACGACAAGCAAAATGAACAAGACAAAATTGACGCACAACTCACTCGTGAAATTGAAGAGAGAACAAGAACACTAGAACAACAATATAAGGAATTGCAACAACAAATTGAAAAGGCAGAAGTTGTGGCAGAAAAGCCAGTTGAAACAAAGACTGTTGTAAAAAAGAGTCCTGCAAAAAAATCAACTGCAAAAAAACCAGCAAGCAAAAAAACGGTTAAAAAACCAACCGCCAAAAAGCCTGCTACCAAAAAGCCAGCAACAGCAAAAAAATCAATAGCGAAAAAACCAGTAGTAGCAGTAGTAGCAAAAAAACCTAAAAAGAAAAAGCCAGTTGCATTTAGTGTTAAGCCAGCGCCACAAGGACTAGATAATTCAACATTTGATTTCTCTGCATTTGCAGATTTAACAAATCAAGAACCAAACAAAAATATTGAATCAAAACCAGCAGATAATTCTGGCGACAACAAATAGTTTTATAAAATAAAAAATCACCCTTTGGGGTGGTTTTTTTGTTGGCTAAATTTTTTTTATAAGTTTTTTTAAGGAAGGTAAATGGTAAATTTATGGCTAAAATTATTTGCTAAATAGAGTAGAGTGAAAGTTCTTTAATTTTTGAATGAGATTTTGCTATTACAATAGTTTTTTCTGTGACACGAGTGTTTTTCTTTATAATAAGTTCGTGGTTGAATGAATAGATATTTTTGGTTACTTTTCGGCCTATTAAAAAGTTGTTTTTACTAGCAACTATTTTAGGCAAACAATCTTCTTGCAAAATAACTTTCTTTTTTGGCTTAATTGGCACTGCTGTTTGTTGCACTTTTTCTGCATTATTGGTATCCAAATTATCTTGTTCAGCATATTGATAATTAGTATCAATAGCGTTTTCTTTATTTTCAGCAGTTGTGTTATTAACTGTAATGTCTTCTACTGAATTTTCGCCAGTTTGATTTATAATTTTTTGAAAATCATTTTCAGTGGTTACTAGCGAAGTTTCTACTAGGTTTTCGTGAGAATAATTCTCTTTACTACGATTTAATATTTCCACTTTTATTTGATTGTTGCTAGTTGGGTTTGATACTGCCTTTTTTTTGAAAGAGCAAAGTTTTACAATGTTGTCTTGGTCTTGAACAAACATAGCGTCTTTACCGCTAGTTACAATGTTTTCAATATCAATCTCTGTGCCAGTATTGAGTACTATTTTTTTGATGTAATATTTGTCGTCAAAAATAATGTCTGTTGCAGTGCCAAGTAGTGAGCCCAAAGTGGTGTAGACAAGGTTGTTTATTGGATTTGTAATCTCATCAACAATTTTTGCAACGCAGTCGACACAGGCATCATTTTTGATAATTATGGCATTTTTGCCATTGCTGTAAATTTCGTTTATACCAATTAGTTTTTCTTCTTGAAACTCATTATCATCAAAAAGCACTAGGTATTTTAATCTCTTAAAATTTTTGTCAAACAAGGCATCTTTTACTACACCTTGTGTTACACTCTCGTATAGGCTCAAAACAGGTTTGCCCAAAAGTTCTGTTAATTTTTTCATATTTCCTCCAAAGTCTTTACTAAAATATATGTGGACAAGTTTCTAATTATTATCAAAAACAAAAAGTTGATGAACAAAATAAAATTTGTAATTAAAAAAAATTGTGATATACTAATTTTAGGAGATTGTATGGGCTTATTTCAAAAAATAAAAAACTTATTTGTTAAACCTGTGAAGATAGGCAAATTTGCCGGAACAGAACTTTTAATTCGTTCCAAGGGTAGCAGTAAAATTGCGCTTGGAAAACCACTTGTTGTTCCAGAAGGCTACATTTGTTTTTTGGTGTATGCGGAAAAAGTTTGCGATAGATTTATTAGTGGTGAGCACAAACTTTCTATCGAAAATTTGCCAATTTTAACCCGCAATGCAAAACTCAATGTTCCCAACAAAAAAGGCAAGTATAAAAACTCGTTTTATGCAGATATTTACTTTTTGAATCTTAACGAGATTAAAGACAAGCCTTTTGCGAGTGTGGAAGGAATTTATATCAAAAAAGACAAACAATTTTTAGGTTCAACTTGTTTTGTAAAAGGCAAGTATACCTTTACGCTAAAAGACCCACAACTATTTTTAGATGCACTACTTAAAGTTTATGGTCTAATCAATACCACTCTTGCCGAAAGACAACTTGATATTTGGACAGGTACTTTGGTTGATAGAAAAGTCCAAAAAAATAAGCCTACAATAGAAGAATTATACGAAAGAGATAACTCGTGCTTTGATGGGCTTATTGAGTACCTAAACAAAAATATGCGAGATGTCGGCGTTGAATATTCGTCAGTTTTGGTGGAACAAACTATTTTGCCAAAGAAGGTTTATAAGTCGGTTCAACTTAAATTTGACGAAAATGTTGAAGTAGATAGGCAAAAACAATCGCAACTTGATAATAATCAACCGCAACTGAAAAATGATAGTGACTTGCTGGAAAATAATCAGCCACAACTAAAAAATGCCGAGCCAAATAACAATGCTCCAAACCCAAGCGGTAGGTGGTATGATAAAAACTATGGTTGGAGTGCAAACGACTATCAAAACGGCTATCAAAACTTGCAGTATTCGGGCAATGACTCAATGGGTAATAGTGAAGCAAGTGATAACCAGCCAAAAAAACAGGCTAATAGCGATGTGCAAGGAAATCAATCCCTAGCCGAATTTGAAGATAATCAGTTTGCGGACGATAATCAACAAAATATAGATGATAGTTCTTATCAACAAAAAAATTCAACTTCACGAAGGTTTGATTTTTCCAATGATATTCCTGCTTTTGACGACTTGCAAAATGCCTATAACAAAAATAGCGGTCAAAACACGGTTGTGAATAGTGACTTGCAAAAAGTGCAAGACAATATCAATCAAAATGGTGTAAATAGTCAAAGCATAGACAACTTTTCAAATAATCAAAATGGCGGTGCTTTGCGTGAAGATGAACGGCAAGTGGAAAATGCTAGCCAATCGCAAAAATTAGAACAAATGGTGGAAAACAGCAGTGAGCCAGTAGATGATGACTATTTTATGGACAACGAACAGATAGACGATATTCCACAGCCAAGCGAAAGTTTGGAACAGTTGCAGTCGAGAGTTGCATACAAAAAGTGCAAAAAATGTGGCTCAATAAACCCAAAGAGTGCGGTAGTGTGCTTTAACTGCCAAAGTGGCTTCAAAAAGATATGCGAAAAGTGCGGAACGGAAATTGACAACGGCGACTTCGTCTGCCCAAATTGTAAGAGTATAGTTATATAATATATATTAAGTAGAATAAAAACCTTAAAATATAAAATAAAAAATTGAATATATTTGTTGGTAAAAGTTGACTAAATATTTTGCTGTTATTTAAGTGTTCTTGCTAAATAAAATTTGATTAAACTCTAAATTGAAATTCGCTACTATAATATGACAATACACAAATAAAAAAATCAAAAAGCAAAAAAACAAAATAATGAAAAACGATAAGAATGTTTAATTAAAGCCAATATGGTTATCAAATAATTGTAAGTTTTTTGAAAAAATCATTTTTGACTGTTGCAAACGATAAAATAAAAGTTTATACTATATTTGTTAAAGGAGAAAGTTATGAGAAAGAAAATAGAAATTAAAAAAGATATGACACTTGCCGAAGTGCTTAATTATAAAAAAGATGCGGGAACAATTCTTATGGGATTTGGAATGCATTGCTTTGCTTGTCCTGCTGCTCAAATGGAGTCACTCGAGGAAGCCGCAAGCGTTCACGGAATAGATATTGATTTGCTAATAAAAAAACTCAACGAAAGATAAAATGAAATATCAATAAAAAAATTTAAGTCAGCCATAGTGCTGGCTTTTTTGTTGTGCTTATAAAGAGTTTGAGAATATAAAATCGTATATTTTGGAAGTGAAATATTTAGCAAAAAATACCGCAAAAAAGTTGAAAAATAAATTTTGAAAAACTTGCAAAAAACTATTGACTTTATTTGCTTGATATAATACAATATACCTGCTATGGACTATGGGTTGACGCCAAAGGTTACTACACGAGCAGTCATTATGGCTTGTGGAGAGAATTTTGGTCGACTAGTTTGACAGCCAGTCAAACGATTAAACAAGACGCATTGTTCCGCTTTTTTTAAGTTCGTAGTCAGGAAACACACGGGGCAGTGTTAATATATACTTGTTTAACAAAAATAATGGAGGAAAAATGGCAACACAAAAAATTAGAATAAAACTCAAAGCGTTCGATCATTCTTTGATTGACCAAGCAGCAGCAAGAATTATTCATACTGCTGAAAAATTGGGTTGCACAATCAGTGGCCCAATACCACTTCCAACAGACAAGGAAGTTGTAACAGTAATTCGTTCACCACACAAACACAAAGATAGTCGTGAACAATTCGAAATTAGAACACACAAAAGGATTATTGATGTTTTAACACCATCAGCAAAAGCAGTTGACGGTTTAATGAAACTTGACCTTCCAGCAGGCGTAGACATCAATATCAAACTATAAGGCGGTGACGGAAGATGAAAAAACAATTTTTAGGAAAGAAACTTGGAATGACACAAATCTTTTCAGACAAGGGTTTAGTTATTCCTGTAACTGTTGTAGAAGCAGGTCCACTTTCTGTTATTCAAAAAAAGACAGTTGATAAAGATGGATACGATGCTTTGAAAGTAGCATTCTTGGAAACAAGAGAAAACTTACTTAATAAAGCAGAACTTGGCGAATTCAAAAAAGCCAATGTTACACCAAAGAAACATGTTGCAGAAATCAAAATTGATGGTATGGACAACTACGAAGTTGGTTCAGTAATCAAATGTGATATGTTTGCAGAAGGCGATATGGTCGATGTTTCTGGTAAAACAAGAGGTCGTGGATACACTGGCGTTATTCAAAGATGGAATCACGGCAGATTAAGAATGACTCACGGTGTTTCATTAACACACAGGTCAGTTGGTTCTACTGGTGCTAACTCACATGTATCAAGAGTATTAAAAGGCAAGAAGATGCCAGGACAATATGGTAACGAAAAAGTTACAATCCAAAATCTTCAAATCGTAAAGGTTGATGCAGACCGCAATATATTATTGATTAAAGGTGCTATTCCTGGTTCTACTGGTGCAATAGTTACAATCAAGAGCGCTGTAAAAGCAAAATAGGATAAAAGGAGTTAAAAATTATGCCAAAAGTTAAAGTTTATAATTTGAAAGCAGAAGAAGTTGGAACAATGACCTTGAAAGAAAATGTTTTCGGCGCTGAATATAACGAAGCATTGATTCACGAAGTAGTTGTTGCATATCTTGCTAATCAAAGACAAGGCAACAAAAGCACCTTAACTCGTAGTGAAGTTAGAGGACATGCTAAAAAACCTTGGGCTCAAAAACATACAGGTCGTGCTCGTCACGGCGACACAAAAGGTCCACAATTCACAGGTGGTGGTGTTGTATTTGCACCAAAGCCAAGGGACTTTTCAAAGAAAGTTAATAAATCAACAAGAAAATCAGCATTTGCTAGTGCATTATCAACAAAACTTGCAAACAAGGAATTTAAGGTCGTTAACAACTTCGAATTAGAAGCAGGAAAAACAAAACTTGCACAAGAAGTTATTGATAATTTCAAGTTTGCTGGAAAAACATTGTTCGTTACATTAAACGCTGACGAAAACTTGTTGAGAGCAACAGCAAACATTCCAAACTTGGAAGTTGTTGATGCAAAACTTGTTAACACATACCAAATTGTTGCAAACAAAAATGTTTTAGCAAGCAAAGAAGCAATCAAAACAATTGAGGAGGCTTACGCAGAATAATGAGAGATTATGATATTATTATTAAGCCAATTTTAACAGAAAAGAGTTATGCAGACATTGCTAACAAAAAGTACACATTTATGGTTGCAAAAGATGCAAGCAAAGTAGAAATTAAAAAAGCAATCGAAAACATCTTTAAGGTTAAAGTTTCAAAAGTGAACACATTGAATGTTCAAGGAAAATTAAAATCACAAGATAGAGGAAGAACATCTGGCTATACAGCAAGTTACAAAAAAGCATTTGTTACACTTACTGCTGACAGCAAATCTATTGAGTTCTTCGATAGTCTATCATAATAGGAGGACATTATGGCTTTGAAAACAAATAGACCAACCACTCCTTCAATGAGACATTTAAGCACTCTTGATTATTCTAATCTTTCAAAGGTTGCACCAGAAAAGAGTTTGCTAACAAGTCTTAAAAAGACAGGTGGACGCAATAGTTATGGTAGAATAACAGTTCGTCACATCGGTGGTGGAAATAGAAGAAAATACAGAGTTATCGACTTTAAGAGAAATAAAGACGATATTCCAGCAAAGGTTGTTAGTTTGGAATATGACCCAAACAGAACAGCAAACATCGCATTACTTAATTATGCTGATGGCGAAAAGAGATATATTTTAGCTCCAAACGGACTTAATGTTGGTGACACAGTTATCAGCGGTAAGAATGTTGAAGTTAAGGTAGGAAACGCAATGCCACTTGACAGTATGCCAGTAGGTATCGTTATCCACAATGTAGAAATGGAACCAGGAAAGGGCGGAGCAATCGGCAGAAGTGCTGGTAACGAAGTTCGTTTAATGGCTAAGGAAAATGGAAGAGCAACTTTAAGACTTCCATCAGGAGAAATGAGAACAGTAGTACTTGCTTGCCGTGCAACAGTAGGTCAAGTTGGTAACTTGGATCATGAAATTGTAAATATTGGTAAAGCAGGAAGAATGCGTCACATGGGCGTTAGACCACATGTTCGTGGTGCTGTTATGAACCCAGTTGATCACCCACATGGTGGTGGTGAAGGTAAGAACCCAGTTGGTCACTCTGCACCTATGACACCTTGGGGTAAGAAGGCTGTTGGTAAGACAAGAAATAAGAAAAAGAATTCTTCAAAATTTATCATTAAGAGAGTAAACTAGGAGAGTAAAACATGAGTAGATCATTAAAAAAGAAACCTTATATTGAAGAAAGGTTAAAAAATAGAATATTAAAAATGAACGAATCTGGCGAAAAGAAAGTTGTTAAAACTTGGAGTAGAAGTTCAACAATCTACCCAGAATTCGTTGGTCACACAATTGCTGTTTACAACGGCAAAAAACATATCCCTGTTTACTGCACAGCCGATATGGTAGGACATAAACTTGGAGAATTTGCTCCAACAAGAACTTTCAAAGGACATTCTGTCAGTGAAAAGACAGCAGTTAAAAAAGCATAGGAGGATAAATTATGGCAAAGAGAATTAGAGAAAAATCAGCAAGAATTGCTGAAACAAAAGACAAGCGCCCTCGTGCTACTGCTAGTTATATCCACATGGCTTCTTTGAAAGCAGGCAAAATTTTGGATTTAATTAGAAACAAAAAATACTACGAAGCAGTTGCAATACTAGAAAACACTCCACACTATGCTTCACCAGTAATTTTGAAGGTATTAAATTCTGCTGCTGCAAATGCAGAACACAATCTTTCAATGAACAAAGAAGATTTGTTTGTTGCAGCTTGCTATGCTAACGAAGGACCTTTGATGAAGAGAATGATGCCAAGAGCAAAAGGCAGAGGCGACAGAATATTAAAAAGAACATCACATATCACAGTAATTTTAGATACTGTTAAGCAAAATTAAAAGGGAGAGAAGAAAGAATGGGACAAAAGGTTAATCCAAATGGATTTAGAATTGGAGTTATTAAAGATTGGTCTTCAACTTGGTATGCAGACAAAAAAACTTTCTCTAAATATATTTTAGAAGATAAGAAAATCCGTCAATATATTAACAAGAACTACAATCAATGTGGTATCTCCAAAGTAGAAATTGCAAGAACTGAAAACAGACTCACAGTTAATGTTTATGCTTCACGCCCTGGAATGCTTATTGGTGTTAAGGGTGCAGAAATTGAAGTAATCAAAAAAGCACTTGCAAAATTATCAGATAGTAAAAACATTACATTAAACATCAAGGAAGTTAAAAGACCTGATGTTGATGCAACACTTGTAGCACAATCAATTGCTAGCCAACTTGAAAAGCGTGTTGCTTGGAAGAGAGCTGCAAAGCAAGCCGTTCAAAAAACAATGAAGGCTGGTGCCAAGGGTGTTAAAATTATGGTTAGTGGAAGACTTGGTGGTGCAGAAATTGCAAAATCAGAATTCTATCTAGAAGGTAGCTTGCCACTTCAAACATTAAGAGCAGATATTGATTATGGCTTTGCAGAAGCATTGACAACATTCGGTATCATCGGTGTTAAGGTTTGGGTATACAATGGCGAAGTTATTGGTAAAAAGACTCCAAAAGAGGAGGTAAATCAAGATGTTGATGCCTAAAAGAGTAAAAAGAAGAAAACAAATGCGTGGCAGAATGACAGGTAAGGCAACAAGAGGTAACAAAATCGCTTACGGCGAATATGGACTAGTTGCTACTGAGCCAGCATGGATTAAGTCAAATCAAATTGAAGCAGCCCGTGTTGCAATGACAAGATTTATTAAGCGTGGCGGAAAAGTATGGATTGATATTTTCCCACACAAACCAATTACACAACAACCTGCAGGAACTCGTATGGGTGGTGGTAAAGGTTCAGTTGAATATTGGGTAGCAGTCGTTAAACCAGGAAGAGTACTTTTTGAAATGGCTGGTGTTCCAGAAGATGTTGCAAGAGAAGCATTAAGACTTGCTTCTAACAAACTTCCAATCAAATGCAAGTTTGTTAAAAAAGCAGAACAACAAACAGAAACTAATGAAGGTGGTAGCAAGTAATGAAAACGGTAGATTTTAAGAATATGACCACAGCAGAACTTAACGAAAAATTGAAATCACTAAAAGTAGAACTTTTCAATTTGCGTTTTCAACACGCTACTGGTCAATTAACAAACCCAATGATGTTAAATACTACAAAAAAGGACATTGCCAAAGTTAAGACTATCTTGAAAGAAAGAGAACTTGCTGGCAAGAGAGCATAAGGAGGATTAAACAATGGAAGAACGCAATGAAAGAAGAAAAAGAATAGGCCTTGTTGTTTCAAACAAGATGGACAAGACTGTTACTGTTGCTGTTACAAGCAATGTTAAGCACCCTCTTTATGGAAAAGTAGTTAAGAAAACAAAAAATTTCAAGGCTCACGATGAAAATAATGAGTGCAATGTAGGCGATACAGTCGAAATCGTTGAAACAAGACATTTGTCAAAAGACAAATATCACAGAGTAAGTAAAATTATCGAAAAGGCAAAATAAGGAGAAATCAATATGGTACAACCACAAACAAGACTTAAAGTTGCTGATAACACAGGTGCAAAAGAAATTATGTGTATTAGACTACTTGGTGGCTCTTTAAGAAAGAGTTCAAATATTGGTGATATTATTGTTGCCAGTGTAAAAAGTGCAATCCCAGGTGGAGTTGCTAAAAAAGGTGATGTTGTTAAAGCGGTTATCGTTAGAACAACAAAAGGTCTAAAAAGACCAGACGGCTCACATATTCGTTTTGACGACAATGCTGCCGTAATTATCGACAATAACAAAGAACCAAAGGGAACAAGAATTTTCGGGCCAGTTGCTCGTGAACTTCGTGAAAAAGGATATACAAAAATCGTATCTCTTGCTCCTGAGGTATTATAGGAGGCTAATATATGAAAAATTTATCAATTAAAAAAGGCGATACAGTTTTAGTTATTAGTGGCAAGGAAAACGGCAAAAAAGGTAAAGTTAAGGCTGTTAGTCCAAAGTCAAACAAAGTTATTGTTGAAAATATTAACATTGTAAGCAAGCACAAAAAGGCTAGAAATACCCAAGATAAATCACAAATTATCAAGGCAGAAGCACCATTTGATGCAAGCAATGTTATGGTAATTTGTCCACATTGTGACAAAGCTACAAGAGTTGCTCACACTCTTAAAGATGACAAACATGTTAGAGTTTGCAAAAAGTGTGGTGCAGAACTTGATGCTAAATATGTAAAACCAAAAAAAGAAACAAAGAAAGCTGACAAAAAAGCAGAAGATAAAAAGGTAGAAGCAAAAGCAGAAGTTAAGGCTGAAAAACCAGCTACAAAAAAGACAACTGCAAAAGCAACTACTACAAAGAAAGCTCCTGCAAAAAAGCCAGCAACTAAAAAAACAGAAAAAACTGAAGATGCAAAAAAAACAACTACAAAAAAAGCATCTAAAAAGGCTTAATGGAGGAATTAAATAATAATGGCTAATACAGAAAAAAATAGATTAGAACAATATTATATCGATACAGTTGTACCAGCACTTGAAAAAGAATTTGGTTACAAAAATATCAACGAAGTTCCAAAACTTTCAAAAGTTGTTTTGAATGCAGGACTTGGTGATTGTAAAGATAACAGCAAGAGTTTTAACCTTGCAGTTGAAGAAATTGGTCTTATTGCAGGTCAAAAACCATTGGTTGTTGAATCTAAGCACTCAATTTCAAACTTCAAACTCCGTGAAGGACAAAAAATCGGAGCAAAAGTTACACTTCGTGGTAAGAAGATGTATGAATTTATCGACAAGTTAATTTCAATCGCTCTTCCAAGAGTTAGAGATTTTAAGGGAATTAGCAAAAAGTCATTTGATGGCAGAGGCAACTATGCTCTTGGTATCAAAGAACAACTTATTTTCCCAGAGATTTCTTATGATAAAATCGAAAAAATTAGAGGTTTCGATATTATCGTTGTAACAACAGCAAACACAGATAAGGAAGCATATTCTCTATTAAATCTACTTGGCTTCCCATTTATGAATTAGGAGGGTTTATGGCAAGAAAAGCATTGAAAATCAAGCAACAAAGAGAACAAAAATTCTCAACAAGAGAATATACTCGTTGCACAATTTGCGGAAGACCTCACGCTGTGTTAAAAAAATATGGTATTTGCAGAGTTTGTTTCAGGAAAATGGCTAACAATGGCGAAATTCCTGGAGTAAAGAAGGCAAGTTGGTAAAAAAGGAGGGTAATTATTATGACATTTGATCCAATCGCAGATATGCTTACGAGAATTCGTAACGCTTTAACAGCAAAACACGATACAGTTGAAATACCTGCATCTCAAATTAAAAAAGCAATTGCCGACCTTTTGGTTAGCGAGGGCTACATTCAAAGTGCAGAAATCGTTGGTGAAGGAATTAAAAAGAACATTTTAGTAACATTAAAATATGGTGCTAATGGTCAAAAAGTTATCAACGGAATTAAGAGAATTTCTACACCTGGACTTAGAATTTATTCTAGCGTTGAAGATTTGCCACAAGTACTTAATGGTCTTGGAATTGCAATCATCAGCACAAACAAAGGAATTATGACAGATAAGCAAGCTCGTCAAGCAAAAGTTGGCGGTGAAGTACTTGCTTATGTATGGTAAGAAAATAGGAGGAAAAAATTATGTCAAGAATTGGAAAGATGCCTATTCACTTACCAGAAGGTGTTAAAGTTGAACTTAACGGTAACACAATTACAGTTAGTGGTAAATTAGGCACATTAACAAGAGAAATTGATTCTAAAATCAAACTCGAACAAAAAGAAAACGAACTTGTTTTGACTCGTGATAACAACGAAGGCGAAACAAGAGCAAAACACGGTCTATACAGAGCACTTATTCACAATATGGTTGTGGGTGTAACAGAAGGTTTCAAAAAGACTTTGATTGTTAAAGGTGTTGGTTATAGATTAACAAAACAAGGTAACAAACTTGTTATGAATATTGGTTTCTCTAAACCAGTTGAAGTGGTTGAACCAGAAGGTATTAAGTTGGAAACATTAGATGCAGACAAAGTTGTTGTATCTGGTATTGACAAGGAATATGTTGGTCAAGTTGCTGCAAAAATTAGAGCATTAAAACCAGTTGAACCTTACCACCTATATGGTATTAGATACATTGACGAAGTCGTTGTACAAAAAGAAGGTAAGAAAGTAGGCAAGAAGTAAAAGGGAGGAATGAGAAATGAATAAGACTATTGATAAAAATGAACAAAGACTAATTCGTCACGCAAGAATTAGAAGAAAAATCAGCGGTACTTCTCTTCGTCCAAGACTTAGCGTTTACCGTTCAACAAACGAAATTTATTGTCAAATTATTGATGATGAAAAACAAACAACTATTGTTAGTGCTAGTTCAAAAGAAAAAGGACTTGCTAGCAAGTTAAAAGGCAAAACAAAATCTGAACAAGCAAGACTTGTTGGAGAAGCAGTTGCAAAGAAAGCTTTGAAGAAAAAAATCAACGAAGTTGTATTTGACAGAGGCGGATATATCTACACAGGTAGAGTAAAACAAGTTGCAGAAGGTGCCAGAGATGCTGGCTTAAAGTTTTAGGAGGATACAATGGCTAAGAGAGAAGAAAGAAAATTCCAAAGGGAAGAATCTGATATCGATAAAAGAGTTATCTCAATTCGCCGTGTTACAAAGGTTGTTAAGGGTGGTAGAACACTTAACTTCTCAGTAACAATGGTAGTTGGTAACAAAAAAGGCAAAGTTGGTATTGGTAGCGGAAAATCTATTGATACAACAGCCGCAATCGAAAAGGCTTTCCAAAATGGAAAGAAAAATATGGTTGATATTTCCTTGCTTGGTACATCAATTCCACACGAAACTATTGGTACTTTTGGAAAGTCACAAGTATTACTTAGACCAGCACCAGAAGGAACAGGAGTTATTGCAGGTGGTGCAGTAAGAGCAGTTGTTGACCTTTGCGGAATTAAAGATATTATTAGTAAAACACATGGTGCAAGAAACAAAATCAATGTTATCAAAGCAACATTGAACGGCTTGCAAAATCTAAAAACTAAGGAACAAGTTGCCACACTTCGTGGTAAATCTGTAGAAGAGATATAAGCGAGGTAAAATATGGCAAAAGAAAGTAAAAAAATTAAAGTAACTTATATTAGAAGTACAATCGCTTTTAATCATAAACACGACAAAGTTTTGGAAAGTTTAGGTCTTCACAAACTTGGTGACACTAATATCTTACCAGACAATGACGCAATTCGTGGAATGGTGTTCAAAGTACAACACTTTGTAAAAGTGGAAAATGTGTAGTAGGAGGAATAAAAAATGAAATTAAACCAATTATCTCCTGCTCCAAACTCTACAAAGGCTAGAAGAAGACTTGGTAGAGGAACAGGTTCAGGATTAGGAAAGACATCAGGAAAAGGCCAAAAGGGACAAAACAGTCGTAGTGGTGGCGGAGTAAGACCAGGATTTGAAGGTGGTCAAATGCCATTGCTTAGAAGACTTCCAAAAATGGGCTTTACAAACCATTTTAGAAAAGAATACACAACTGTTAATGTTTCAGTATTTGAAAAATACGAAAATGGTACAGTTGTTGATGCAGAATTACTAAGGAAAGACGGTATTATTGGCAAACTCGATAAAAACGGTCTTAAAGTTCTCGGCAACGGAAGTTTGACTAAAAACTTAACAGTTAAGGCAAACAAATTCACTGAGTCTGCAATTGAAAAAATTAAACAAGCAGGCGGAAGTATTGAGGTGTTATAATGTTCAAAACTTTGGTAGATGCCTTCAAAAATAAAGACATCAGAAAGAAAATTTTCATAACATTAGGACTATTATTACTTTTTAGACTTGGTTGCTGGATTCCAGTTCCAGGTATCAACTTAACAGTGTTTAGTGAAGCTGTTTCAGGACAATCATTTTTAAGCTTGTTAAGTGGAATTAGTGGTGGTGCGTTATCACAAGGTGCAATTTTGGCACTTGGCGTATCTCCATATATTAGTGCATCAATTATCGTACAATTATTAACTCTTGCAATCCCACCACTTGAAAGACTTTCAAAGCAAGGTGAAGAAGGCAGAAAGAAAATTGCTAGTATCACAAAATGGGTAACACTATTTTTAGGACTAGCACAAGCAATTGGTATCGTAGCAGCATTTGGTGGCGACAAACTCATTGACTTGTTTATGGGTGCTCCAAAATGGGTAACAGGTGCTTGCGTTGTTATTATCTTAACAGCAGGTTCAATGTTCACATACTGGCTTGGTGAAAAAATCACCGAAGTTGGAATCTCAAACGGCGTATCAATGCTAATTTTCGTTGGTATTTTGAGTACAGCAGCAACATCAATGTATGCATCATTAAAAAGTGCATTCACTGGTAATATTGATGAATTATGGAATATTTTAATTTTCTTGGTTGTTCTTGTTTTAATCTTTGCGTTAATCGTAATGATGGACGGAGCAGAAAGAAAAGTAAAAGTTCAATACGCAAAACAAATTAAGGGAAGAAAAATGTATGGTGGACAAAGCACATACATTCCAGTAAAACTTATGGGAACAGGCGTTATGCCAATCATCTTTGCGATGAGTTTCCTATCATTCCCACAAATTATTATGAGTATTTTCTGTCCAACAAGCGGAGCAGCAACTTGGTATTCAACATACTTGGGTGCAGGTTCGTGGGCATACTCAGTAGTTCTTGGATTGTTAATTCTATTCTTTGCATATTTCTATGCTCAAATGAGTTTCAACCCAGAAGACATTTCAAAGCAAATTCAATCTAACGGTGGATTTATTCCAGGAACAAGACCAGGTAAACCAACCGCAGAGTATTTGAAAAAAATCAGCAACAGAATTACACTTTTTGGAGCAATATTCCTTGCATTTATTGCAATTGTTCCAACACTTGTATTCAAAGCAATCGGTTCAGGCGGTTTAATTAACGCATTCAGTGCAACTGGTATGATTATCGTAGTTGGTGTAGCACTCGAAGTTAACAAGGCACTTGAACAACAACTAATGCTAAAAAATTATCGTGGTTTCTTAAAATAAGGAGTTTTATGAATATAGTTTTAATCGGTGCACCGCTTGCAGGCAAGGGTACACAGGCAACACTATTGCAACAAAATTTGGGTCTTAAACATATCTCCACAGGGGAACTTCTTCGAGAAGAAATGAAAAAAGACACCGAATTAGGAAAAACGGTAAAAGACTATATGGAAAAGGGAAACCTTGTTCCAGATAATATAACAATAGAAGTTTTGAAGGAAAGGCTGTCTAAAAGTGACACCAAAAACGGAGTGCTTTTAGATGGCTTCCCAAGAACTTTATATCAAGCCAAACAATTAGATAACATTATTAACATAGATAAAGTAGTTTTTATAAATGTAAGTTTAGAAAACTTGCTTAAACGAATTGCTGGACGATATGTTTGTAGTGATTGTAAAAAAACTAACACAATTAGTGAAAAGGTTACACCTTGCATATATTGTGGTGGAAAATTAACAAAGCGAAGTGATGATACAGAAGAAACAGTCCAAAAAAGATATGCAACTTTTGTAAAAGAGACTTTACCTATTGTTGAATATTATAAAGCACAAAATAAGGTTATCGAAGTTATTGGTAACACAACTGTCGAAGAGATTTATAGTGAGATTGAAGGCAGATTAAAAAATGATTAAATTAAAGACACAAAAACAAATAGACCTAATGAGAATTGCAGGAAAAATAACCATAGATGCAATTATGGAAGTTGGAAAGCACATCAAACCAGGTATATCAACACTTGAACTTGACCAAATTGCCGAAGATTACATTCGTAGTCAGGGTGCAATTCCAAGTTGCAAGGGATACGAAGGCTATCCAGCC
Source organism: uncultured Clostridia bacterium (assembly GCA_934747255.1). GTDB lineage: Bacteria > Bacillota > Clostridia > Christensenellales > UBA1242 > CAKVNM01. The sequence continues at coordinate 36,935 of CAKVGH010000005.1, read as the reverse complement.
ACAATTTGTGCAAGCGTTAATGATGTTATTGTTCACGGTATTCCATCAAGTGATGTAATTTTGAAGGAAGGCGACATAATCAGTATTGATTGTTGTGCTTATATTCACGGCTATCACGGAGATGCAACACGAACATTTGCAGTGGGCAAAATTAGTCCACAAAAGCAAAAACTCATTGATGTTACAAAACAATCTTTCTTTGAAGGCTTAAAAGCAATCAAAGTTGGCGGACATATTGGAGATATTAGCGAAGCAATACAAAAATATGTTGAATCAAACGGCTTTTCGGTTATTAGAGAAATGGTTGGACACGGCATTGGAAAAGATATGCACGAAGACCCAGCAGTACCAAACTATGGTCACAAAAATTTTGGCGAAAAAATTGAAAACGGACTCGTTATTGCGATTGAACCTATGGTAAATATGGGTAGAAAGGAAATTGTGATAAAAGAAGATGGTTGGACTTGCGTTACAAGAGATGGTAAGCCATCTTGCCACTACGAAAACACAGTAGCAATTATCAATGATAAGGTTGAAATTTTAACAATTTAGGGGAAAATATGAAAAACAAATTTTCTGTCGCTGAAATTGTAAAAAGCATTAAAGGCAGAGATAAAGATAATTTATACTTGATTTACAAAGTCGAATGTGATAAAATTTATCTAGTCAATGGTGATACAAAACTTATTGAAAATCCAAAAGTCAAAAACGATAAGCATTTGGAATCTATGGGAATAGTTGTAGAAAACCTAAAAGACAAAATTCAAAACAACAAAACAATCTATGATGCGGAAATTTATAGCGCACTTAGAAAGTTCAAGCAAAACTTAAAAGGAGAATAGTTTATGCCAAAGGAAGATTGCCTAGAACTAGAAGGCGTTGTAGTTGACATTCAAAGAGACGATATCAAAATCGAACTCTCGAATGGCGTTATTATAACAGGCTATCTAGCAGGTAAACTTAGAATAAACAATATTAGAATTCTTGTTGGCGATAAAGTCAAAGTGGAAATGAGCCCTTATGACCTTACTCGTGGCAGAATTACTTGGCGAGCAAAAAACTAAAAGGAGAAAATTATGAAAGTAAGACCATCAGTAAAACCTATTTGTAGTTCTTGTAAAGTTATTAAGCGCGAAGGCAAAATATTTGTTATTTGCAGTAAATACAAAAAACACAAACAACGCCAAGGCTAAAAGTAACAAACAAAAATTATAAGTTTTTACTTACAATGCACTATGCCCATATATAAGACTATTATAGAAAGTATAATGGTTTCCACACTTTTATATATGGACATAGAAAATCAAGTTTTAAATCTTGTATAAAAAATTACACGATAGGGCGGCTGACAGAAATGTTACCTATTGTTGAATATATATTTATTAAAATTTATTTGGAGGAAAATTATGGCTCGTATTGCAGGAATTGATTTGCCAAAGGACAAAAGACTTGAAGTTGGTTTAACTTATGTTTACGGCATTGGTATCAACAAATCAAGAGAAATCTTAAAGGCAACAGGCATCAGTCCAGATATTAGAGTTAAAGACTTATCAGAAGACGATGCAGCAAAAATAAGAGACTATATCGACAAACACGTTACAGTTGAAGGTGACTTAAAGCGTGATGTCGCAATGAACATCAAAAGATTAACAGAAATTAACTGTTACAGAGGAATTAGACACAGAAAAAATCTACCTTGCAGAGGACAAAGCACAAGATGTAATGCTCATACTGCAAAAGGTATTGCTAAAAAACGCGCTGCGAAAAAGTAATATAATAGGAGATAAATTGTAAAATGGCAGAAGTTAAAAGAAAAAAGAAAAAAGTTACAAAAAATTTAGATAAGGGTATGGCTCACATTCACTCATCTAACAATAATACTGTTGTAACTATCACTGACGAAGCAGGAAACGCAGTTAGTTGGTGCAGTGCTGGTAAACTTGGATTTAGAGGTTCAAGAAAAAATACTCCATTTGCAGCAGGACAAGCAGCAGAAATCGCTGGAAAAGCCGCAAAAGAAATGGGTATCAACAGTGTTGAAGTTTATGTAAAGGGACCAGGTAATGGTAGAGAAGCCGCTATTAGAGCACTTCAAACAGCAGAATTAAACATCACTTTAATTCAAGATGTATCACCAATCCCACACAATGGTTGCAGACCACCAAAAAGAAGAAGAATTTAGTTTATAAGGAGTAAATTATGGCAAAGTATACAGACGCAGATTGTCGTTTATGTAGAAGAGAAGGTTGCAAGTTGTTCTTGAAGGGCGATAGATGCTTAACTAAAAAGTGCGCTTTTGAACGCCGTCCACAAGCACCTGGTATTCACGGTGCAGAAAATGCAAGAAAGAAAGTTTCAGAATACGGCTTGCAATTAAGAGAAAAACAAAAAGCAAAAAGGGCTTATGGCCTTCTTGAAAAACAATTTAGAGGCTATTACGAAATGGCTGAAAGAACAAAGGGTAAGACAGGTGAAGTTATGCTTTCATTACTAGAAAGAAGACTTGATAATGTTGCTTATCGTTTGGGATTTGGTTCTTCAAGAGCACAAGCAAGACAAATTGTTAACCACGGACTTTTAACCGTAAATGGCAAAAAAGTTAATATTCCATCTTACCAAGTAAAGATTGGCGATGTTATCGCAGTTAAGGAAAACAAAAGGGACCTTGACCTATTCAAAGAACTCAAAGACCTTAAAATTGTTGTTCCAAAATGGTTGGAATTTAACCCAGCAGAACTTTCAGGTAAAGTTGTTGCTAACCCACAAAGAGAAGATATTGACTTGAACATTAAAGAACACTTGATTGTCGAATTATATTCAAGATAATAAGTAAATTGGAGGATTAAAAAAATGATGGAAATCGAAAAACCAAGAATTACTTGTGAAGAAAACGAAAATGGCACTTATGCAAAATTCGTAGTTGAACCACTTGAAAGAGGCTATGGATTGACTATCGGTAACGCTTTGAGAAGAACACTTTTAGGCGCTCTACCAGGCGCAGCTCCAATAGCAATTAGAATTGCTGGTGTTGAACACGAATTTTCAACAGTAAAAGGTGTTATGGAAGATGTAATCGACATTGTTCTTAACATTAAGAGTTTGGCTGTTAAAACAAGCAGTTTGGACAAAGATTTCAAAACTACTTTGAGAATTAACAGAAATACTGCTGGCGAAGTTAAGGCTAGTGATATTGAACCAAATGATCAAGTAGAAATCTTGAATCCAGATCTTCATATTTGTACAATGGAAGATGTTCCATTTGAAATGGAAATTATTGTTGGTCGTGGCAGAGGCTATGTTCCTGCTGACGATAACAAGGACGAATCTCAACCTATTGGTTATATTGCTGTTGATAGCATTTATACACCAGTTAAAAAAGTTAACTATTCAATTGAAGGTGCTCGTGTAGGACAAAAAATGGACTACGACAAACTTATCCTTGAAGTGGAAACCAATGGTACACTCTCAGCAAGAGAAGTAGTAAGTTTGTCAGCAAAAATCATTCAAGACCACACACAACTATTTGTTGACCTTGTTGATAATATGAAAAATGTTAATATTTTAACAACTCGTGAAGAAGATAAACAACAAAAAGCACTCGAAATGACTATTGAAGATATGGAACTTTCAGTTCGTTCTTACAACTGTTTGAAGAGAGCAGGAATAAATACGGTTGAAGATTTAACAAAGAGAAGCAAAGACGATATGCTTAAAGTACGAAACCTTGGTTTGAAATCACTTGAAGAAGTTATCAAAAAACTTGAAGATTTTGGTTTTAGCCTTAGAGTTGACGAAGAATAAAAGGAGAATAGAAAATGGCACAGATTAAGAAATTAAATAGACCAACAGACGAAAGATTGGCAATTTTAAGAAATCAAGCATCTAATCTTCTTTGGTACGGAAAACTAGAAACTACTCTTGAAAGAGCAAAAGCAGTAAAAAGTTATGCAGAAAAACTTTTGACTCTTGCTATTAACTCTTACGAAGATGTTGTTAAAGTAGAAAAAGAAGTTGTAACAAGCAAGGGAACAAAAGCAAAACAAGAAGTTTTGAACGATGGTCCAAAAAAACTTGCTGCAAGAAGAAAACTTGAAGGTAAACTTTACGACTTGCAAGAACAACGCGCACCAAAGGAAGCAAAGGCAGATTTTGTTAAGCGTACACAAGATGTTAAACACCCACTTATTGAAAAGATTTTCAATGTGTATGCTCCAAAGTATGCAAAGAGAGCCGAAGAACTTGGACAAAAAGGTGGCTACATTAGACTTGTTAAACTTGGCGCACGCCGTGGTGACAATGCACAAGTAGCAGTTCTTCAACTTATCTAATTGATTAGTTTTTAGAAATAAATATAAAAAAATCTCTTAAATTCAAGAGATTTTTTTGTTTTTTGTTTAATATTTTTCATTTTTTATTTAATTTATCATAAAAAATATGAAATTTAGTGGTTAATATTATCTTTAAGTAAAATAAAATTACTTGTTGTAAGTATCAATAGTTTTGTAATACAAATTCAAATATTCATTTGATACTTGCTCCCAAGTTTTAGGTAGTTGCTGGCTAGCATTTTTTCCAATTTTGCTTAAAAATTCTGGATTTTTTAGTAAAAAATCTATTTTTTCAGCCATTTTTAATGGATTATCTTCTATTGTAAAGCCATTTTGGTCATTTGTAATTCTTTCGCTAGCACCTGTACCAGTTATAGTAATGCTAGGAACAGAGTAAGTAGCCGCTTCTACAATCGTCAATCCATCTGTGTCAAAGATTGAAGGGAACAAGTAAATTTTAGAGTTGGCATAAACAGACTGCAATATTTTTTTATCTGTAATTTTACCTGTAAATAACACATTGTCTTTATATGGTTTAGAACTCGCAATTTTTTTGAAATAGTCGTCACCATCACCAGAACCAGCAAATACCATTTTGAATTCCTTATTTAATTTGTATAGTTCGTCCAAACTAGCAAAGATAAATTGAACATTCTTGATTTTTGATATATGTCCAACGAAAAGTAAAATATTTTCGTTATCGTTTAGATTAAATTTGCTTTGAGCATAAGTTTTTAATTGTGGGTCAGTTAGTTTTTGGAAAGTAGCACCATTTTTAATAACTTCAAATTTGCCGTGATAGTTGTACAAGTCAAATTCCGTTGCCATACCATAAGAAACAGAAGTTACTAAATCAACTTTTTTTAGTTTTCTGCCAATTGCTTTTAACATTGGTTTTACTATGCAGTTTAGATGTACGGCATTTTTATAGCAAAAACTATATTTAGTGTGAATAGTGCAAACGCAAGGAATATTGAATTTTTTTGATGCTTTAAGTGCTAGTGTAAGTAAACTTGCTTGTGAATGGCAGTGAATAATATCTGGCTTAAATTCTTGCAAAGCTTTTTTTAGTTTTTTGCTAAAATTTGGATAAGCACAATAGTTGTTTGAGTCAACTCTAAAACTTGTTTTCCTAAAAACTTTGAAAGGGTAGTTATCTGCTTCCTTTTTCTTGTTGTAATGTGGAACAACTACCAAAACATTGTGTCCTAAATTTGTAAATGTTGTTGCAAGGTGGCAAACTGCATTTTCCATTCCACCAACTCCCGGTAAAAAGTTGTCGGAGAAAATTGCAATGTTGAGTTTTTTATTCATAAGTACTCCTTTTTTATGTATTAAATATCTTTTTTATTGCAGTCATATCAATTTGAGTAATGGATAGATTTGCTATATTTAACTATAAAAATAGTATATAGAGAATTAACAAAAAAGTCAATTATATAATTTTTAAGCACAAATTTGTTTGTAAAACTTGTAATTATCATAAAAATAAAAGCCTAATAAAATAATTTTCAAAATTAACATAAATTTGTTAAAGAACTGCGAAAATTAACTAAAAAATTTATAAAATTTGCCATTTGTAAAAAGTAGTGTAATTTGTTGTTTTAAGTATTTACAAGTGTAATTAAATTTGATATAATATTTGTATGGAAACGAATGAAAATAAAAATGAAAAAAAAATCAACATTGGAATATTCTGTGACTCGTTTTTTCCAATGGTAGATGGCGTTATAAATGTTATTGATAACTACGCTAAAAGACTAATAAAATATGCAAATGTCACTGTTTTTGTGCCACAAGGCAGGGGTGATTATGTTGATAATTTCCCATACAAAGTGGTTAGATGTAACAAGCGTTTTAAGTGTCCGGGACTTGACTATGACTTGCCACTTCCTGAACTCGACCCAGATTTTATGGACGAAATAAAAAACAGCAATTTAGACATAGTTCATATTCACTCGCCTTTTTCGATTGGCAAGATTGGTGTAAAGTACGCAAAAAAACACAAAATACCAGTTGTGGCTACTTGTCATAGCCAATTCAAAAAGGACTTTTTTGAGGCTACAAAGAGTGATGTTTTAACTGCGATTGCAATGGGTAACATTATGCCAACATTTGAAAAATGTGATGAGTGTTGGGCAGTGAACAAGGAAGTTGCCAAATTATATCATAATGAATATAAATTAAAAATAATGCCAAAAGTCAAGAATAATGGTACAGAAATGCAATATCTTGATGACAAGCAAGCAGTACTTGATTTAAGAAACCAACTAGGTATTAAAGATAATGAAAAGGTGTTGTTATTTGTAGGTAGACTAAATATTCTAAAAAATATTTTCTTTATCGCTGATGCGTTAAAAGTGTTAAAGGACAAAAATTTTGCTTTCAAAATGATATTTGTAGGAACAGGTCCTGACGAAGCAGATTTGAAAAAATACATTACTGAATTGGAACTAGATGATAAAGTAATCTTTGCTGGTAAAATAATGGACAGAAAGTTGATAACAACTTACTACAATCTTGCCGACTTATTTGTATTCCCTTCATTATATGATTGCAGTTCACTTGTTCAAATAGAAGCGGCATCTCAAAAAACACCAACTTTGTTTTTGCGTGGAGCAGTCACAAGCGGAACTTGTACCGAGAATGTAGATGCTTATTTTAGCGAAAATGACTCGACTAAATATGCTAACAAAATTATTGATATTTTTAGCGATAATGACGAGTATGAAAGAATAAGTAATGGGGCATTTACAAATCTTTATGTATCTTGGGACGATGCAGTTGAGAAGATTTACAATGACTATTTAGAAGTAATTGAAAAATATAAAACTGGACATTTTGAAAAGTTAAAAGAGTTTGCCAAAGTTCGTAAGTTAAGTACAAAAAAGATTAGTGCAAAGCGTAAAGTTGAAACACGAAAGACAAAACGCAAAGTTGAACAATATGCGAGAATGAAGAAAAAAGTTTTGAAAAACAAAGAAAAAATCGTAAAAAAACAGCAAAAATTAGAAAAAAATTTACAAAAAAGCAATTCTGCAAGAAAAAAATCAAAAATTGCAGGCGTAAAATAAATTTATTTTAATTGTAAATTTTGTTGCACTGCTATTTTATAGCAAAACCTATTTATAAAAAAATACAACTAGTGGCAAAAAATAGTGGCTAAAATATTTATCTGTGAAATATCTAAAAATTTAACTGTGGTAAACCAAATTTGAATAAATTGGGCGATATATAATTTGTCTATGTAAGTTCGCAATTTTAGATTTATATTATAGATAAGTTCAAAATGTAGTTTTTTATAAAAAAATAGTTAAATACTCAAAAATATATAAAAAAGGAACTGAAAATACAAAAGTTCTTTTTTTATTAAATTTTTTGAATTAAAATTCTTTCAACATATAACAAACAAAATGATAGAAAAGTTTTTGTATAGGTATGATAATCAAATTGCTGACTTAGAAAAAGCAATTTTGTAAAAACAAATAAAACTATTGTTATTTGCTATAAGAATAAAACTACATCATATAAAGATTAAAAACTATGTTATTATTTTTTCTAAAAACCTTGTAAAGTGGTATAATAAAAATATGGAGTTAAAAGAAAAGTTGTTATCACTTCCACAACAAAGTGGTTGTTATATAATGAAAGACAAATCGGGCAATGTTATTTATGTCGGCAAAGCGAAAAACTTAAAGCGCAGAGTAAATTCGTATTTTAATCGCACGCAAAAAAACATTAAGACCGAAAATTTGGTAAAAAACATCAACGATTTTGATTATATCGTTACAAAAACCGAATATGATTGTTTGATACTTGAAAACAACTTAATTAAAAAATATAAGCCATATTACAATATTTTGTTAAAGGACGATAAAAATTTTCCATATATATTTGTCAATTTGAAAGATGATTTTCCTATTTTTGAAGTAACCCGAAAATTAAATAAAAAGAATGTAAAATATTTTGGTCCATATTTTGCAGGAGTGAGTGTATACCAAATTCTTGATATAGTAAATTTTGCTTTTGGACTTAAAACTTGCAAAACAGTTTTTACCGCAAAAAAGGGACTGGAAAGAGCATGTATCAATTACGATATGGGCTTATGTACTGCTCCGTGTATTTTTAAGATAACAAAAGAAGAATACAAACAGCGAGTGCTAAAAGCAATAGAGTTTTTGAATGGCGATACAAAGGAAGTTGAAGTCCTATTAAAAGTCAAAATGGAGCAGGCAAGTGAGAACTTAAACTTTGAACTTGCAATAAAAATTAGGGAGCAGTTAAAGGCTCTAAAAAGGTTAAAAGAAAGATACTTGACGCAATTTACACATCACGAAAATTTAGATGTCATTGGCTTATATAATGACGGATTAAATGCCTGCGTATCTGTGATTATCATACGAAACGGAAAAATGCTTGGAACGGAAAACTTTAATCTTTTAATGCAACCAGATGATGCCGACATTTTATCTCAATTTTTAATGCAATATTATTCCTTCAATCGTATAGCACCATCTAATATCGTTATCGAAAGCGACTTTTCATCTAAAACTAACTGCGAAAAATGGCTGACTGAAAAATTTGAAAAGAATGTAAAATTTGTTGTGGCTCAAAAAGGTAACAAGAAAAAACTCATTGATATTGCCAAGCAGAATGCAAAAGAGTATTTGCAAAAATCATTATCAAAGGAACAAAACAAATCCAAGCGAACTATTTTGGCATGCGAAAGATTACAGCAAGTGCTGGGTCTAAAATCTGTGCCTTACCGAATGGAGTGTTATGATATAAGTCACATTAGTGGAACAAACAAAGTGGCGAGTATGGTAGTTTTCAAGAATGGTGAGCCAGAAAAATCTAGTTACCGAAAATTTATCATCAAGCAAGTGCACGGCAATGACGATTTTGCTTCGCTTTACGAAACATTATCACGCCGTATTAAAGAATTAAACGGCACTGATACGAGTTTTAGCCAAGTGCCAAACCTTATAGTGATTGACGGCGGAAAGGGGCAATTATCAAGCACTGTGCAGGTTTTACAGCAACACAATTTGAATATAGATATTGTATCTCTTGCCAAGCGAGAAGAAGAAGTTTTTGTACCACATAGTCAAGAACCAATTGTGCTTAAACGAACCGATTTGGCATTGCAACTGCTTCAAAGAATTCGAGATGAAGCACACCGCTTTGCAATTACTTTTCATAGGTCAAAAAGAGCAAAATCAATGCTTGTTAGCGAACTTGACGGTATAAAAGGACTTGGCGAAAAACGAAAAAAATTGCTTCTTAAAACTTTTGGAAGTGTGGAAAATATCAAAAATGCAAGTGTAAACGAAATTGCTCAAAAAACGCATATCCCACAAGATGTTGTTAATGCAGTTAAACAAAAACTAAATAGTTAAAATAAAAAAATAGTCTTTACAAAAAAGCTATTTTTTAATGTCAAAATTTGATTTGTTATAAACTTGGTTTTTGTATAAATTCACTCAATGATATTAAAAAAATTTATGCTTGATATAATCAAGAATTATACTTTATTTTTTTAATGGGGTATTGACAATGAAACCTTTGTATGATAGTATTTTTGCGACATTAAATAAAGGGGAATGATATGGGAAAATTTTTTGATGGTTGGAATGGAATAGCACTATTTTATGTATTAGGCTTTTTTGATTTGATTTGGATTTTGGTTTGTCCTTCAATGGCTATACCTCTAGCAATTGCAGGTATGTTTTCAGTTGCAACAGGTGCTGTTAAATTATATAATAAGATTTATTCAAAAAGACATCCAAAAAAAGAGTTGAAAATAAAGGAAGTTGACAAAAGCGAACTCAACAACATGACAGAAGAATGGCTAGTTGATAAATTAGATTGGTATAAAAGCGAAAGAATATATTCGTCAACAGTTACATTATCGCAAACCGATGAAGAAAAGGTAGTTGTAAAGGGAGTTACAAAGAGCGATTTAGATGTTGCTATTACTGTAAAAAAGGCAAATGCAATTAGAGAAAGAAAGCAAAAAGAAGAAAAGAAACAGTTAATCGCTGATACATTAAAGGACCTAGCACAAGACAAAATTGAAAATAGGGATGAAGTTGTTTCGGCTTTAATGAACAAAGATTGGGAAACATTGCAAAATAGAAAAATCAAGCAAAACCAAATTGATACACAAAAACAAATTGGCAATCAAACAAATGTTATTAAGACAGAAAGTGTTGATGCAAACAAAGATAATGAAGTCAAAAAAGAAGACGAAATGGACTTGTCTGGCTTCAAACCAGAAATGGCAGAATATATTAAAAAACTCAAACAAAATAATAAATCTCAAAACGAAGATTCTAACACATTGAATATGTAAAATGTCATTTAATAAAATTGAAATTCACATTTACTAAAAGTTATATAAAATGCAAAAAATATTTACTTAAAAATTGAAAATGATAAGATTAAGATAAACAAAAAGCAAGCGGTAATTAACCTTGCTTTTTTCATAATTTTTTTTGCAATAGCATAGTTTATTATAATGAAATTAAAATTAAATAAAAAGATAACGATAAAGTATATTTTCAAAACAATGTTGAGTGGGCTAATTATAGTTTTTATGGCACTTGCCCCAACAACTATTTTTAATAAACTATTGATTAGTCAGGCACAGGTCAACAAAGAGATTGAAATAAAATATATGGGCATATTAGAGCTATGGAATATAGATACTTTTGAAGGCGGAAGTAAGTCACGAACCAGTTTTTTGGAAAGACAAGCACTGCAATTTGAAAAAGATTATACTGGAACATTTATAATGGTATATTCAATGACAAAAGAACAGGCAGTGTTAAACTTAAAAAACGGACAAAAACCCGATTTGGTTTCGTTTGGTATTGGTGTTGGCGATGAATTGATACAAAGTCTTATTCCATTAAAAAGCACTTATTCTGTAAGAGATGATTTGATAAATGGTGGCAGGCTTAATGATATTCAGTACGCTTTGCCGTATATGATGGGTGGCTATGTTTTAATTAGTGAGAATGAGTGTCAACAAAATGGAGAAATCTCACAATCTATTGGCTTTGGTGGTAATGCGGATAATTGCACATTATTGTCACTTGGACTAAATAATATATCAGCAAAAAATGTTTTTGATAGGAGTAATGATATTGATTCTTTTACCGCTTACGATAAGTACTTGGACAAAAATTTTGATTGTTTAGTAGGGACGCAACGAGATTTATACAGGGTCCAAAATAGAATCGATAAAGGTAATATGACTAGCCGAAATTTTCATTATTTAAGTGGCTATACCGACCTTTTGCAATATATCGGTATTTGTTCGACTGACTATGTTAAACAGGAAATTTCGCAAAAGTTTGTGGAAAAATTACTCTCGTCAAAAACACAATTATCGCTTGTTGATTACGGAATGTTTAGTACAACTAATCAACCAGTTTTTTCAACTGGCGAAATGGTAAAAATGCAGTCGGCGTTAAATCAGCCACTTAAAACCATCAGTGTGTTTATGAATAGTGACAGCATAAAATCTTTGCAAAATCTTTGCTTTAATCAAGTTTGTAAAGGCGAAAAATTAAGCAAGGAAATAAACAAATTTTTAGTGTAGTAAAAGGAAGGTAAAATGAAAAAACAACAACTCGTTAAAACTTTTTTGCAGTCAAATAATATTGAGTTTGAACAAAATGTTTGGCTAAAAAATTATACTAATTTTAAGATTGGTGGAAAGGCAAAATTTATGGTCTTTCCAAGTAGTGTAAATCAAATGGCAAGTATTTTAGAGTTTGTAAACTCTAATCAAATTAAAAATTTTGTGTTAGGTGCTGGTACTAATATTTTGTGCTGTGATGAAGGCTTTGATGGGGTTATCTTAAACACAAAAAGACTTTGTGGATACAAAGTTTGTGGAGCAGAAATTGTGGCAGAGTGTGGCTTAAATCTTTTCAAACTAAACAAAATTTGTGCGGAAAATTCCCTTTCGGGACTGGAATTTTCGTACGGTATTCCTGGGAGCGTTGGCGGAGCAATTTATATGAATGCGGGCATAAGCGGAAAAGGCATTGGAGATTTTGCCAAAACAATCAAAGCATTTGACGGCGAAAAAATTGTGTTACTAACCAAAGAACAAATGGACTTTGGATACAGACATAGTGCGTGCAAAAAACTTGGACTCGTTGTGCTGGAAGTAACTTTTAGTTTAACAAATGGCATAAGGGAAAGTATAACTTATGAGCAAAATCAGTTACTTAAAAAGCGTAAAAATTCACAGCCTTATGATATGCCTTGTGCTGGGAGTGTATTTAAGAGACTTTGTGACGGAGAAATTGCAGTTAGCAAGATGATAGACGAAATGGGACTAAAAGGTTTTTCGGTAGGCGGAGCGCAAATTTCTACAAAGCACGCAGGATTTATTGTAAATAATGCACAAGCCACTTGCAAAGATGTTTTAGATTTGGTAAAATATATCCGTAAAAAAGTTAAATCGAGTTTTGGCTATGAGTTAGAACTCGAAATTGAACTATTAGGAGATGATAATGATATTACAGGGTGATTATCACACACATACAATATATAGTCACGGCACTGGAACGATTGAAGATAATGTTAAGGTGGCAATGAAAAAAGGCTTAAAACAAGTTGCTATTACTGACCACGGCTTTAATCATAAACTTTATGGCGTAAAGCGTATTGATATTCCACAAATGAGAAAGGAAGTTGAGCAACTTAAAAAAGACTACAAAATGGACATACTGCTTGGCATTGAATCTAACCTTATCGGTGAAAACGGAACTATTGATTTGTACAAGGAAGAAGAAAAACTTTTTGATGTTATAATTATGGGCTATCATAAAATTATAAAAGCACAAAGTTTGGGCGATAGATTGGGATTTTTCTTCCGCAATGATTTGAGAAAAATTTTCTTTACTAAAAGGCTAATTCAAAAAAACACTGACGCTTATTTGCGTGCGATTGATATGTATAATATAGACATTTTGGCGCACCTAAATTATGGTATGCCAGTCGATGCTCCACAAATTGCAAAACTAGCACTTCAAAAGGGAACATATATTGAACTTAACGGCAAGCGAATACTATTTAGTCAAGACGATATTGACAAAATGGTAGATATGAAAACCAAATTTATAATGGACAGCGATGCTCACAGGGCTATTGATGTTGGCGAAGTTAATCATCCAATGAATTTTGCCATAACTCATCACATTCCAAAAGAACTAATTTTGAATATTGACCAAATGCCAAAGTTCAAAAATCATAAAGGATAAAATGGAAAGTTTTAATTTACTATTAAAAAAAGAAGTTTGCTCTATAAAACCTAAAACGCAAGAGTTAGCACTCTCGTGTTTGTCGGCTATAATCAAGTCAGTTGGCGAACTCTCTAAAAATAATAACGGCGAATATATTGTAATTCGAACAGAAATGCTCGAAGTTTTTCAGTTTATAAATACCTTGACTGAAAAGGTTTACGGCAAAAGTTCCAATTTGGAAATTAGTGACGATACAGGATATAATGATAGGGTTAAGTATGAAGTAACCTTGCCACAAGAAATAACAACTCAAATTTTGCTGGACACCGAAACCGCTTTTTACGATGAAAACAAATATCTTTGCTTTTATGATGGCATAAGCAAGTATATTGTGCCAACGGTGGAACAATCAATTGAGTACATAAAGGGTGCATATATTGCGTGTGGAACAAGCAACATTGTGTTGAGTGACAAAGAGAGTTTGCAAGGTAAAAAGAATACGGGTTATCAAATGGAGTTTGTATTTTCTAGTGAAAAATTATCGCAAGATTTTTCTGTACTTCTTGCCGAAAACGACATTATAACCAAGCAGTTAAAACGAAAAGACTTTTATGTTGTGTATGTTCAAGATTTTGAACAAATTACATCTTTAATTGGTACTCTTGGGGCTAGCAAAGCGTTTATGGTTTTGCAAAACGAAAATGCTTTGAGAGATATGCGAAACAATGTTAATCGTCAAAACAACTGTTATAGCGGTAATATTACAAAGGTTGTAAATGCCAGTGTGGAACAACTTAATAACATAAAAATTATTCAAGAGAGCATAGGAATAGAAAATTTAGACGAAAGTTTACGAAATACTTGTTATTTAAGACTAGCTAACCCAGACGAAAGTCTAGACAATCTTGTTAAACTATCAACCGAAAAACTAACAAAAAGCGGACTATATCATAGATTCAAAAAAATCGAAAAAATAGCAAAAGAATGTTAAGCAATCATTTTTATTTAGCAAAAAATGATTGCTTTTTTTAATTTAAGTTCTGTTTTGCTATAAACAAAAATTTATGATATGCCAGTAAAAGAAAAAAATTGCCAGCAGAAAATCAAAAAAATGTTATCTATTTTTTTTGTTTGTTGATATAATAAAAGTATGGAAAATAAACAAAGTGGATTTGTACACCTTCATTTGCATACCGAATATAGTTTGCTAGATGGTGCTATAAGAATTAAGGACCTAATAAAAAAGATAACAAAGATGGGACAACCCGCTGTTGCAGTTACTGACCACGGCAATATGCACGCTACGACGGAACTGCTTAAAGAAGTTCAAAAGTATAACAAGGGCATAGACAAGTGGAACGATAAGCCAGAAAATCAAGATAACAAAAAGGAACATATTAAAGCAATTATTGGTTGCGAATTTTATGTTGCACCAGATTTGTCAGTTAAGGCGGGTGGAATTGATTATAGCCACCTTATTTTGCTTGCGAAAAACGAAGTTGGCTATCATACTCTTGCAAAACTCAATAGTATTGCATCGGTAGATGGCTTTTACTACAAACCACGAATAGATTATGCTACGCTAAAAAAATACCACGAAGGACTTATTTGTACAAATGCTTGTATTGGTGGTGATATTCCAAAACTCATTTTGGCAAGACGATATGACGAAGCCGAAAAATTAGCACTAGAAATGAAAGAAATTTTTGGCGATGATTTTTACTTCGAAGTACAAAATCACTTTATGCCAGAAGAGCTTGAAGTTAGACTAAAACTGCGTGAAATGGGCGAAAAATTGGGTATCAAACTTGTTGCCACAAATGACTGTCATTATCTTAACAAGGAAGATAGCGAAGCGCAAGAAGTTTTAATGTGCATCAATATGAAAAAGACTTTTGACGACCCAACTCGAATGAAGTATGGCGACCAGTTCTATGTTAAAAGCGAAAAAGAAATGCTCGAAGTTTTGCAGGGCTTTGAAGATGCTGTTCACAACACTGTGGAAGTTGCAAACAAGTGCGTAGAGTATTATTTCAAAAAAGATAAGTCGTTAATTCCACTTTACAAAGCACCAAACGGAATGTCATCTCGTGACTATGTTAGACAATTAGCCACAGATGGTGTATATGCCAAGTATAAAGTAGTTACTGATGAGATTAAAGAAAGACTTGAATATGAATTAAGGACCATTGATAATATGGGCTTTAACGATTACTTTTTGGTTGTTTGGGATTATATCAACTATGCCGAAAGCGTTGGCATAGCAGTTGGTCCGGGTCGTGGAAGCGGTGCGGGAAGTATTGTTGCTTATGGTATGGGTATTACAAAACTAGACCCATTAAAATATAGTTTATTCTTTGAAAGATTTTTGAACCCAGAAAGAGCAACTATGCCCGACTTTGATATTGACTTTGAGCCAGAGAGAACGGAAGAAGTTATTCAGTATGTAACGCAAAAATATGGTTACGACAAGGTTTGCCGAATTGTAACTTTTGGACGATTAAAGGCCAAAGCCGTTATTAAAGATGTAGCGAGAGTTTTTAGAATGCCATTTGCCGAAGTCAACGAAATTACAAAACTTATCGACACAAAAGGTATGTTTGACCACGAAACCTTAAAATATATGTTTGGTCTTGCTGATGCCAATAAAAAACTTGACGATGCCGAATTGCAAGCCAAGTATGACGATGATGTAAAAAGAAAAAACCCAGAACTTGTGGAACTTTATAACAACAATCCAAATGTAAAAAGAGTGGTTGACATTGCTATTAAACTAGAAAATATGCCTCGAAATCTATCTGTTCACGCCGCAGGTGTGGTTATTTGTAACAAAATTTTGAACGAGAATATTCCACTAACCAGAGTGGGAGATACAATAGTTACCCAATATAATATGATTGATGTCGAAGAGTTGGGATTTTTGAAAATGGACTTTTTGCGTTTAGAAACTCTTTCGGACATTAAGGGTGCGTTAAAGATTATTAAAGATGTTCACAACAAAGACATTGACTTTTATAATATGGAATATACCGACCCAAATGTTTACAATTTAGTTTGTTCAAGTGAAACAGATGCCGTGTTCCAACTTGAAGGCGGTGGTTTCAAAAAATTCCTTCAAGACTTGCAACCACGACAACTAGAAGATATTATTGCGGGAACGGCACTTTTTAGACCCGGTCCAATGGATAGTATTCCAACTTATATTAAAAACAAAAATGATCCAGAGCATATAGACTATGGTATGGAGTGCTTAAAACCAATTCTAGAACCAACTTATGGTGTAATTGTCTATCAAGAGCAAGTTATGAACATCTTGCAAGTTATGGCAGGTTATTCACTTGGACAAGCCGATTTGGTTCGCCGTATGATGAGTAAAAAGCACATGGACGAAATGATTGCCGAGCGTAAAACCTTCCTTAATGGTAGAGATGACCCAAAACACCCAATCGAAGGCTCATTGAAGCGTGGTGCAACGGAAGAATTTGCCAATAAAATTTACGACCAAATGATTAGTTTTGCGGCGTATGCGTTTAATAAGGCTCATGCAGCAGCATATAC
Organism: uncultured Clostridia bacterium; assembly: GCA_934747255.1. Taxonomy (GTDB): domain Bacteria; phylum Bacillota; class Clostridia; order Christensenellales; family UBA1242; genus CAKVNM01. Next base: position 19,783 of record CAKVGH010000005.1, on the reverse strand, counting down.
TTTTGTAACCTATCAAACGGCATATCTCAAAACTTACTACCCTGTTGAGTACATTATCGGTGTATTAAACAATAGATTAAATAAGCCTGAAGATATTGCAAAATATATTCTTTATGCAAAGAGAAATAATTATAATGTGTACCCACCAGATGTAAACAAAAGTAAAACATTGTTTAGTTACGAAAATGGTGGCATTAGATTTGGACTTGGTGCGTTAAAAAATATGGGCATTGCCATTAGTGATAGATTAGTTGAAGAACGAGAGATTAACGGCGACTACTATGACATAAATGATTTGATTTCAAGAGCAAACAAATATGGCTTAAACAAAAAGGGAATTGAAGCACTCATTTTGTCTGGAGCATTAGATAGTTTTGGCAAGCCAAGAAGTGTCTTAATGGAAGTTTACGAAAAGATTGCTGAAAGAGTATCGGTTGATAAAAAGGCACAAAGCAACGGACAAATAAGCTTATTTGGAAGTTTGATTCCAAACAGCGATACCATAAACAAGATTGACTATCCAGTGAAACCAGAATATCAAGATAACATTAAGTTAAAACTTGAAAAAGAAGTTGTTGGTGTCTATATTTCTGGTCACCCATTAGATAATTATTTGAGTAAATTTGATAGTTACAATTTTAATTCCAGTATGATTGAAAATTCGCAAAACTCAAACGATGGTCAAGATGATGATTTTGAAGATAATCAAATAAATAGTGACAGCGACTTGCAAGATGGAATGGAAGTAAAGTTTGGCGGAATTATTGCCGAAGTAAAAAAGACATATACAAAAAATGGCAACAAGGAAATGGCTATTTTGACTGTTGAAGACTTGCTTGGAAAGATTGATGTGATGGTATTTCCAAAAAACTATGCAAAATTAAAACCAATTTTATACGAAGATAATATTGGCGAGTTTTCGGGAAAAATATCTATTAGGGAAGACGAGGCACCAATTGTTATGCTAGAAGGCTTTACCGAATGGAAGCACGAAGAAGAAAAGCAAGACGAAATAGTCACTGAAAAACCAAAAAGATTATTCTTAAAATTTGATACGCAAAACAAAGATTTACTAGATAATGTTATGGATATTGTTTCTAGCCATATTGGTACTAGCGAAGTTTACATTCGTTGCAGTGTTACTGGCAAGGCTTTCAAACTTACCGAAACCGTAAAGTACGATAGCCTTATGGAATTTGAACTTCTTGCACTTTTGCCACCACAAAACATTAAGTATGAGTAGTGGTAAAACGAGTGGTATATTACAATTAAAAATTATAAATCATTTGCAATTAAAAATATAAAATAAAAATAAAAAAATAAAAAAGCTTAAAAAATTAACAAAAAATCATAAAAAAATAACAAAAAGAGAGAAAAAATGAAAAAAATAGCAGTATTGACAAGCGGTGGAGATTCCAGTGGAATGAATGCTTGCATTAAATATTTGTTTGACGAGTGTGAAAAAAACAAGTTAAATCTTGTTGGCGTTTTGCACGGTTATAATGGTTTAATGAAAGGAGAATTTGTTGCACTAACAAAAGCCAAAGTTGACGAAAATTTTAACCAAGGTGGTAGTTTTATTAAGACTAGTCGTAGCGAATTATTTAAGACTGACGAAGGTAAGGCTCTTGCTCTTGAACAACTGAAAAAAAATAAAATTGATTATTTAATCGTCATTGGTGGTAACGGTAGTTTGTGTGGTGCAAAAAGTTTATCAAAGTTTTACCCTAATATAATTTTCTTGCCGGGAACTATTGATAACGATATTTACTATACGGACAACACCATTGGGTTTGATACTGCAGTTAATAATGCTACAAAAGCTGTTGATATTATGATGGACAGTATGAAAAGCAATGACAGGGGATTTGTTGTTGAAGTTATGGGCAGAAAGTGCCCAGATATTGCCATTCAAGTTGGAAAAAATACTAATGCTGATTTGGTAGTGGCTGACCCAATATCATTTGACGAAATATTAAAAAAATTACAATCAAAAAAACTTGGCGATGCTCCTTTAATTGTTGTTAGAGAAAATTTGTTTGATGTTAATAGTCTTGCAGAGTTTTTAACTAACAAATTAAATAAAACTTTCAAAAGCACAATCCTTGGCTATTTGCAAAGGGGTGGAAACCCAACGAAACAAGAAAAATTACTAACCCAAAAATTTTCGAAAATGGCAATAAAGCAAATTGTTTTAGACAAAAAAACAATGGCGATTGGCACAAAAAATGGCAAGATAGTTGCGGTTGATTTTACAAAGTAAAGAAAGTTTTTGTTAATATTTCAATGACATTTTAATCATTGAAAATTAAAAAAATCAAAAAAATGGCATAAAAAGTGCCATTTTTTATTAAAATTTGCTTAAAATTTATAAAAAACCAAAGAAAAATATAAATTTAATAAAGATAATTAAACACTATAATTATCGTGATTTCGACTTGCCCTTGCAGTTTGAATTGGTACTTCTTGATTAGAACCTTTGCTTACAACTTGCTCTGTTTGTGGACTAGTATTGTTTTTATCAACTTGCACATCGTTATGAGTTTGCTGTTCGTACTCTCTAACTGCCTTTTCCATTTTTGCGTGCTTGTCGTACATTGGTGCTTCATCGTGTTTTAACTTTTGCGGATTTAACCTACCTTTATTTTTGATTACGCTAAAAAGTAGCCAGCAAGCAGAAATGCCAACAATAATATAAACTATTCGGCTAAACAAACTGCCTTGGTATCCAAAAAATCCAGCAACAATATCGTATTGAAAAAACCCAATGCTTAACCAATTTAATGACCCAAATATAACAATTATAAAAGCTATAATACTTATCATAATTACTCCTTTATTCAATTTAGTTTTGTGCAACTATAAAAAAATAATTCAAAGTATTAGTTTTGTTGACATAATAAATTTGTCAAAATTTGTCTTAATTTGCTGATGAATTTTTATATAAAAAAATTAAAAAATGGGTATTGACAAGTTGGCAAGGTTGCGATATAATTTACTCGTAAAAAAAGGAGATTTTAATATGGCATTTTTATTAGGAAAAGTAGATTTGACTACTAAGGAAGGAATTGAAAAACTCGGCAAAATTAAAAACTATAACACTCAAAAAAAATTGATTGCAAAAAATCCAGATGTTATCTTGTACGCTAGCAAGTACTGGTCAGCAGACAAAGATAAGTTTGAAAAATTGGTTTACGAAGCACTTGTTAGAAAACCAGAACTTATTTTAAGTTTTAATGATAAAAATGGACTTAATGTAAATAGCAATTATGTTCGTATGGCTGTTATGAGTAACCCAATGATTATTGCAAAACTTGATAAATTAGTTCAAGACAAATATATCACAAAAGAAGTGTTTGTTGATGCTTTTGCTAAAAATCCATTGGTTTTAACAATCAAAGATTTGAAAGCATTGAAAGAAAGAGTTTCAAATGTAGTTGTAGAAGCAAAGGTTAATGAAAAAACTGGTGTAACAGAAAACATTACAAAGGAAGTAACAACAACTTTAAGAACAGAACTTTTGAAAGCAATTAGATTGTACGAAGGTGTTTCTAAATACCACGAAGGTTATGACGACTATGCACTTTCAGTTGTAGAACAAATGAAGAAGATTAAAAAACAACCTAGCCAAAAAATTGACGGCGAATTACTTGAAAATTTTGCAACACTTATGAATGTTATGATTAAAAAAGATAATCAACAATTAAGAGTTTGCACAGCAAAACAATGGCTCGTAAATAATGGTAAACCAATGTATAAGGCAGTTAGAAAAGCAGCAAAGCAAAATAGTAAGTTAGAAGGCTTACTTGGAGATATGCCAACAGATTCTCTTGATGACAAACTCATTAAAAGATTGATTATTGCTGCTGTAAAATCAAACCCAGATGAATATGTTAAACTTGCTGATTATGGTCTAGAAAGATTTATTGACGATGCTACAATTAAGTATAATGTATATAAAGCAATTAAAAAATATGGACTTATGGATATTGTTGAAGGATACTTGTATCCAGAAGATATCGAAAAGGCAAAAAACAAACTTGCTGGCGTTAAAAAGAGAAAACAAACTCGTGATGCAAAGAAAAAGCAACAAGAAATCGAAGAAGAACAACAACTTAACAACTAACATAAAATTTTGTCAATTTTTTATAAAAAACTCGTAAAATAAGCGAGTTTTTTAGTTGACAAGCATATAAAAAATATATATAATTCAATATCAATAAAAAACATTTGGCAATTCAATGGCGAATTTGCTTTTTTATTACTAAAAAAGGGGTAATTATGGAAGAAATTTTTATAACACAAGAAGGATTGGAAAAAATCAAAGCAGAACTAGAAAGAATGAAAACTGTTGAAAGAAAAGAAGTTCAAAGAATGATTGGCGAAGCTAAAAGTTACGGCGACCTTTCAGAAAATAGTGAGTATGATGCTGCTAAACTTAAAGAAGCACAACTCGAAACAAAGATTATCGAGATGGAAAACAAAATTAAGTATGCAAAAATCATTTCGCAAGACGATTTGTCTGCTCACATTGTTCAAGTTGGCTCATCAGTAAAACTTTATGACGAAGAATTTGAAGAAGAAGTTGAATACAAAATTATGGGCGAAGACGAAAGTGACCCACTTGCTGGAAAAATCTCAAACACTAGTCCAGTAGGTAGTGCTTTGCTTGGCAAAAAGGTCGGCGATATTGTAAAAGTTCAAACACCTGGTGGCGAAAGCACATATAAAATTTTAAGTATTGGTTTTTAATAATTAGCAAGTTTAATACTTGCTTTTTTATTTTGTACAAATGCTAGGTTGTGATAAAATATTATTGAGGTGAAATATGCAAAATTTTATAACCTTTGAAGGTGGAGAAGGTTCAGGAAAATCAACTTTAATTGGCTCGCTTGCTGATTATTGCCAATCAAAAAATATTGACTATGTTGTTACAAGAGAACCGGGCGGTTTGGTTGAGTGTGAAAAAATTAGACAGATACTAAAACAAAGTGAGTTGTCACCAAAAACACAGTTGCTTTTATTTTCCGCTAGCCGAAGTCACTTATGTGAAAATTTAATCTCGCCAGCAATCAAGTTAGGCAAAATTGTTTTTTGTGATAGATTTTTTGATTCTACAAGAGTTTATCAAGGATATTGTGGACACCTTGCAGATGAAACCATTATGCAAATAACAAAAACTGCCGTAGGCGAATGCTATCCACAAATAACATTCTTTTTGGATATTGACCCACAAAAAGCATTTGAACGCAAGGGCGGAGCAGACAAAGGCGATGTTTTTGAACAAGCGGGCATTGAGTATCACAAAAAGGTTAGAGAAGGTTATAATCTCCTTTGCAAAAAAGAACCAAATAGATTTGTAAAAATAGACGCTACTATGCCAAAAGAAGAAGTGTTAAACAAAGTTATAGAAGTATTAAAAAAGGAAAATGTTATAAATGCTTAATTTTATACTAAATTACAAAGATAGGTTTGAAAGATTATTTGATAGCACAAGCCATGCTATATTACTAAATTCGGCTGATACCGTCTTATGTGAAAATTTAGCAAAGTTGTATGCTATGAATTTGTGTTGTAAGCAAACTCAAAAGCCTTGTGGAATTTGCAGTAGTTGCTTAAAAATAATATCAAACAATAGTCTAGACACGCTGATTTATCCAAAGGGAACAAACCTTTTGATGGAAGACATTAGTGATTTGCTTGATAAAATCAATATAATTCCAGCGGAAAACGAGTATAAAGTTGTAATTATAAAAAATTTTGATGATGCAAGTTTGCTTATCCAAAACAAATTATTAAAGACACTCGAAGAACCACCAAAGTTTGTAAAAATTTTGTTGCTTGCAAAAAGCATATCAAAAGTTATTCCTACTATCGTATCTAGATGTGAAGTTATTTCGCCTAGCAAATTTGATAATAACGATTTAATGTTGCTACTAGATGGAGTGGAAAAATCAAAAGCACAAATTTTGATGGAAAATTGTAATGGAAGCATTACTCTTTTGGAACAAATTAAGCAAGAAAGTAACTTTTTTGATAACTATTATATGGCATTAGATTTGTTACTAAATTTTGTAAATAGTAAGCAAATGTTAGAATTTTCTATAAAATTATCACAAAATAAGCAAAATTTTGTTGAAATTTTAACAATTTTTAATAATTTTTTATTTGATATAGTTAAAATCAACTGCAAAAATGAAGATGTAGTTCAAAACAAATTTTCAATTGAAAAACTAAAAAAAGCAAGTTTAGTTTATACAACAAGGGCTTGCCTTAATATTCAAAATGAAATAAATTTGGTATTTGATAAAATAAAATATAATGGTAATTTGTCTGGAATAGTAGATAGTTTTCTACTAAAAATATTGGAGGAAAAATGGCAGAACAAAAAATAGTGGGAGTAAAATTTGAAGGAAGTTATGGCGGAAAAGTTTACTATTTTAGCCCACAAAATAACGAATATAAAGTTGGCGATAAAGTCATTGTTGAAACGAGTCACGGATTGAGTGCGGGCGAAATTGCCATAGCAAACAAAATGATTGACGAAAAAGAACTTTTAGAACCATTAAAAAGGGTTGTTAGAAAGTGCAATCAAAATGACTTAAAAACGCTAGAAAGATTAAAAGAAAAAGAACAAAAAGCGTTGCAATGTGCAAAGCGTCAAAGCGAAAAGTTAAAACTAAAAATGCAAATAGTTGATAGTGAATATGCTTTTGATGAAAGCAAAGTTATCATTAGTTTTACGGCTGATGATAGAGTTGATTTTAGGGAACTTGTAAAACAACTTGCTGGCGAACTTAAAACAAGAATTGAGTTAAGACAAGTTGGCATTAGAGATAAAGCCAAAATGCTAGGCGGTATTGGACCTTGCGGTAGAGAAGTGTGTTGCAAAAGATTTTTGCGTGACTTTGAAAAAGTTAATATCAAAATGGCAAAAAATCAAGGTATTTCACTCAACCCAACAAACATAAACGGACTTTGCGGAAGGCTTATGTGCTGTTTGACTTATGAAAACGACCAGTATGTTGAATTGATAAAAATTATGCCAAAACTTAATTCTATTGTAAAAACAAAAGATGGCGAAGGAGTTGTTGTCTATAACAACTTGCTAAAAAAACAAGTTTCGGTAAAGATTTTCCGTGGCGAAAATGATTACGACATACTTGATTATGATTTGGAAGAAATAGAACCAGTTAATAAGAATGATAAAGTGGAAAACGGAAATGATAAGTAACGAAAAATTAGTTTTGCAAGATAATGAGCGTCTAGATGATTTGCAATATAACAATTTGTATATTATTCAAAACAAAACAAAGTATTGCTTCACAAGTGATGCCGTTTTACTCGCCAATTTCGTTAAAGCCAAAAAAAGCGATATTGTAGTTGATTTTTGCTCGGGTAGTGGTATTGTTGGCATACTTGTATATGCCAAAAATAATTGCAAAAAAATGCATTTAGTGGAAATTCAATCATCTTTTTGCGATATGGCAAATAGAACTATTAGGTTTAATGGACTGCAAGACAAAATAGATGTTCATCAACTAAAAGTTCAAGATGCAGTCAATGAGTTTGGACATGGAAGCGTTGATGTTGTAGTGTGTAACCCACCTTATAAGGTTGCTGAAAATCACAATGTTACTGAAAAACAAGAAATTGCAATGTGTAAGTATGAGTTATTTTTGTCACTTGATGAGTTGATTTCGAGTGCATCAAAAATTCTTAAATTTGGTGGAAAATTTTATTTTGTTCATCAATCAAATAGAATAACTGAAATAATTTTAACTCTTAAAAAATATGGAATGGAAGCAAAAAAGATGGAATTTTGTTATCCAGCACAAAAAAGTTTGAGCAATGTTGTTTTGGTAGAAGCCGTCAAAGGTGCAAAAAGTGGCGTGCTTGTTACAAAAACAACTAATTAAAAAATGCTTGTTTAGTTTTGAAAACTTTGCAAAAAAAAATGACAGAAAAACTTATAGTTATAAGTCTAAAAATATTTTGTAAAGAAAAATATTGTTTATTTTAGGGGAAAATGCAAGTGTTTATTTTTATAGTATAAATGGAACGATATTTATAAAAATATTAAAAAAAGTACAAAAAATGCAGAAAAAACTCGAAAAAAATGCTAAAATTTTGAAAAAATCAGTTTTTTGTTTATATTATAGATTAAAATTTGCTTCTAATAATCTAAAAAATTTGTAAGTAGTAGAAGAAATTTTATTTAACTTTAATTTGTAAAAACATATTAAAACTTTATTAAGTAAAGCATAATATATGATTTACATTTTGTGATAATTAGTTTTATAAAATTTATACTATATTCTATAATAATAAATAAAATAAATGTGAAAGGAGAAATATGAAAGGAAAACTTTTCTTTGTTGCTACGCCTATTGGCAATTTAGGGGATATTTCATTCAGGGCGGTGGAAACACTAAAAAATGTCGATGAAATATTGTGTGAAGATACTCGAAGCAGTTTGAAACTGCTTAATCATTATGATATTAAAAAGCCACTATCTAGTTTTCATAAATTTAACTATAAAACGGCAACACCAAAAGTTATTGAAAAATTGCTTGCTGGAAAAAACTTGGCTTTAATTAGTGATGCTGGTATGCCTTGCATTAGTGACCCGGGTAGTGAGTTGATAAGTTCTTTGGTAGAAAATCAAATTGAATATACTGTTATTCCGGGGGCGTGTGCGTTTGTTAGTGCAGTAGCGCTTACAGGGCTGGAAACACCTTTTATGTTTGTTGGTTTTTTACCAGATAACAAAAAGGAAGAAAAAAAGTTGCTAACTAAATTGCAATCAGTAAATCAAAGTTTGATATTTTATGTTGCGCCCCACAAACTTTTAGCAACACTAGATGCCTTAAAAAAAGTTTTTGGCAATAGAGAGTGTGTAACGGTTAGAGAAATAACTAAAATTCACGAGCAAGTGGAATACTTTGATTTGGACACGGGCTACCAAAAAGAGCCAAGGGGAGAATATGTGCTTATTGTAAAACCAGCACAAGACCCATTTGATAATGAGCAAAACAAAATGTCTGTTGATGAACATTTTGAGTATTATAAAAAACTTGGTTTTGATAAAAATGAAGCGATAAAAAAAGTAGCAAAAGAAAGGGGTGTTCCTAAAAACGAAATATATCAAATGTTACTTAATAAAAAATAAAATTTATATAAAGTGTAAAAAAATTTATCAAAAAACATAAAAAATAGCAAAATTTTCTAAAAAAATAGTGGAATTTTGCTATTTTTTTAATAAAAACAGTAATATTTAGTTGATTTTACATTATAACAAAAAACAACAACCATAAACAAAAAACAGCAAAACCCGTAATAAACCAATTTTTTTTATTGCTATTTAGAAAAAACAAAATTGATTTGAAATAATAACTGGCTTTGCGATAACAAAATCTGCAAATATCAACTCTAAATTTTTGCTTTGTGGTATAGAATTTTTATATAGTAAAACTACTACCAATCATAATTGTGCTTTCCATATTTTACTAAATCAATTTTTAGATAAGAAAATCCTTTTTGATATTTTAATTGTATTCTTAAAAAAATTCAGTATTGACATATACAATCAAGTATTGTAAAATTAAAATATATTAGGGGGCAAAATGAACGAAAAAGACTATGAATTTTTATATGAACCAAAAACGGAGTTTGTAAAAAGAATAAGCCCAAATGTGCTATATTCGATTGGTCTAGTTGATAGAATAAAAAACATGCTTAATGAAGCAAACAAAAACGATTTGGGGTCAGTGAATGACAATGGGTATTTCAAACGAAAAAGACTTATCAAACTATTAAATAGTATGTATCAAGATGTTGATAGAGATATTCAAAAAGTTAGCACTAGAATAAAAATAATCTTTAGTATTTTTGCTGACCAAAAGGAATGTGAACTTGACGATAAATTTATAAAAAAAGTGTATAACGCTGAAAATTTTATTTCGTTAAAAACAAAAATGCAATTAAAAGACATTTTTGATGTTTATCTCAACAACACAGACAAGGCTTTCAAGCAAGTTGAATTTAACGATTTTACAAAATATTTTATTGATAACTATGAAAGATGTTTGTTAGATGCGGTAGGTAGATTGAAAGTGTATGAAGAAACTCTAAAAACAAAAGATTTGTCAAATGTGCAATTTGATAAGTACGATGAAGAAGATGTTTTGAGTGATGAATTTGCTGATATGTAAAATCAAAAACGTAAAAAAGTCATAAAATATATTTGAAAAATAAAAAAAGAGCAAAATTTTGCTCTTTTTTTGTGTTTTTATTAAATATTTTTATTTTTTTCACATAAAACTGCAAGTGCTACTGTTGCTCCAACCATTGGGTTGTTGCCCATTCCAATAAATCCCATCATTTCAACATGGGCGGGAACAGATGATGAGCCTGCAAATTGAACATTTGCGTGCATTCGTCCCATAAGGTCGGTTAAGCCGTAACTTGCAGGGCCAGCCCCCAAATTGTCAGGGTGGAGAGTTCTACCTGTTCCGCCACCACTTGCAACACTAAAATATTCCTTGCCATTTTCCATACACCACATACGATATGTTCCAGCGACTGGGTGTTGAAATCTTGTTGGATTGGTGGAGTTACCAGTGATAGAAATATCAACCTGTTCATATTTCATAATAGCGAGTCCTTCCATTGCGTCATAGGCACCATAAATTCTAACATTAGCCCCTTCGGTTGATGAAAACTTAATTTCCTTTACGATTTTAAGCATATCTTTTTTGTGGTCGTATTCGGTTTGAACAAAAGTAAAGCCATTTATTCTTGCGATGATATAGGCTGCGTCTTTGCCTAATCCGTTAAGGATAATTTTTAATGGGGTTTTTCTAACAAGGTTTGCGTATTTTGCAATGGCAATAGCACCTTCTGCTGCGGCAAAACTTTCGTGACCTGCCAAAAAGCAAAAACATTTGGTTTTTTCGTCAAGCAATTTGCTGGCTAGTTGTCCGTGACCTGTGCCAATTTTTCGTGTTTCTGCAACACTGCCTTTTGTGGTGAAGGCTTGCAATCCCTTTCCGATTTCTTCTGCTAAATCTTTTGCGTGTGTTTTGTTGCTTTTTAAGGCTATCGCACAGCCAAGAGTATATGCCCAAACAGCATTATCAAAACAAATTGGTTGAATGTTCCTTACGACATCTTCAACACTAATGTTGTGATTTAAGCAAATTTTTCTTGCTTCATCAAGGTCTTTTATTCCATTCAAGGCAAGTGTTTTGTTTATTTTTTCGATTTTATAATCATAACTTTCAAAATTCATAACTATCTCCTTTATTCTCTTGGGTCAGTAAATTTTACAGCGTCATTAAATCTGCCATAAGTTTTTGTTGCAGATTTCAATGCGTCTTCGCCTTTTTTACCATTTTTAATTTCCTGAATAAGTTTGTGAGTGTTTATATATTCGTAACCGATAATTTCGTTGTTTTCGTCAAGTGCAAGTTTGGAAATATAACCTTCGGTAGTAGTTAAGTATTTAACACCATTTTTTTCGTTAGAGTAGATAGTGGCAACCTTGCTTTGTTTGTCTTTTCCTAAATCGTCCATACAAGCCCCGATTGGCAAACCGCCGAGTGAGAAGGCTGATTGACTTCTACCATAGACAAGTTGAAAGAATATTTCCTTCATGGCATCGTTTATGGCATCGCAAACAAGGTCGGTATTGAGTGCTTCAAGCAAAGTTTTTCCGCACAAAATTTCACCAGCCATTGCTGCCGAGTGAGTCATACCACTACAACCAACACATTCAACAAGTGCTTCTTTAATAATTCCTTCTTTAACATTTAATGTAAGTTTGCAAGCACCTTGCTGTGGAGCACAAGTACCTACTCCGTGACTCAACCCACTAATTTGGTTTATTTCTTTTGCGTGCGTCCATTCGCCTTCCTGTGGGATTGGAGAATTACCGTAGCCTTTCATATTTTTTACAATACATTCATTATCCATTCTTTTCACCGCCTAATGATTATTATTAACTAAATAAATTATATCACACAAAAAAACCAACAAAAACTAAATTTATGCCTATTTTATGTTTTATCGTTAATGCTTATTTTGACAAAGTTCAAAAAAAACTATATAATTTTGTTATGAATAAAGTTAAGTGCTTAACAATTAAACAAAACGAGAAAAATATTCTTATTATCGAAAAATCAAAGTTTATTACTTATTCGTACTATGTTAATTCTGTCAGTCAAGTTAAAGATTATTTGGACAGATTGGAACGAGCATACTATGATGCAACACACATTTGCTATGCGTACGACTTACTCTCTGGTGGGCAAAAATGTAGTGACGATGGCGAACCACAAGGAACGGCAGGAAAACCCATTTTAGATTGCATTCAAAAGCAGGGCGTAAAAAATGTCTTGGTGGCAACTGTAAGATATTTTGGTGGAGTAAAACTGGGAGTAGGTGGGCTAGTTCGAGCATATAGTCAAAGTGCTAGTTTAGTGCTGGAAAAAAGCGAAAAAAAATATTTGTCACTTTGCAATAAATTATCATTAAAACTAGGTTATGATGAATGGAATAAAATTGAAAATTTTTTGCAGGAAAATTATATTAAATCGTTTAGTGAAGACTTTAAGGAAAATGTAGAACTAGTCTTTGTAATTGACACTGATTATCAAAAACAATTTATAAGTAAAATAGAAAATATTTTATCAAGAAAAATTGATTGTAAATTTTTGGAAGAAAACTATTATTGATACAGTTTTTCACTAATAAAAATTATTATTAAAAGGAAATATATGGAACATTATTTTATAGCAAAAGAACATACGGAAAGCGACTATTTTGTGTTTAAGGAAAAAATGTTTGAAAGAGATTTTTCGTTCAAATCTTGTGACGATATTTTTTCCAAAGACAGAGTGGACTATGGCACAAAGGTTTTAATAGAAACGGTAAAAAAGCAGTTGGATATAAATGGTTTGGTGCTTGATATGGGTTGTGGCTACGGAGCAATTTCTATTATTCTGGCAAGCCAATTTAGTAAAGCAAATTTTTTGCCTTGCGACATAAATCAAACGGCGGTGGAATTAACAAATCATAATATTAGATTAAACAAAATCGAAAATGTCAAGCCTGCTATAATTTCTAATGCTTACGAAAACATTGTACAAAGTTTTAATTACATTATTACAAATCCACCAATCAAGGCTGGTAAAGCAAATTTGCTTAATATTTTAGATGGTGCTTTTGAACATTTGGTAAAGGGCGGAAAACTTGTGTTTGTAATCAAAAAAAAGCACGGCGAAGATAGTATTAAAAAACATCTTGAACAAATTTTTGAAAATGTAGAAATCTTAAAAAGGGACAGTGGCTATTACATTTTGTGTGCCACAAAGTAATATGAAAACAATCACACAATTAAAAATACAATCAAAAGATAAAAACAAAGTAAATCTTTTTTTGGACGGCGAATTTTATTGCAGTTTGAGTTTGGAAGTTGCTGTTAAGCATAACTTAAAAAAAGATATTATGATTGACGAAAAAGCGCTTGACGGTATTTTGCTTGAAAGCGAAAAGTCTTTTGCGTATAATCAAGCGTTAAAATTAGTTAGCACTAGATATAAAACAAAAAAAGAAGTGGAAAAATATTTACAGGAAAAAGGCTATGCTTCTCCAACAATTATTTATGTCTTAAAAAGACTAATGGAATACGATTTTATTAATGATGAAAGATATGTGGAAAGTTTTGTCGCACACAATATGCAAAAAGATGGTGTGATAAAAATCAAGCAAAAATTGTTACAAAAAGGCGTTAAGGAAGACATCATTGATAGCGTGATAAATTCTATCGAAAGCCAAGATGAGCAAATAAAAACTCTTGCTGTAAAATATATGAAGACAAAAGAAAAGACAAAGGAAAATTACGCTAAACTTTTTAGATACTTAATGGGCAAAGGATTTAGGTACGAAGAAGTTTTGAGTGTACTAAAACAGGGGGAAGAATGGTAGGAATTGATATTGTTAAGATTGATAGATTTGATAGCATTAACAATCTAGAAAGTTTTTTGAACAAATATTTTGCATTAACCGAAATTGATTATATCAAGCAAAAAAAATATAGTACTCACACTATTGCGGGACTTTATGCTTGTAAAGAAGCAGTTTTGAAGGCATTTGGTGTGGGTATAGGGAGTGGCTTATCATTAAATGAAGTCGAAATTACACACGACAAGTTGGGTGCGCCTCAAATTGTTTTGACAGAAAATATGAAAGTATATTTGCAAAAATTTGATAAAAAAACTATTAGCGTAAGTATTTCGCACGATGGCGAATATGCAATATCTGTTTGCCAAATTTTATAAAAAACGAATAAAAAATCTAAAACGACAAAATCTATTATTGAAAGCCAAATAAAAATGGCTTTTTTTGTTTAATAAAAAAAATTATGGAGATAAATATGAATAAAGATTTTACTGAAAAACTGACTGTTTTGAGTTTGGAAAAGAGCAAAAATCACGAAACACGAATGGTTTATCATAAAATGAATTTAGAAAGGTTAGATAATTGTTATAAAGATTTTTATAGCAGTAATCATAACCAAAATCTTTCAAGAAAATTAAACGGAGAAGCCGACTTTGTTAATTTTGAAAGTTTGGAAATATATGAAAAATTTTTAGGAGAGTAGAATGCTAAAAAGGGGAGAAATTTACTACGCAGATTTAAGCCCAGTTGTAGGAAGCGAGCAAGGTGGTATTAGACCAGTTTTGGTTGTGCAAAACGATATTGGCAACAAGTATTCTCCAACTGTGATTGTGGCAGCAATTACCAGTCAACTAGACAAAGCAAAACTCCCCACGCATATAGAGATAGGAAAAGAGTTTGGACTTGCAAAAAATTCGGTGGCATTACTCGAACAAATTAGAACTATTGATAAGAGAAGATTGCAAGAAAAAATCGGCGAACTATCGCTAGATAAAATGAAACAAATTGACTACGCAGTTAGCATTAGTTTGGGACTTTAACTAGACCAAACTTTTTTTATTTTACATATTGACAACCAGCCTCTTTGGTGTTATATTATTAGTGAAAAAATTTGAATAATATATTCAAGGAGGATTTGCTTATGGCAAAAACAGAAAAAACGCATAAAGTAACAGCTAAAGAAGAAACAATGAAGATGAATACAAAAATTAAACTTTTCAATCAGCAACTTGATGAAGTTGACAAACTTATTGGCAAACAAACTATCGAAATGATTCCAGAAAGAAAAAAACAAGTAGTAGCAATGAAATCTGAACTTGAAGTTGATAGAAGAAGATACCGTTCTTATGGTCACAGCAGTTCAAGAAACTCTGTTCTTGGTGCTATTGCTACTTTTGTTGGCGTAGTGGGATTATCTCTTTTGCTTTTCTATCCATTTGCAGTATTGACAGCATTAACACCGGGAACAATGCTTGCTGGAGCAGGAATTATAATTCTTTCTAGTTTGGTTGTTTGTAGTGTTAGACCTTTAGTTAGAGCAATGAGATACAAAAGATATGAAAAAAAGGCAGTTAAAACTCAAAAAAAATGTCAAGAATTGCTTGATAGAGCACCTGTACTTGGTGATAAAATTGTAAGAGAATCAATTCCAGCAAGAGAATTGGCTTTGGAAAAGAAATTTAACCTTGCCAACCAAGAAGAAAACAAAGACGCTGAAAAAGAACAAGTTAAAGAAGACGATAAATATACATTAAGAGACGACCAAATATTAAATCCTGAAAACGCCGCTTTAGAAAGAAAAATGTTTGCCCAAATGGTAAAAGAATTTGAAAGTGAAAGCAAAGGAGTAAAAAATACTCAAAACACTCCTGTTAAAGAAGAAGTTAAAGAAGATGAATTAGTGCTTGAAGATAATGATACATACCAAGTAGCAAAAAATGATACTCATAATGATGAACAAAATTCTTCTTACAATAAAAGCGAGGTAGTTGATAACAATAATAGAGTATTTAATAACGAAGTTGTATCAAACGATGTGGAAGAAGATACAGCAAGCGATGATGATTCAACTATTATTGATGCAGATGACCGAAATGAAACTGTTGGTAACGAAATTGAGCAAGAAGTTGTAGATACTATTGACGATGTAACTGACGATGATGCTGAAACGAATAATGAATCTGAAAAAACAGAAGACGAAATAAAGGCGGAAGAATTTGTTGTTGGAAACAATAAAGATGAAATCGTTAAAGTTATTGTCGACCCAAATAACTCGGCAAAAACCGAAGCAGATAACTCAAAATATGTATTTTCTGTAAAATACAAAGTTTACAACAAACAAAACAAAGGTCCTATCAAAACTACAATTTCTGTTAGAGAAAGTGACTTGGATAAATTTGTTCAAGCAATCGGTCCAAAAAATGCAAGATTAAATAACAAGTTGAACACTATTGATACACTTTCACAACTCTCTAAAAGTGCAAAGAGAAATGGTCTTAAACTTGAACTTGTAATTCACGCAACAAAAATGCTAGAAGGCAAGAATGTTACATTTACAAGTATTCCTTACACAGATGGCGATAAGTTCTTAAAAATTATCAATACTTTGAGAGATAGTATGGTAAAAATCGGTACAAAGCAACTCGAAGAAGAAGCAAAAAAACGAGAAGAAGAATTTAATCCATATTACACAAAGTAAATATTAAAATAAAAACGCTGTAACTAAAAGTTATAGCGTTTTTTGATTGTTAAAATAAATTTCGTTTTGCTTATGATATAAAAATTATCTCATACAATTATTTACCGATTTATGTCGACTAAAAATGTCCTTGCAATAGTGAATATGTGGGTTATATAAAACTATATTGATTGACATTTGCTCGTTATGATAATATAATAAAAATATGGAAAACTTATTAAATTTATCAAATGGTTTTACGCTGTTTGGACTAGAAATTAGATATTACGGCATTACAATGGCTTTATCGTATGTTTTGGCACTTGTGATTTGTTTAATTCTTTGCAAAAAGAAAAAGTATAACGAAAATTTGCCTTACAAATTACTCTTGATAGCCTTTCCGCTTGCTGTTATAGGTGGACGACTTGGCTATGTAATTTTTAGTGGTAGAGAGTGGACGCTTGGTCAAATTTTAGACCTTCGTTCTGGTGGGCTAATGCTTTACGGCGGTGTGTTGCTAGCTCTTGTTGGCATTTGGATTTATGCGATAGTAAAAAAACAAAATGTATTAAAATATCTTGACTTAATAGCGCCTTGTTTAATTATCGCACAGGCACTTGGTAGATGGGGTAACTTTTTTAATCAAGAAGCCTACGGCAATTTGATTACGAACCCAGCAATGCAATGGTTTCCATTTGGGGTTTATATTGAAAAAGCAAACTTTACAAGCGAAGCCTTGCAACAAGTTGTAAGCGCTTTTGGCTCGTCATCGGTTTCGGGCGCTTGGTTTTACGCAACTTTCTTTTACGAAAGTTTATGGTGCTTTTTATCCTTCTTTGTGCTTTACTTTGTATATCTCAAAACAAATAAAATTGGCTTAACTACTGCACTTTATTTGGTACTATATGGCACAGAAAGGTTGCTTGTGGAAGGCGTGAGAACGGATAGTTTGTATGTTGGCTCGTCAAATTTAAGAGTGTCACAACTTATTTCTATAATTATGATAGTATTAGGTTTAATATATTTAATATATATAATTATATCTAATATAAAGCAAAAAAAATTGGCGCTTGTTCAAGGCGAAAACGAAGCCAAACAAAAGGAGCAAATTCCTTATGTTAACGAGTCGGCTGAAATTCAAAACAAGCAATATGATGCTCCAAAATACGATGGCGGAAAACTTACTAATGAACCGCAGGTGGAAAAACCAAAGAATGAATTAAAAAGTACTGGCGTGTTGGAAGAAGTTAAAACAAGTGGTAATCAAAGAGTTGAAAAAATAAAAAACCAAAATCGCATTGAAAAACAAAATAAAAATTCAAAGACAAACAAAAAATAGTCATCTACTAAATTTGACATATTTTTCAAATATAATTGATTGATAAATTTATCAAATAATGTTATTATATAAGTGTATGGAAAGTCATACACTTATTTTTTGGTGGTGAAAGATGAAATTTAAGCAAGCAAAAAATGGATATGATATGCAGGAAGTAGATGCATATATCAAAAATTTAAGAACGGAATACGAACGCACAACAAGTGAGCAAAAAATTAGAATTAGTGACTTAAAACGAGAAGTGGAGTCCAAAACGGCAGAACTTATAAGTTACAAATCTAAAAATAGTGATATTTCAAATGCTTTAATTGTTGCGGTTCAAACAGCAAAGCAAATCGAAGCGTCAAGCAAAAATGTTTACGAACTCGAAATTAGGCGTATTCGCAACCTTTACGACAAATGGGACAAACTACTCAAAGAGTTCACAAAAGAATATCCAAGCCTAAAAGACAAGTTTGATTCGCAAAAACTTTTGAATAAAATGAGCAAGCAAATCGATGAGATTATCGAAAGCAATAGTGTTAAGCCAAAAGATGATGGACAACCAGTTGGTATTCGTTCACTTATTTCCAAAATGGGCGGAATAACTGCCAAGCAAGTGGAAAACCCAATCAAACCAAGTGGTGAAACATTAAAGTCAACCGAAGAATATCAAACAGTTGATTTTGAAACAGAACAAGAGCCAAGACGCAGTCCTGCACAGTTAAAGATAAAACCTATCGGCAATATGAGTGGGGACGATAAGGAAAGATTTAACAGTATGATTGATAAATTCTTTAATGACGAAAGCGAGCAGGCGGATAATGCTTATGCAAAAGCACTCATTAGAGAAAAGAAAACCAATGGTTTTGATTTGAAGGAAGCCCTAAATCCAAAGGAAAACCTTGCCGAGATTATGAAAGACTTTGATTTCTTTGGTGGGAATGACAAAAACAAATAATTTTTGATAGGCAAAAGGTGGAGAAAAAATATCTCCACTTTTTTGTATTTTTTTATAAAAAGCCTAAAAATCCCCGAAAAAACTAGCATTGTGATACAAGATTGGGGAGTGAAAAAAGGTCAAATTTTGCCTTAAAAAAAATTTTTTGAAAAAAATGAAAAAAAATGAAAAAAACTGTTGACAAGCAAATTTTATTGTGTTAGAATAGTCGAGTCAATCAAACAAAGGTTGACATAAGTGAACCATAAAAACTGAATAGGTAAGTACAAGATTAAAATGTCCCTTGTTAATTTTTTCGGTAAGTTTTATTTCAAAAACTTGCAACAAAATTTAATAAGAACAATTCAATTTACGAACAATTATGTCAGTAAATTCATTTGAGCATTATTAAACTTAATTTAATATCTTCTTGATTTATCAAGATTATATACCAAGAATTATAGAGTTTGATTCTGGCTCAGGATGAACGCTGGCGGCGTGCTTAACACATGCAAGTCGAACGAGTTTACTTTTTTGAAGTTTTCGGATGAATAAAAAGCAAACGAGTGGCGGACGGGTGAGTAACGCGTGAACAATTTGCCTTAGAGAGGGGGATAACAAGTAGAAATATTTGCTAATACCGCATAAGACCACAACTCGGCATCGAGAAGGGGTAAAAGGAGCAATCCGCTTTAAGATAAGTTTGCGTATCATTAGCTAGTTGGTGAGGTAACGGCCCACCAAGGCAACGATGGTTAGCCGACCTGAGAGGGTGATCGGCCACATTGGAACTGAGAACGGTCCAGACTCCTACGGGAGGCAGCAGTGGGGAATATTGGGCAATGGAGGAAACTCTGACCCAGCAACGCCGCGTGAAGGATGAAGG
>CAKVGH010000004.1 GCA_934747255.1 uncultured Clostridia bacterium | reverse complement strand
GAAGATGGAGTTGCTAGTAATCCCGAATCAGCATGTCGGGGTGAATGCGTTCCCGGGTCTTGTACACACCGCCCGTCATGCCATGAGAGTTGGGGGGACCCGAAGTCGGTGAGCTAACCTCGTAAGAGGAGGCAGCTGCCTAAGGTAAAACCAATGATTGGGGTAAAGTCGTAACAAGGTAGCAGTATCAGAAGGTGCGGCTGGATCACCTCCTTTATAGAGATGACACACAAAAGTAACATTTTGTGTTACCACGAGTCGAGACTAACATTATGTTAGTTTGGTGGACAGTACAAGGGAATTTATTCTAACCTATTTAAGTTTATGGATATATTAAAGCAAGCATAACCCGCTTGCTTTTTTTGTGCTTTTAGTTTTTCTAAAAGCATTTTTTTATTAACCAAAAAAATAAATTATTCTTAAAAATTTTATAAAAAGCAATTTTCTTTGTTAAAAGACATTTTTTTTGTTAATATATTTATATGAAAAAAATCGCATTTGTCTGTATGGGTAACACTTGTCGGTCACCAATGGCTGAATGTATCTTAAAAAGTTTGTGCAAAGACAATCAAATTACGGGCTTAAAAATTTCGTCTTACGGATTGTCTGCTCAAAACGGGCAAGAAATAAATCCGCTTGCAAAACAAGTCTTGTTGGACAATCATATTAGATACAAATCGCACAAAGCAAAAAAGTTGACCGATAAAATAATGAAAAGTCAAGATATTGTTTTTGTGATGACTGAAGATATAAAACGCATCTTAAAAAAATATAGCAATGTTTACACCATAAAGGAATTTGTAGACGGGGTTGATATTCCTGACCCTTATGGACTAGGCTATGCCGAGTACGAAGCCGTCTTTAAGTTGCTTTATCAAAGTTGTAAACTTATGTTAAAAAAATTGGTTTAAGAGTATGAAAAAAATTTAATGGTGTTAATTTACATTTAATAAAATTATTGATTATTAAAATTTTTACTTACTGCAAATTTTGAAGATAAAACAATATTTATAAAATATTGATTTGAAAGTAACAAAAAACTTTAACAAATAAAAAATCCGTTTCAAAATATCAAAATTGAATACAATAAAAATTTTTTAATAAGTATTGAAACAACTTTGAAAATTGATAAAATAGTTAATTGACAAAACAATTTTATAGATTAAAAAGTATTAGGAGTAAAATATGAAAATTATACTTTGTAGCGACCACGCAGGCTTTGAATTAAAGCAAGAGTTAAAACAATATTTAACTAGCAAAAACTTGAATATTGTTGATGTTGGTGCGGAAAAAATAGATAGCAATGATAGTTATGTAGACTACGCCAAAAAAGCAAACAGAATGATGGTTGAAGATAGCCAAAATCTTGGAATATATCTTTGTGGCAGTGGCGTTGGAATGTGCATTGTGGCAAACAAACAAAAAGGGGTTAGGGCAACAAATGTCAACTCTGTTGAAATCGCAAAACTATCAAAACAACATAACAACGCAAATGTTTTATGTTTGGGGGCAAGGTTTATTGATAGCGACACAGCAAAACAGATTGTAGATGTCTTTTTGTCCACTCAATTTTTGGGCGGAAAACACAAACAGCGAGTAGACAGCATTGAGTAAAAGTGAGTTAGGTAAGACTAATTTTCAAAAACAATAAAAAAAATAATAGAAGCGGTTATCTCCTATTAAAATAAAAAAATTATTAAAACTTGTTTTAATAAAAACAGAAAAAAATAATGTGCAAAAAAATTTATGCACATTTTTTTAATTTGCAAAATATTATGAAGTGTACGAAGGTTAAAGAATTTGAAGCACAAAAGATAAGATTACATATTTGCTTTTTATAAGCCATAATCTTTTATTCTATTTTTGTATTAGGAGGAATTACTATGGGCGGATTTTTCGGAGGATTCGGCGGTTGCAATAACGGTTGCGGTACAGGTATGAATATGCAATTAGATTGCTGCACAATACTTTTACTTTTGTTCTTGCTTAATCAATGCGGTTGCAACGATATGACTTGGTTAATTTTAATCTTGTTACTTTGCGGTTGCAATGGCGGTAACACACCAACTTGTCATTAGTACATAACTAAACATTTTAACCAAAACTACTCTCAAAACGGGAGTAGTTTTTTATAAAAAATACTGCTAAAACTTTGTAGCAGTATTTGTTTTTATATTAACTATTTTAATTTTTTAGCAAGTTCAACTAGTGTGTTTTTGTTATCAGTGGATAGAGTTTGAATTATATCAAGCAGTTCTTTATCGTTGGCATAATTTTCTGGTTTTGGGTAGAAAAATTCTATTGGCGAAGTTTCAACAACTTCCAAAAACTTTAACAAAGTTTCTACTTTTAACTCAACGACACCCCTTTCGATACGATTAAAATGACCTTCGCTTGCACCAATTCTTAAACTAGTTTCTCTTGCTGACAAATTCTTTTTATTTCTAAAATAACCTAATCTATATAAAACATCTTTATAGTCCATACAAATATCTCCTATAAATATATTTTACAATAGTAAAATTTTTAATCTTGGTCTGTAATTGCCGTTAAAATTATTAAAATGCCATAATATTTGGTAAAATATGTCTATTTATGATATACAATAAGTATAATATGTCTAAAAATGACATAAAACTTAACAAAAAGGAGTTTTTTATGGAAAAAAATCTCACCTTATGCTTTACGGGGCATAGACCTAGTAAACTCCCTTGGGGGTATGATGAAGAAACGGAAAATTGCAAAAAATTCAAAACAGATTTAATTGAGTTATTGGAAAAATTTATTGAAATGGGCTTTGTAAATTTTATCAGTGGAATGGCACTTGGTAGTGATATGATTTGTGCAGAAGCGATTTTAATACTTAAAACTAAATACCCATTTATAAAACTAGAATGTGCTTTGCCTTGTTTTAATCAACAAAAATATTGGAATGGAGAGCAGTTACATAGATATAAAACTATTTTAGATAATGCTGATAAAATAGTTTATGTTTCTAAAAAAGATTATTCGCCACACTGTATGTTAAAAAGAAATATTTATATGGTAGATAAGAGCAATGAAATAATTGCTATATGGAGTGGAAAAGCGGGTGGAACGGCAAACACGATAAAATATGCATTAAGCCAAAATAAGAATGTAAAAAATAATCAATCTTAAAGATTATTAACATAAAATGGCTTAATTTTTTATTGAAACTCTTTATCAATAAACTATTGTAAAATTTTTCCATATTTTTGGTATATTTTTCCATTTTTTAATAAAACTAAAATTGTAAAAATTATATTTTACTTGTCTTTATTCGTTTGACTTTTTGAGTGTATGTATTATATAATTATCAAGTTGAAATTACAAATTTATTAAGGAGAAAATCAATGAAAAAATTTAAGAGACTAATAGCCTTTGTTATTATGCTTACATTGTGTGCTGGAATTGCCGTTGTAGCGCCATTGTCTGCATATAGTAGCGTTTATGCTTTCTCACCAAGCATTGGAACAGTTATGACTATTAAAGGCTTTAATTCAACTGGCAAAATGGGTGAAGTTTTAACAATTCCAAAGGCAACAACCGCAAGTGGTTCAGTTACTATGGAAATTAGAGACCCAAGAGGTAATTTGATTACAGATTTCGTTAGCGAAAACGCAAGCAGTGTTGTAATTAGACCAACTTCTATCGGTTACTATACAGTTAAGTATATTGCTAGTGACAATATTACAAAATCACAAACATACTCAATTTTGGTTACTGGAACAAAACCAGTTATCGAATTTGAAAACAACTCAAAAGTTTTCTTACCAGATAAAATTTATGACGCAAAAGAAGTAGAACTTCCAGTTCCTACTGTTACAGAAGCAAATGGCACAGTGGTAGAAAATATTTCTTTAATTAGAAATACAGATTCAGGAACAGGTAACTATGTTACTGTATCAGTTAAAGACCCAAACGGTGCAAATGTTGAATTAACTGTTAAAGATGGCAAAATCTACTTTAACGCAGTAAAAAACAGCGAAAACAAATATATATATGGTAAATATACAATTACTTATTACTATCAATCTTCAACAGGTCTATCTGCAACAAAATATGTTACAGTAGAAGTTGAAAGAGACTACAAGGAAAATGTTGTAGACAAAATTGATATGACTTTTGTTTTTGAAAGCGGAAAGAGTTTCCCAACAAGTGGTACTTTGGGACAAGAACTTGTATTGCCAAGACCAGTTGCGCAAGACAAAAATCAATCAAATGCAGAAATTAAAGCGTATGTAGAAGTTAAAGTTGACTTTATTCCAGAAGGAAATTTGAGCAACGAAAAGATTTCTTACAACGGTTCACTTTCAAGAGATTTTAACAACAATACTTTCTCGTTTATTCCAATGCACAAAACATCAAACAATGGATATTACAGAGTAGAGTATACAATCACAGATTACTTTGGACACAAGATTGAATCTTTGGTTTATGAAATTAGAAATGTAACAGATACAGTTAAACCAGTAATTTACCTTGTTAACGATTACAATGTAAAAACAGAAGACGGCGTCAAAACAATTGATGGCGATGTTGACCTTGTTAATGATTTAACATATATGATTCCAAGCAAAATCGTTATTTCTACAAACCAAGATTTAGTTCTTCCAGCAATCTATGCAACAGACAACTTTGCATCATACGGCGATATGACATTGCAAAGAATTTGGATTGATGGTACAACTCAAACAAGAATTGACACAGATGAAACAGTTAACAAAGCAGTTACTTTGAGTCTATCAAACAGTGACCTTAATGCAAATATCAAAAAGAGTTTGCAAACAGCAGGCACATACAAAATTAGATACCAAGCATACGATGGTGTTAACACAAATAGGTCAGTAGAATTTGAAGTAGTAGTTGTTGACGCAAACTTTGTTGATAGCACAGCACCAAGAATTACAATGCCAACTATCACAAAAACAGCAAAAACTGGCGAAACAATTTCATTCAAACTTCCAACTGTTACTGACTATGCAAGCACAAGTTTACAAGAAGCAAATGTTGATACAAAAAATTGCAAAGTAGAAGTTGGTTACTACTATGGTAACAATTACAATAGTTTTGTAAATGACTTCAAAGCAGGCAAAGCATTAAGCGAATGTACTGACGGTTCAAACTTTACAATCTTGCATGTATCAAGTGATGACAAAACACTTTATACCTTTGAAGCACCAGCATATCAAGCAGGATACGAATTAAGAATCGTTGTTCGTGCAACAGATAATGCTAAATTTGGTTCTCCAAACGGTGGCGAAGGCGAACCAAGCAAGAACAATGTAGCAGTAAAAGATGCAAGCATAAGACTTGTAAATGTAGATACTGCAACAGTTGTTCCACCAACATTTGATATCAGTCAAATCAAATCAAATATTGATGCTATTGGACAAAACGAAACAGTTTATATCGAATCTAACCTTGTAAGTAAAGATTTCATCTTTAGAGGAGTAGATTCTGACTTTACAGAAATTACAGTAAATGTTTATGACCCAAGTGGTAAAGATGTTACTGTTAGAGGAACATCAACAACAGTTCTTACAGTTAACACAGACCAAATTAGCTTAAATGCAGGATATTTTAGAACAACAAAAGACGGTCAATATATTGTTACATTCACAGCAAAAGATATTGCAAATAACATTGTTATTATTGCTTATACTTTGACTGTAAATGACACAATTCCACCAGTTATCGAAGTAGACGACTTTAAGTCAACAGTAACAGTTGGCGAAGCAATTTATCTTACAGACTGCATTATGATTGACAACGGCGAAGTTAAAGAAAATCAAGCAGATGTTTCTATTGATTTCAAAGGATTTGACAATCCTAAATATTCATTCATTAGTGCAAGCAATAAATTTACTGCATTAGAAGCAGGAACATTCACATTCAAGTATGTAGTTAGTGATGGCGTAAACGAACCAGTTGAAGCAATCAAAACTATTACAGCAGTAGCAAAATCACAATCAAGTGAAGAATCACTAACTCTTGACGAAACAGATTGGGCTCCAACAGCAGCACTTGTTCCAGTACTAGATAGTGATAACAACGAAACAGGTAGATACAACCTTATCAACCTTCCATACCTTCAACCAAAAAATGTTGAAAAAGGTATTAAATCTTATAAAGTAACAGTAAAGAGCCAAGATGGTAATGACATAAATGTTACAGAAACTCCAGCTGATGTTAGAGTTTATGGAACATTTGAACCAACAGCAAAAGATGGCGTTTATACAGTAACTTATTCGATTATGGATTTGGCTGGTAACGAATATACTCTTGAAAAGAAATTAAATGTAGGTGATGTAACTCCACCAGAACTTAAAATTGCTAATCAAGAAGTAAATCTTCCATCATCAGCAAAATTAAATGGCAAATTAACTATTGCTTACAGTGACTTTGATTTCAGTGATGAAGTAAGTGATAAAAGTGATATGACATTTGTTGTAACAATTACAAAAGCAAACGGAACAACAGAAACATTGACAAGAACAGATGGCTACTACAACTATACTTTCACAGAAGCAGGAACTTACAAATTAACTTACAAATTGACTGATAAAGCAGGCAATGTAACAACAAAAGTTCAAGAAATTGAAGTTTCAGCAGAGGGTGTAACAGAAACAGTTGTAACAAGCATTATCACAGGTGTTTTAATTGGTCTATTCGTTGCTCTTTGTGCAGGAATTGTAATTTACTTTATCGTTGCTAACAAAAAAGCAAAAACAGTAAAAAAAGACACTCCAACAAGAGTTCAAAAATAGTTAATAAAAAGTGTGAACTACCATTCACACTTTTTTTATGCAAAAAGTTTGATAATCTTTAATATTATGGTAATATGTTTTTACAGGGGGAATAAAAATGAAAGTTAGAAAAAGTATTCCAGCGTTTGTTTTGGGGCTATTATCTAATCTATTTTGCCTAGTTTTTGGTTTTTTTGTTGCATTGATTGGTGACCTTTTCGGTTCAATTGGCGGAGCAATTTCTGGCGAAGGAGGATTGGGCGAAGCGTGGATTGTAGTCGTACTCGGTTGGGTATGTATGATAGGTGCAATCATTGGCATTGTTGGTTGCGCACAATGTTTCAAAAAGGCAAAAATAGGTGGCATTTTGCTCGCTGTTGCGTGCGGAATGACAGGCTCACTTTTGATTTATATGTTTGTAACTATGTTATCAAGTACAGAAGCAATGATGACAACGAGTATTTTAATTTACTTAATTCCGTTTGCAATGAATGTAATTGCTATGATTTGTGCGTTTACTGCTAAAGAAGAAGTTTTGCATCAAAATGTATATCCAAATAACTATATTCCAAATCAAAATGGTCAAATGCCAAACAATTATCAAAACTATCATAATGGTATGAATAACCAATATGGTCAGCCAGAAAATTACAATTATACACAACAAAATGGACCATACAACCAACAATTTGGACCATATAATCAAAACAATAATTATGGTCAAAATGGTCATGCAAATCAAACAAATATGGTTGACGACCAAAAGGTGAATGATAATAATTCAGGCGATAATAAGTAATTTTTAATTAACAATAAAAAATCTAGCAAATCTCAAATGACATCAAAATTCATTAAAGTTGCTAGATTTTTTTGTATAATTTTTAATTATTTGGGTTGTCATATTGCAATGAGTAAATTTTTAATCTATAATTCTCAAACATAAAAGAAAATGAAATTCATTTCTTTGTATTTATTTTGTTTTAACAAAAAATTTCACAAACTATTTTTTGCTTTTATAATAGATTTATCAAAAAATTCTACACAATGCACAACCAAGTATTACACTAATAAAAGTGCAGAAAAGTGCTATTGGTATTGCAAAGCCGAGTTTTTTTACGCTTGTTTTGGAAAAATACACAGTGGAAACATAAAAAACTGTTTCGCTACTGCCCAAAATAACACAAGCACATCTTGCAATATAACTATCGACACCATATTTGTTAAAAATATCGGTTAATAATGCAAGCCCGCCAGAACCTGAAAAAGGTTTTACAATTATTAGTTCGGTTAGTTCCACAGGAATGCCCAAAAAGTTCATCATAGGAGCGAGTACTTCGGCAAGTTTTTGAGATATTCCGCTAACCGAAAGCAATTCAATTATCACAAAAATTGCTACAATATAGGCAAAAATATCAAATATTAGTGGTAAAGATTTTTTTGCACCGTCAACAAAGGTTTGATAGGTGTTTACTTTTTTTATGTTTGCAAAAGCAAATAATGCCAAGAATAATACGGGAATTATATATTTGCTCATATTTTTGCCTTCTTTTTATACACTATTTTCACAAGCATTACACCAAAAAAAGTGCATACAAAACTTGTAATAATTATAGGTAAAATAATATTAGTAGCATTAGTGCTACCGAATGCCACTCTCATTCCAATTAGAGTTGTGGGAATAACTTGCAGACTCATACTGTTAATAAGCATTAACATAATCATCTCTTTGCTTGCTATTCCTTTTTTATTATCTAGTCGTTGCATAGCGTCAATGCCACTTGGCGTGCTTGCATTGCCCATTCCCAAAATATTTGCAGAAAGGTTAATTGCAAGAAGTTTGTTTGTTTCTTCATCTTGATTGCCAAATAAAAACTTTATGAGTGGTTTAAGCATTTTTGCAATTATATTGCTTAACCCCGATTTGTCAACAACCTCGAGTATAGCAAGCCAAATGGAGTAGATTGCAATTAGGCTGATACAAAGATTTACTGCTTTTTCGCCAGCG
Organism: uncultured Clostridia bacterium; assembly: GCA_934747255.1. Taxonomy (GTDB): domain Bacteria; phylum Bacillota; class Clostridia; order Christensenellales; family UBA1242; genus CAKVNM01. The sequence continues at coordinate 68,702 of CAKVGH010000004.1, read as the reverse complement.
CCAATCATCGTATCTAAACAAAGAGAAGGGTCAATAAACAGCATAACCGAAATTGACAGCATAAACACTAAATTAAAAACACAATTCATCATTTATTTATATGACTTAAATTAAAAAACTAGCACAATTGCATAGATTGGTGTTATTGCTCACGAAATTATTTACAATTTTTTTCTTGTTTGATATAATAAAACTAATAGATTTTTCTAGGAGATTTTTTATGGATAAATTTTATATTACTACACCAATTTATTATGCCAGTGGCGATTTGCACTTGGGACATTGCTGTACAAGTGTTTATGCTGACGCGTTAGCCAGATTTAATAGACTACTAAAAAAAGATGTATTTTTTTTAACCGGCAGTGATGAACATGGTCAAAAGGTTGCCGAAAGAGCCGAAAAAGCAGGCTTGTCGCCAAAAGAATTTTGTGATATGCTCGTAAAAAAGTATAAAGATTTGTGGGAAAAACTTGATATTTCTTATGATAAATTTATCCGTACAACAGATGTTTATCATGTTGAGGCAGTTCAAAAGATATTCCAAAAGTTATATGATAAAGGCGAAATATACAAATCTACTTACGAAGGTCTTTACTGCACTCCTTGTGAGTCATTTTTCACAGAAAGCCAACTTGTTGATGGAAAATGTCCAGATTGCGGACGAGAAGTTGTAAAATCAAAGGAAGAAGCATACTTTTTTAGACTATCAAAGTATGCTGACAGATTGCTAGAATACTATAATTCGCACCCAGATTTTATTAAACTTGACAGCACAAAGAGTGAAATGATTGGCTTTATTAAGCAAGGACTTAATGACCTTTGTGTTTCGAGAACATCGGTAAAATGGGGTATTCCTGTGCCTTTTGACACAAAACATACTATTTATGTTTGGATTGATGCGTTGCCAAACTACTTGACAGCACTTGGCTATATGCAAGAAGATGACAGCCTTTTCAAAAAATATTGGCCAGCGGATTTACACTTAATGGCAAAGGAAATTGCAAGATTTCATATTATCATTTGGCCAGCAATTTTAATGGCTCTTGATTTACCACTTCCAAAGCATATTCACGCCCACGGCTGGCTAACAAAAGCGGGTGCAAAAATGGGAAAAAGTTTAGGAAATGGCTTTAATCCTTATGTTTTGTGCGAAAGATATGGTGTGGACGCTGTAAGATACTACCTACTAAAAAATGGTCCAATTATGGGTGATAGTCCTTACGATAACGAAACATTTTTGAAACTTATTAACACAGACCTTGTAAATGACCTAGCAAATTTACTTTCAAGAACAAGTGCTATGTTAGTTCAAAATTTTGATGGCGTTTTACCAAAATTGTCTGGGAACGAAAACGAACTTGACACAAGTTTGATAACCGATACTATAAACTTGCTAGCCAATGTAAAAACATTTATGGATAAGTTTGAAGTTCATAATGCACTTAATGAAGTTTGGAAGGTTATTAGACACGCAAATAAGTATATTGAAGACACAGCACCTTGGACACTCAAAGAAGATAAAGTTAGACTTGGCGATGTATTGCACAACTTGTATTTTGTGTTGCACTCGGTAGCGGTTATTTTGCAAGCATTTATACCACAAACAGCAAATCAAATTTTGTTAGCATTAAAAAATGACGATAAAGATTTTGATACACTTTCGGTTAGTTATAACAAGGCATTGTGCGGACAAAAAGTTGAAAAAACTGCTCTCTATCAAAGACTTGATATTAACAAAGAACTAGCATTTTTGATGACTGAAAGCACACCAAAAAAAGAAGAAAAAGTTGTAAGCCACAAACCATACATTGAGTTTGAAGATTTTGAAAAGTTAGAACTTAAAGTAGGCAAGATAGTTGAAGCGGAAAAGGTGGAAAATGCCGATAAACTATTAAAGTTTTTAGTAGACTTTGGAACAGAGAAACGAACTATTGTTAGTGGGGTAGCAAAACATTATACACCCGAGCAAATGCTTGGTAAACAAATTGTGGCTGTTCTCAACTTAAAGCCAAGAAAAATTAAGGGAATAGAAAGTCAAGGTATGATTTTATATTCCTATGCTAATGATGATAAAGAATTTTGCTTTATTACACCAGAAAAAGAAATATCAAACGGAGCAGATGTTGGATAATGGTAATTGATACGCATTCTCATATAAATGACGAAATATACACAGATTTGAATAGAATTATCACTGAAATGAAGCAAGATAATCTTGAAAAAATAGTGTGTGCAAGTGCCGACTATATTGGCTCAAAAAGAGCAGTGGAACTTGCAAATAAATATAAAGATATTTATGCAATGGTTGGTATTCACCCAGAAGATATTGATTCCTTTAATGACGAAGTGATACAATTTCTCACTAACGCTTGTGATAACCCAAAAGTTGTTGCTATTGGCGAAATTGGACTTGATTATCATTATGACAATATAGACAAGGAAAAACAAAAGCAAGTTTTTGTAAGGCAACTTCAAATTGCTCACGAAAAGCATTTGCCTGTTGTTATTCATGTTAGGGACGCTTACGAAGATTTGCTCAATATACTAAAAGCAAATAAAAGTATATTAACAGACGGTGGTATTATTCATTGTTTTAGCGGTAGTTATGAGTTTGCTTGTGAAGTAATTAAACTTGGCTTTGTAGTTGCTTTTGGTGGTGTTTTGACCTTTAAGAACGCACGAAAAAGTGTAGAAGTTGCAGGTAAACTTCCGCTTGATAAAATTGTTGTCGAAACCGATGCACCTTGGCTTTGTCCAGAACCACATAGGGGCGAAAGAAACGAGCCTAAATATGTAAACTATGTTGTTCAAAAACTTGCAGATATTAGACAAATGGATAGAAAGTCGCTAGAAAAAATCTTACTTGATAACACATATAAAGTATTTGGAAAAATGGAAAGATAATGGAAAAAATATTAGATACATTAAAACAAACTGGCTTTGATTTCAAAAAAAAGTTTGGACAGAATTTTATTACGGACACAAACTTGCTAGACGCAATAGTTTTAGATGCCGAAATTGATAGTCAAGACGAAGTTTTGGAGATAGGAACAGGAGCAGGAACTTTAACAAAAGCAATAGCAAAAAAATGCAAAAAAGTTGTTAGCCTAGAAATTGATAATAGTTTGAGAGAGTATCTTTACTCGGCTTTTAATGATTATAGCAACATAAATTTGTTCTTTGCTGATTTTATGAAGGTTTCTCCACAGGAAGTAAATAAACAATTTGACGGAGCATTTAAGGTTGTGGCAAATTTGCCTTACTATATTACAACGCCTATTATAACAAGACTAATTAAGGAAAAGTATAATGTAAAAAGCATAACTATAATGGTGCAAAAAGAAGTTGCAGACAGATTGGTTAGCGAAAGCGGTACAAAAGATTACGGCGCAATAACAGTATGGCTAGATAGCATTGCAGATGTTAAATTAAAACGAATAGTAAATAAAAAAATGTTTACACCAATGCCAAAGGTTGATAGTGCAATAGTTAGCATTTCATTAAATCGCAAAAAGTACAATATTAAAAATTATCCTTTGCACGAAAAGGTCATTGAAAGCGCTTTTTCAATGCGTAGAAAAACTCTGGTTAATTGCTTAAAAGCGAAACTATCTTTATCGCAAGAACAAATAGAAAAAGTCTTTGACCAAATAGGCTTGCATATTGGTGTTCGAGGTGAAGTTTTGTCAACCGAGCAATTTGTGGCGCTATCAAATGCCATTTGCGATTTATACTAAAATTATTGATACTAATTCTTAATAACGGAAATCATTGTTTATTGTGGAAAAATCAACTATTAAGAGTAAGAAAATTAAAATAAATCTAAAAAAACCTATCAATTTTAATAAAAAACGACAAATTAGTGCATTTGTTGTTTTTTTTGTTCAAATTTTGTGCTAACAATTTTTGTTTTTTGCATATAAAATATAGTTATAGGTGAAGTATGGAAAATTATTCAAGAAACAATATCATAAAGAAAAACATTATTTTAATTCCAGCCGAATATGACGGCAACAGCAATCAAAAAGGTATTTTGTCGCTAGAATACTATGACAATAAAGTTGTTGGCAGTTTAAGATGTTTTAATCTTAAAAAAACAAACGAAGTATACGAAGTTGGCATTGCTGTGGGCGATAATATTTTCAAAACAAAAGCATCAGTTGGCGAGTTGTCTAACTTAAAAATTCAAATAAATGGCGAGTGTGAAGTTTCAAACAAGGTTAGTTGCGTGATTGTTAGTTTGCAAAACAAGTCATATAGCACTTTGCTTTGGGGTTCAACAAAAATTACAAAAGCAAGTGAAAATTCTTTTGAAATCCAATCGTTAATCGAAAAAGCAAATATTATGGACAGTCAGGAAAAAACCTTTATGAAACAGGCAAGTGATATTATTGGTTCGGTTAAGGAAAAGTTTTTGCAAACAAATAGCGATAAAATGAGTAGCAGTGGATTGAGTGCATCAATACATTCTCAAATGAATAATCAAGATGTAAATTTTGCGGATAACGAAAAAGTATTTAGCAAACAAAATGATAGTCCTTTTGACGATAATATAGGTAATAACTTTAATTTTCAAAAAATTAAAAACCTTTTTGATAATCAAAACATAAAAAACACAAATTCTGTCTTAAATCAAAATGAAAATATTGAACTATCAAAAAATAGTCAAGAATATAATAGTCAAATTGCTTCAAAACAAGAAGAAGTTTTTGAAGATGAAATGCTGGAAAGTTATATCGACAAGGTTTACGCAGAAACAGAAGACGATAAAAAATCTAACGATTACATTAAGCCAAAACGAGAAAGTTTTTTTAGTAAAGTTAGTGGGCAAGTAGAAAAGATGTTTCAAGACAAAGAACCTGAGAAAGTTCTCGAAAACATTATTCCTGACAGCAAATTTTGTAGAGTGGAAAACGGAGATGACTATTATGTGTTTGGCGTGATTTATGAAGGCGGGGTGGAAAAATGCTTGTGTTATGGTGTTCCAAGCGAGTATAAAGATGTTCCGCCAAAGGAACTCGAAGGCTACTGTCAGTGGCTTCCTGTTGACCCTGAAAACTATCTTTCCAAAGGTTATTGGCTAACTTATCAAGACGCCAAAACGGGCGAAAATATTATGGTTGAAATAATTTAATTAAAAATAATATGTAAATGAGAAATATTGCCATTAAGACAATATTTTTCTTTCAAGATTTTAAGTTTTTTTTGTGATTGATTTGACTATAATTATACAAAATGATAAACTCTATCTAGAATTTATTTTTATGGGAGAAAAAAATGAAAAAGAAATTATTGAGTATAGCCGTTGTTTTTCTTGTTGGAATACTTATGTTTACAGGTTGTGGCTTTCAGGCTCTAATAGGTGGACCAAGCAAATCAGATCCAGTTACTAGCAACGGAAACAGAATTGTTATAAAAGGCAGTTACTTGTATTTTACAAATGGATATAAAAAAGCCGGCGATTTAACTAACAACGACAACGCATTTGGCGTGGCTGATTACTCTGCTTTATACAGAACAAAGTTAGACGAAAATGGCGAACTAATTTATGACGAAGGTGGAATTTTGCAAGCAGAAATTCTTGCTCCAAAAGTTGTTGGTATCGACAATGGTGGTTTCTATATTTTCGGCGATAAGATTTATTATGCGACACCTAATGCAGAAAAAGACACACAAGGAAATCTTGATTTCAAAAAGACAGCATTCTTCTATTCAAATCTTGATGGAACAAATGTAAACAGAATTTACACAACAACTGTATCTTCTGATAAGTTTTCTTTCGCTTTTTACGAAATTGACGAAGTAGTTTATTTGGTAGTATACGATACTGCAAACTTGGTTATTGTAAACACAAACACAAACGACCAAAAGATAATTGAAAAGGTTTCAAGCGTAGCAATGCCAGTCATTGATTCTATATCGGTAAACGAAGCAGAAAATAATGTTTACTATACAAGAAGTGCTAATGACGATGACGGAGAAGTTTCACAAGGCAATATTATGGCTTACATCGGCATTAAGTCTATGGAAGAAGTTGTAATTAGCAAAAATGCAACTTATGTTGTTAAGACAATCAAACAAGACAAGTTATTCTATACAAAAAAACTTACAAACGATAAAGGTGCATACTTTTATATGGCTGATTACAAGTCAGCAGAAGGTGAAAACAAGGCAAATATCGATGTTGCAAACGAAAAGCAAATTTCATATCAAGCATTTGATAACGCAGTATTTGTATTGAATTTTGAAGGCGGAAATTACCGCGGTATGCTTACACAAAATGCTAGTGGATATTTAACATATATCAAACCAGTTGCTGGTGGATTGCCAGAATTTGAAGTTTTGACAGAAGAAGTTAAACTTACTCCACTTGCTGTATATGGCGATGATATCTATGCTTACAATGCTGACAACGAACTTTACAAGATTAACTATAAAACAAAAGTACTTGTAAAATTAACATATAAGGAAACAGACACATTATCTTTCACAATGACAAACAATATCGACTTTGATGGTAAGTATGTTTATGTATTCAAAGAATACAAAAAAGACGACAAGAATGTTGGTTACTACCTTGTTAGAATTGATACAACTTTAAGCGAAGATTTTGAATGTAAGTTAGTTGGAAAGGTAATTAAAGACCATATTAAAGTGGAAGAAGAAAAATAATTTAGTATAAAAATTCAGTTAAAACACTAATAAAAAATCTAAAAAAACATATCAAATTGATATGTTTTTTTATGTTCAAAAAAGGCAAAAGTATATTATTTAGACTATATTCGACAATATTATACAATTTCAACCAAAAATAGTGTCGGCACAATACTTTTTATTTTTTCAAAACTTTGAATAATGCGCCAAATTGTGCTAACATTTTCTTGTCAAGATAATTAAATGACAAAAGGAGAAATATATCGTGAGCACAAAAATAATAATTGTTGATGATAATCTAGAAGCGAGCAAATGTTTAAGTAGCGATTTACAAAAGAAATCTAATGTTGAAGTTTTGGGAATTTGTCAAACAGCAGATGAAGCCTTTGAAATAATTAAAAATCAAAAGCCAGATTGTGTAATAACAGACCTTATTCTAAAAGGAGTTGATGGCTTTGAATTTTTGCAAAAATTGAAAGATAATTATAGTAGTGTAAAAGTAATTGTGTTATCCGCATTAAGCCAAGATGGATTCATTCAAAAAAGTATGAATATGGGCGCTAGTTATTATATGATTAAACCATACAACATAGATATACTTTCAAAGAGGGTGGAAGAAATTGTTTCTGGTTCAATGCTAGATGATAATGCATCAGTTTTGACTGTTAAAGCCGATAAAAGCCAATTAAAAGCCCTAGAAGAAAAAATTACCAACATCTTTATAACGGTTGGTATTCCTGCCCATATCAAAGGATATCAGTTTTTAAGAGAAGCCATTAAAATGGCGATTGATAATCCAGAAATTATAAACTCCATAACCAAAAAATTATATCCATCAATTGCTGAAAAGTTTGAAACCACTCCAAGCAAGGTGGAAAGAGCCATTCGTCACGCTATTGAAGTTGCGTGGAATAGGGGAAAAATTGAAAATATAAATACCCTTTTTGGAATAAAAGTTTACTCAAATAATGAAAAACCAACCAATGGAGAATTTATCGCTTTGGTTGCTGACAAAATGTTACTTGAAGGTGTATAAAATTTTCAAAAAAATTGCATAAAAATAGTAGACAAGATGCAAATTAACTAATATACTTATAGCGATTATAGTTTTTAGGAGTAATTAAATGGCAAAAATAGAGTATATTAGATGTCCACGTTGTGAACTAAATTATATTGATAAAAAAGAAAAACTTTGCAAAGTTTGTAAAATGGAATTAAGTGCTTCTCATAATCACGAGGAAGAAGAAGTTGAACAAGGAATTTGTCCAATTTGTAAAATCAATGTTATAAACGAAGACGAAGAAATGTGCCCAATGTGTGCAAAGGAAATGGAAGTTCAACAAGGCGGTCAAAGTCATACAGAAAGTGACGCAGACGATACTTGGAGAAGTTATGTTGAAAATGACGATACTGAAACTGAAACTGACGAAATCGGCGACATGAGTTCAATTCAAGACGAAGACGAACTTTTAGACGACATTCCACTTGATGACGAAGATTTGGACGATAGTGACTTTGGCGATGATGACGATGATGAGTCTTTTGACGATGACGAAGATTTTTCGGCTGACGATGATGACCTAAACGATGACGACCTTGATGATGATTACGATGAAGACGAAGATGATGACGACCTTGATGATGATTTAGCCGATGACGATGATGAATATCTTGATAATTTAATGCCAAAAAAGAAAAAGTAATTCATTCAATTATTTAGTTTAATATTATTGCTTATGTGTATTTATTATTAACAATAGAAAATAAAATTAAAAATCAGCCCAGTGCTGATTTTTTTTGTTTAATTAAAAAATAAATGTTTATAATCTTTATATGAATAATATTAAATCAGTAATAAAATTAAAAGAAGAAATTGCAAAACTAAAAGGCAAAACTGTCGATATGGCGGTCAATAAAGGCAGAAAACATATTATAAAATTTAGTGCCGAAGTGGTGGCTGCGTATCCAAGCGTTTTTACGGTAGAAGCGATCGAACCAAATCCGCTTAAAACTTTGAGTTATGCTTACAGCGAAGTGCTTTGCGGTAATGTTAAAATCTATCCAAGAGAATAAAGGGGACAAATTTAGTCCCTTTTTTGTTTTTCTTAAAATTCTAGTAATATTTTTGTTTTCACGCTTATAAAATATTAGTAACTATGTATTAGGAGGATTTTAATGGAAACAGTTACATCGAATTACAGAAAAAAAGTTGGCAATGTTCAAACCACAGTGGAACTATCAATTAGGGCTACAAATGACGAAGAAATAGCAAAGGTTTTGGGAGTTGATGGCAAAGCCTATGTTTCTAGTATGGAAATTTTGAATGGAGAAGCAAACTATCAGGTTAATAGCAAGTTTACTTTGTGCTACTTAAATCAAAGCAAGGAAATTTGCACGGCTGATGAAAAAGTGACTGTAAATGGAAAGTTTGAAGACAACACATTGTCTAGCACAATGGAACCTTTATATAAGGTAGAAGTTGTTGATGTTCAAATTTTATCTGCAAACTCTATGGAAGTAAAAGTGCAAGCAACACTAGAAATCACACTTGATGTTTTAGATAATTTTGTTATTGACGCCTTTGCTCCAACAGACGACAATGTGCTAGTAAAAAGCGATACACAATTTTTAACAACAAAAACAGATGTGGGTAAAGCAGTTTTTAATGTTGAAGATGAGTTTGAACTAAAACAGCCAGTAAATAAAGTCCTTTTAACATCAACAAATATATGCGTAAAGCAAGTAACAAGTGGAACAGGATATTTTACCGTAGATGGCGAAGTTTACGTTAAAGCATATCTATGCTATAATGACGGCGAAAATACAATGTATAAACCTTTCTGCGAGACTATTCCATTTAAGGAAGAAATTGATGCTGAAAATGTAAACAAAGATAGCGTTTTGGAAACTAACATTGCTCTTAAATATGACGAAGTAGCGTTGCAGGTAAATCAAGAGAATGAAAACTACTTCCTTAAAGCCACATTTCCAGTATGCGTAAAATATGTGGTTCTAAACAAAATGGAATGTACTCTGCCTTGCGATTGCTATTCATTAACTCACAAATTAAACCTTGTTACAGACACATATTTTGTTAATGCCGAAAATTCTGCACTTGCAAATAAGCACATTGAAGGCAACTTGGAAATCAACGAAAATATGGCTAGAATAGGCAAAATTTTAATGATTAGCGGAGTTAATCTTAACATTACAAATGCAGTTTGTGGAGAAAACTCTGTTAGTGTAGAAGGCATATTGACAGCAAATGTAGTTTATTTAGCCGATGACGAAGATGAAACCACAAATAGTGTTACAGTGGAAATTCCATTTGCAATTAACCTTGATGTTGATGGCGTTAAGGAAGGCGATGACTTGTTTGTCGGTGGTGATGTTGTAGATATAACTGCCAAGGCAAAGAAAGGCAAGGATATTGAAATTGAAGCCGAAATTTCGTTTAGAGTTAATAACTACTCAAAAACAGCGCAGACATTTGTAAAGGAAATTGTCTTGACCGAAGAACTTGCTCAAAATCCATATCCACTCGAAATTTACCTTGCACCAGCAGGCGCTAGTTTGTGGGATATTGCAAAGCACTTGAATGTTAGGGAAGATATGATTGTGGCTCAAAACCCAGAAGCAGTATTCCCACTAGATGCTCCACAAAGCATAGTTTACTTCGCACATAAGTAATAAAAAATAGCAGTACATAAAATACTGCTTTTTTTATTATTCTTTGATTGAAAATCATTTTTGGTGTTTTTCAAATTAAGGTTTTATTCTATTTCTAATTTATTAAAATCAAAAACACTACTATCAAAAAACTCCTGCATACTCATACCAAGTTCACGAATTATTAAAGCCATATTCTTAAAATTTGGAGTTTTATATTTGCAATTCAAAATATCAGTAATAGTGCTGTGGTACAAACCAGTTAACTGACCAAGTTTGTATTGTGTCATTTTCTTTTGTTTCAAAACTTCTTTAACTCTTAATGCGAATGCTTTATTTAATTTCATTTTAACCTTCTAAAAGTTTTATAATTTTTTAATTTTAGTCAATTTCTAGATTATTAAAATCGGCAAAAATAGGACTGTTGAAAAATTCAGGAATACTCATTCCAAGTTCCCTAATAATCAATGCCATTGTTTTGAAGTTTGAAGATTTACATCTATCATTCATAATAGCATTCATAGTACTATGATATATTCCAGTAAGTTGTTCTAACTTATATTGTGTCATCTTTTTCTCTTTTAAGATTTCTCTCACACGAGTAGAAAAAGCGTAATTTAATGAAATCATTATTTTTGCTCCTTTACTTTTTTCTATTATTTATATTTTACCATCTTGACTATTTCAAACTATGTAGTGTAAAATAGCCAAAATGCTTTGTAATTAAAAATAAATTTGATATTATATGTAGTATAGATTAGTCAAAGGATATATTTTATAATGAAATGTGAAATTATTAAACAGGAAATATCATATTATATTAAAAAATTAAATGCAAAAACTTGTTGTTTTACTGGGCATCGTCCACAGAGTTTACCGTGGGGTTTTAATGAACAAGATGACCGTTGCTTAAAAATGAAAGAAAAGTTAAGAACTCAAATAATAAATGCCATAAATAAAGGGTATACTACTTTTATTTGTGGTATGGCATTAGGTTTTGATATTATTTGTGCGGAGCAAGTTTTGGAATTAAAAAAACAATACACACAAATAAAAATTATTGGTGCTTTACCTTGCAAAACGCAAGCAAAATTTTGGAGTAAAAAAGATAAATTAAGATATAAATCAGTGCTTGCAAAACTTGATAGTATTAGATGTATCTATAATCATTTTATTGGTAATGCGTGTTACTTGGAACGAAATAAGTATATGATTAACAATTCTTCACTTGTAATTGCTTTATTTAATGGACAAGATGGTGGAACAAAAAATACAATTAACTACGCAAAAAAACAAAAGATAGATATTGTTATTATAGAACCGTAATTTTTTCAAGAGTGAAGCAGTATCACATTTTAGATAAAGGTTTAATAAATAAATGCTAATATTTGTATGCAATGAACATTTTTTATAAAAAAGAGATGAAAATTCTCTTTTTTTTCATTTTTTTACATATTTTTTATTATTTTTTACAAAAAACTGAACAAAATTTATTTATGAAAAAAATAGTTGCAATTTTAGTTTGTATATTATCTCTTGTGATAGTTTTAGGAGTTACAACAAAAAATGGACAAGTTCAAATAAGTGATACCGAAAATTTGCTTCGTATACATATCAGGGCAAACAGTAACACACAGATTGACCAAAACATTAAGTACGAAATAAAGGACAAGTTTGTGGACTACTTAACTCCGCTTGTCTGTGATTGTGAAAGCAAACAAGATGCAATTAAGGTTATTGAAAAAAATAAAAACAATCTTAAAAAAATAGCAGACGATATTTTAAGTAAAAATAATTTTGAATATGAGTCTAATATTAAAGTGACAAAGGAATTTTTCCCAACTAGACAGTATGAAAATTATACGGTGACAAGTGGGGTATATGATTCTATTATTGTGGAACTCGGCGATGCTAGTGGCAACAACTGGTGGTGTGTGATTTATCCGCCATTATGCTTTACGAATTTTACAAACTCTCAAAATGTAGTATATAAAAGCAAAATAATGGAAATTATCAATAAATATTTTGGTAAGGAGTAAAGTATGAAAGATTTAATTGTTTATCAAGAAAAAGACGAAAAAAATCAAAAAAAGTGTGAAAAAATGCAAAAAAACACCGAAAATAATCAAAAAACGCACTTTAATTCCAAAAAAATTAAAAAAATATCTTTGAAAGATGCAAAAAAATCAACAAAAAAACAAGCACCAGAGCCTAAAATTTTTAAGGAATTTTTTGCTCAAAAAAGTGGAGTGCTTTCTGTTTTGATGATTGCACTTATTGTTGCGGTTGTTAGCGTGTTTAGCGTTTTTATTGGCGGTGGATTTAACACGCCTGCAAAAGTTCACGCATCATCTAATATGATTAGAGTGGCGCAAGCAAAACTCACAGAGATGGGCTATTACGATAGTTTAATTGACGGGGTATTGAGTGCGAATACAAAACAGGCTTTAACAAATTTTCAAAAAGACCAAAACATTTTGGAAACAGGAGAACTAAATAGTGTAACCTTAACCGCACTTGGTGTGTCGAGTGACGAGCAAGCCAACTCTGATTTATACTTGCTTGCAAAACTAATTTATAGCGAAGCAAGGGGCGAAATTTACACTGGACAAGTTGCAGTTGGTGCAGTAGTATTAAATCGTGTTGATGATGCAGGTTTTCCAAACACATTGCAAGGCGTAATATATCAACCTTGGGCATTTACAGCTCTTCACGATGGTCAATTTAATCTTGAACCAAATGCAACTGCTTATCAAGCAGCGCAAGATGCTATTAGCGGTTGGGACCCAAGTTACGGCAGTTTGTATTATTACAACCCTACAACGGCGACAAGTTCGTGGATTTTTACTCGAACCACAGTAGTAGTTATTGGAAATCACGTCTTTGCAATATAAAATTTGGGGGATTAAATATGAAAGAACAAACAAAAACAAAGGTTAGGGGCTATATTGCTGCTATTGTAGTACTTGCGGTTGTAGCGGGAGTTTTGGCACTAGGATATATTGGTAGTAATGTGGCTCTATCAACCTATTCAACGCAGTTAGAAAATAATTATCAAAGGTCGGTTTACGAACTTATTGACGATGTAAATAGTATCGAAAGTAACTTGTCAAAGGCTAGCATTTCGTATGGTGGCGAAGCCAAACAAAAGTTGTTTAACAAAATCTATACCGATTGTGTTAGAGCAAACGAAGATTTGTCAAGACTGCCAATAAATCACGAAAGTGTAAATCAAACAACCAGTTTTATCAATCAAATGGGCGGATTTAGTTACTATGCCGAAAACAAATTAAAAAACGGACAAGACTTGTCGCAAGAAGATAATCAGTCTGTCCAAGCATTATATCAGTTATGTGTATATGTGCAATCAATATTAAACGATTTTGCTTCCACATATCAAGGCAATTATAGTGTTTTAGCGAATACTAAAAATATAGGTGACACCAAAAATTCATTTAATAGTATGTTTTCAAGTATGCAAGCAGATGGAGTAGATATTCCAACACTCATTTATGATGGACCTTTTAGCGAAGCGCAAACCAAAAAGGAAATTAAGGGTTTATCCAATAGCATTCAAACAAAAGAACAAGCACAAGCCAAACTAGAAAGTGTGTTTGAAAACTTGTCTAACTTAAAATATGAAGGCGAAACAACAGGCTTATTTGAAACATACAACTTTTCCTTTGACTTGAACGAACGCCATTTATATGCTCAAATTGCCAAGCGTGATGCTTTTATATTATCAATTTCAAGTTATGCATCTAGCGATAACGACTCATTAGAACTTGAAGAATGTAAGCAAAAAGCCGAAGAATTTGCAAGCAACCTAGGACTTGATTTGAAGGCGGTTTGGGGTACTAAAATTACTGGTATGGCGTATATCAATCTCACGCCAGTGATTAACGGCACTATAATTTATCCAGATATGATTAAAGTAAAAGTTTCTTGTTCTACGGGCGAAATTTTGGGTTGGGAAGCGCAAAGTTATGCTTATAACCATATAGATAGAGATTTGCCACAAGTAGAAATTGCTGAAAGTAATGCTAGAAGCAAAGTTAGTTCAAGTTTGACTATCGAAAGTCAAAAACTCGCTTTAATTCCTATAAAATATGGCAACGAAACACTCTGCTATGAGTACAAATGTTCGCTTAATAACAGCACTTACTATGTTTATATTAACGCAGTAACTGGCGAAGAAGAACAAATATTAAAAGTTATTAAAACTACAAACGGCGATTTGTTGATGTAAAAAATTTTTAGGTAAAGATTATATTTTTATATCTAAATTTGTAAGTAAAAAAATACTGAAATCAAAAATCAGTATTTTTTTATTTTCTATTAAAGCATTAGCAAAACTTAAAATTTTTTTGTCAGTTGTAGTTATGCAAAATTAGTCCAAATAAAAAAGTAATATTTTGGGAAAAGATGCCAAGAAAATATTTTACAAAAACCTTAAAAAATGCTTTTTTTGTACAAAATGATGTGGTATAATAGGCTATTCAAAAAGGAGGAGTAGATATGATGAACAATTTATCTGTTGAAGCATTGGAAAGTTTAGGCATTTACGAACTTAGAAATGTTGCCCGTCAAGTTGGTGTTCATTTGCCGACAATGTATAAGAAAGACGAACTTATAAAAAAGATTATGGCTATTGTTGAAGGCACAGAAGAACCGCACATAAAAAAGACTAATCAAGGTCGACCAGCCAAGCGTATATCTGGGTTAGATGAAATTTTGAACATTTTTATTCCTTCAATAGACGATAATCAAGTTTACAAAAAAGTAGAAACAAAAAATCAATTTTACCCATTTTCTTTAATGCAAGATGTTAAAATATTGCCAGACCACATTGACCCATTTAGTGGATATGTAAAAATGCTTGATAAATATGCTGTTGTATTAAAAAATGCTTATTTTGAAGGCAATAACGATACTTATTATATTAGACCAAACATTTTACAAGAATTAAAATTGAAAAATGGCGATTTTGTTAGAGGATTATATTACGATATTGATGAAACAAAGCCAAAACTTGTAAAGAACATAGAATTTATAAATGGCAAAGATGTGGAAAGTTTTAAGCGATATGAACCAGTAGACTTTGACTCACTTGATGCAATTTATCCAACTAGCCAAATTGAACTTGGTAAAAACCCACGAAGTAATATTGACTTAAAAGTTGTTGATAGAGTATCACCAATAGCCGAAGGTTCGAGAGTAATCATTAACTATGAAAACGGAGTTGACATTGAAGAGTTTTTGATTGACTTAAATAATGAAATAAGTTTGACTCAAAACAAAAAGCTTACAATGTTTGCTGTTGATGAAAGACCAGAAGATTTGTCTTTTGTAAAAAGTGAATGTTCTGCACTAAAAGTTTTTAACAAAAAAATTGAACTTAATGATGAAATGTTTTATGAGCAAATGTCACTTTTGTTTGATAATTTAATTCGACAAACCGAAAATAATGCAAATCAAATAATTATCATTAAAAATGCAGTAAAAATGGAAAACTTTTTGACTAAATACTTTGTTATGTCTAAAAATTGTAGTGAACAAGAAGCAAAAATTCTTGCTGTTGACAAAATGAAGAACTGGTTTAGAACAGCAAAAAATACCGCAACTGGCAAGGCACTTACTATCATTATGATTAACTGTAAAAATGAAGAGTTGGTTGAATTGTCAAATTGCCAAATTTTCTTAAAACTATTTGCTCACAAAGGTAGCGATATTCACATTGATTTTGAAAAGTCATTTACATTAAAATACAATTTGATTTTGGGAGCAGAAAAATCTAAAAAGTTGCAGGAATTTAGACAAAACTATGATGAGAACAATTTGATTGATAATTTGACTAAATTATTTGCAGATGGAAAATAATTGTATTTGTTAATAAATCAAAACAAAATAAAAGTTGATGGATACAAGGGGCTATGTGATATACAATTTTAGCCGTGCTAAAATTGTAAGAAAAATTACAATTTTTCTAAAACCTACGGGTTTTATATCACATAGCGTAACATCTTGCATAGCGTAATTTATCCTTTGATAATTATAGTGGTAAATCTAAACGCAAAAGTTTTAATTAAATAAAATAAAACTATAACATAAAAAAAGTGAACTGTAATTAGTTCACTTTTTATTTATTAGTCTTTAACAAACAATATGTTAAATTAAAACTCAATAATGTTTTACAAAACTTTAGTTTAGTAATTATGTTATTTGATGTCTATCAAGTAAGCATTTATTACTTAACTTTCATATTCTTTCTTAATTTAATAAAGATAAATACTACTGCACCAACAGCGAGTACACTTATAACTATTACTACAATAGCAACGGTATTAAGTGGCTCATTTTTTGTAATTATAAAGCTTTCTAATGTATTACCGCTATTTGTTACAACTCTAACATTATATTCGCCTGTTTCCTTAATCGAATATGTTTCAACAATGTTTTGACTTGCTGTTGTGTTATCAATTATTAGCCATACAGTATCGTTAAACATAATTTTACATTCGCCAACCTTTGAATAAATTTGGTTTTTGTTAAGTGTAAGGGTGATTTCTTTTGTTGTGCTTGAACCAAATGGGATTGAACATTTAATTAGTACATTAGTATCGTTGTTTAGCCATACCTTAAACGAGAATGTTTGATTTGGCTTGTTTGTTTCGTATCTTGCTTCAACAGTGATTTCATAGAATCCTATGCCACCAATTCCGTTTTGGAAAGTTGAAAGTGCAAGAGTAGTTAGAGTAGATGTGTTAAGTGCTTGTTTTAGACTATCTGTAATATCATCACCAACTGTGCTGTCTTTTGTTGGAAGTTGAATAACTTTTGTGATTTCGTAGTTATTTAATCCAACATATTCAAATGTGGCCATTGCTTCATTTGTGTTGATAATTCTAAATGTAAAGTTTGTTGTGATTTTTTGTTGATTGATTGTGCCTGTAAATGTTAGGTTATATAGTCCAAATTCTGTAAAGATATAACTATATGAGTTGCTAATATTGCTGTAAGTTCTTGAAACAGTGATTGTTTCGCCGTTAAGTTTTGCGGAAAGTGAAATTGAACCTACATCAAATTGATTGATTTGAAGCAGAGTAATTGTCACATCGCTGTTGAAAATGGAATTGTCAACACTTTCTTTTGAGTTTATTGTAAAGATTAAGTCGTTTAATAAAATCATCTTAAAGTAAGAATTGTTGCCAAATACTTGTTTGTTTCCAGCAAAGTCACGAATATAAAATTCGTAAACACCACTATCAACGAAGTGTAGGTCGGTAGAAGTTTCAGTTAAATCTGTTAAGCAAATTTCTTTTACAAAATTGCCATTTAGATAGTAACCAACATAAATACTGTTTCCTTCAATAATATTAAATGGGCTATTAAACGAAAGTATTGCAGTTTTTGATTGTGTTTCTTGGTCTTGTGTGATTTTAACTTCGTTTCCTAATTGTATTTGTTCATTGATAGCAAAGAAGTTTTCAAATTGAGAGTTTCTGTAACTTCTAATAAAGTTGCTGTTTACTGCAATTTTTGTAATTGAGATAAACTTAACATCTTTTTCGCCGTCAGCAGTTAACTTAAATACTCTATAATTTCTAGTGTATGATATTGTAGTACTTTCGTTATATTTATTGTCACTTTCACTAACAAGTTCGTATGAATAGCCAGCGCTTGTGTTTACCTTTAATTCGCTATCGTAAATAGTAAAGTAGGTATAAGGCTCCGTTGCATCGCCAAGTGCTTTTGGATTGCTTGGAGCAAGTGTGTCAACATCAACTCCGTTAATGCTGTATGTTACCCAGTAATTGCTTGATATTTTTTGTTCAATCTTAACAAAGAATGTTAATTTTGTTCCTAGTGCGTTGCTAACTGTAAAGGTGTATGTTCCAATTTCGTTTAGCAATGTACCGCTTTCAATGTTTCCAAGGTCTTCGGTTTTTATTGCGTTTGCGCTGTCGATATATGAGAATGTACCACTAACAGTGATAGGGAATAACATAATATCTATATCTTGGTCATTGAATTTTAAGTAAATAGTTTTGTCAAATGTGTATGACTGTTGACTTTCAACATCAATGCTTGTGTTGTCACTTGCTTTGACAATTTGAACGCCAAGGAGTGAGTTTTCATAGCCAATGTAATAAACCATTTCCCCCTGTGTACTATCAAACACTACCTTGTAAATTACGCCATTATCAGTTTCCTTGTTGATTAGTGGGTAGGTGTAAATTCCGTCAAGCGATTTGTTGAATAATTCATCACTCAAAGTAATTTCTTCTTTTTGAGTTAAAATCAAGTTGTTTTCAACTGACAAACTCATTTCCATAGCATAAACCTTAACAGAATACAATACATTTTGATATTTTAAGTTTACAAACGAGTTAGTGTAGAGAATATCAATAGCACTTGTTTGATTTGTGTCAGCATTTCTTTCGTAGGCGCTGATTGTTTGAATATTTTGGCTGTCTGCGTTAAATACAATTTTGTCTTGATTGTCAGTTAGACCAATAATTTGTCTAATTTTCTTTTCTCTACCAAAATTATCTTTTAATATAATCCAGAATTCGCTTCCCGAATTGCCTTGCATACGGAAGGAATATCTAAATGTGCTGGTAGAAAGGTTGCTGTCAATTAAGTATTGTTTTATATCTTGAATGATAAGTTTTCCGTTGCTATCATTTTCCAATTTATTTTGGTCAATAACGCCATTTTCTGCCTTGTAGGCTTCAAATTCGGTGATATAAGCACTAGAATTTTTGTCGTCAAGTGTTACTACAAATTCAATGTCAAATCCAGTGTCGCCAACAGAAATTGTGTATTGTGGGTAGTCTTTGTTAGGTTTTCTGTGTTCCACTTTTAATACTTCGCCAAGAGAAGAAATAAATGTGAGATAGTAAATGTTTCCTGTGTCTTGATTGTATACCTTAATGCAATCGTTAATTTGAGATATAAATTCGTCAATATTATCGTTTGGACTTAAAGTGAATAGGTAGTCTTTACTGTTTGTTGCATCTTGAATGAAAACAGATAGGTATTTTTGAACATAACTGTTTTCGTCATTAAAGTCAATCAATGTCTTTAATGTTAGGTTTTGACTAAATAATGCTTCAAAGTCAAGACTGTCAATAAATCCAGAAAGTTCTTCTTTTGTTTTTAATGTAATTTCAGTTGTTGTGTCGTTAACCGAATATCTATCAATTTTAGTAAATAGTTTTTCGCTTGGAGTAGGGGTAGAATCATAGTTGCTTAAAACAAAGTTTGCACTCGAAATTGTATCACTGTCTTGCTTAACATAAATTGTATAAACTCTGTAATTTCCAGCAAAGTCACGCTCAATAATTTCGTAGTAATTGTTTGTTTCAAGGTTAAAGTTTGCCAAAATGTCTTGAAGTGTGTAACTGTGTTTTTCGTCACCATTCCAGTAGTAATCAGTAATGTTTGTGTAAACATTTTGATTATTTACTTTCAAGTTTTCTTCAAATCTGTATCTATTTGGATAGTCATCACGATTTTCGTATCTTGGGTCATCAGGTGTCAAACTTTGTTGACTTGCCATAGACTCACTTGCATACTTGTCGTATTTTCTAATGAACATTTGATATGTGTCCATATTTGTTGTCCAAATGCTATCACCAGTTGTTACCATTTGGTTGATAGTAAAGTTTGGAGTAACTGTAAAGGCATAGTTTTCAATGTTAATATCACTATCTTCCTTTATAAAGTCTTGCAATGTAATGTTGTTTGAAGATAGGAATGCATCGCTATTGAATAATCTTTCAAAGTTGTATGATGGCTTGTTAAAGTCAAATACAACTGATTTTATTGTGTAGAAATATTTGTTTACAGAAGATTGTTCGTTAGATAGACCAGAATAGTCGTCTTCGTTACCAACATATCTTAATGTAATATCATATTTTGCACTTTGTTTTGAGTAATCTTCGCCAAGAATTTCAAATATTTTTGCAAAGTCTAGGTGATAGTCCCAAGTTGGGTTTTCAAAACTAGAATTTTGTTTTAACTCGTCTGTGCTAATGTCGGTTATATCTAAACTAGCATTTCCGCTAATTGCGATACCGCTAGCGGAGAGAACACCGTTTTTAACAGTTAATTCAATTTCTTTTCCACTATCAAATTTGATAGAAATATCAAAGTTATAGCGGTCGATTTCGGCATCAAAACCTAATGTGCTTGCTGGCTTGTTCCAAACAACTAACATATTGCGTTTGTTGGTGGAAATATTTTCTTGACCTTCGGTGTAGTACAAATATTCTGTTTTGCCAGTAATTTGATTTTGAGTGTACTTAATGATATTTGCTTGCGGTTCTTCAACATTTATTTGGAAGATAAATGAGTATTCGTTGCTGTCTTGCTCTTTGTTTGCTGATTTATCTTGCAAAACAACTTTGTAGAAGCCGTTTTTTCTAAATGCTAATGCTTCTGGGTCAGTAGTAGGGGGTATAGAGTTAAAATTCTTTGTGCTGTTAAAGTAAATAACCGACTCTTTAAGATTAAATGTTGTTTTAACTTGTTTAGCAATGTTAAAGCCAGTGTTTTCGTTGTTAATTTCTAGCGGTTGATTATTATCACTGATTGTTTTTGAGTAAGTATCATATTTGTTAAGTTTTGCAATTTCGTTAATGAATGTTACTGCAAGTTTACTTGTAATAAATTTTGATGCGTTTTCGTCAGTGTCTAGTAAGAAGTCACTTCCTGCAAACAACTTTTGATAGTTTTCATAACCATAATAGTTGTTGCTTAATTGTAAACCAATTTTTTCACCAATAAGGGAGTTTGTGCTTGAATAACTGATTACTTTGTTTCGGTCAATAATAAAGATGTAATATCTTGGACTGTAATCACCAGAAGTATTGTCTGCGTCATTAGAGTGAAGAGAAGAAGTGTATTCACGCCTTACAATGTAAAGTCCTTGTAATGATTTTGTTGTGCCTTCTGTGTTGATTGCACTAGACATAACTTTTATAGATTGGTTTCCGCTAACAGTAGAACTGATGCTTTGTGTTAAATCAAGTTCCTTTTCTAGTTGTGGAGTGCTTGAATATGGATAGTTGGCACTTGTTGTATCAAAGTCAAGTGGATAATAGTAGTATTTTATTGACTTAACTTCAAAATCGTTGCCTTCGTTTTCAATCCATTCAAGGTAAAGTTTGTCGCCAGTAGCAATTTCGGCTTGATATAGTCTTTGGCTATCATTTGTTGGATAGTCGCCACTAACATACGCCATAAGCAATGAGTTATCGCTGTTCATTTCCAAACCAAATAATGCACTAGTTGAGTAAACTTTGTTGTTATTTGTTTGTGCAAATTGGTTTGAGTTATCATTTACTGTGATTGAGTGAATGTGGTCACTGTAATTCCAGTATTTGTTTATAACTTCTTGTTTTTGTTTGCTAGAATTTAGTTCGGTTAGTTGTGCGTCTGTATATTTGATATAGAACACTTGACTAGAATTAGAAATTTCTGCTGTTTGAGTATAAGATTTATCTGCAATGATATTTTTTTCAACAGATGTTGCATTTTTTAGAGCAACTAATAAATTACTGTCATCAAAAGTATAGTTTTGAGTGATTATCTTTTTAATATCTGCGTTTAGTCCACCAATGTAGGTAGAAAGAGCAGTGTTAATTTGAATAACTTTGTTATCGCCCCAGAATACTATTGTGTTTCTTGATGCTATCTTTTTGCTGTCGTTAGCTACAAAGTAGATTCTATCTCCATCACTATTTTTGTCTTCGTCTGTGAAACTTAATACGAGTGGAGAAGAGTTGTCAACAATCATTGTTTTGTAACTAACATTGCCAGCACTATCTTTTATTGTAAATATGTATAGTCCCGCACTTGTACGCATTGAGTTAATATCATTTAGAGTAATGACTTCGTTTGTAATTGTGTAAGAAAGCTTTATGTAAGGAATATTTTGTGTAACGGAATTAAATATATAACCATTTTTTAAGTTTAATCCTTTTGCAATTTCTTCCTGCAATGCTTCTGCAGTACTATATTTTGTTAGGTCAGGCAATTTATTTTGATTTATAGCATCAAAGCCTTCGATTTTTTCGAGTGGAATAAAGTCGTATGTAGTAGTTATGATAGCACCACTTTGCTTGTCGTTCCAGTCAAGAGCAAATGCACTATTGATTAAACTTTCTTGTGTTTGTGATAAATTCACTGTGTTTCCGTTTTGATTTGTAATAGCATAGGTTTTTATGCCTTGAATATCTGTGTAGTCGATAGAGAAACGATATTTTACAACTGTATGGATACCTGGGCCATAGTTGACAATAACTTCGTAAAGTCCATTTGTATCAATCTCGGCGGTCTTTTCAATTAAAATTTCATTTGCCGAAGATTGTTTGCTTATTCCATAAAGAGCAGAGTTGATAGTAGAATTTGTATCGCTGTAAACTGTTTGCCAAGTTCCATTTTCTGCTCCAAAAATGTGTTTGTTGATTGTAACTCTTGGTGCAATATCAAAACTTGTATTGTTTGTGCTCCAACTAATTGAAACATTTTGGTTTGTAAATGAGTTTGTAGGAATGTCCACTCCGTTTAGAGTCGTTTCCTCTGTGTTAGAAGTTTTAACACTAATTGTAGGCTCGCTGTTTTTAATTTCAAACGAGAAGAATTGATAGTGGTCTGTGTTGCTTCCGTCATTCAAAGCATCATTTGCCAAATACTTGTAGTTATCAAATTGATATTGAATAAATACTTGGTAATAGCCATTTTGAGTAAAGCGTTCGTTGTTTGTAATGTTTTCTTTAATACTTTGTGGAGTATATGGGTTAGATAAGTATGCTTCTTTGGAAGCCCAGTATTTGTAATAACTTACTGTCTTGTTGCTATTAGTTGTCATTCTAGCATAATAGTCCATAAACACTGGTGCTTGGTTTGTTGAGCAAATTGTTGTTAAAATGTCTAGGTCTTTGCTTCTGTCAGTAAAGTTGTCAGCATTGTTTTTATAAGTAACATCTGTTAGCAAGTTTTCACTAATGTTTTTGAATTCTTTGTTACTAATGCTTGAATTTGTATAGTCGCTGTAATATAGTTGATAGCCATAAAGGTACAATTTTACATCGCCAACTCTTTGCCAATTTTCCTTTTTAACAAAAGATATGTTTTCATCACTATATCCAGTAGATGAGTTGGAGTTGATTATGTAATCAGTTACAACAAATTGTTGAGTAGTTTCGCTATACTCTTTGTTTTCAATAACAAAATTATAGTAAATATCGTATTCGCCAATGTTGTTTAATATAATATCGGTAAATGTTCCGTTTGTGTTGATAACTAAATTTATACTTTTTAGTTCATCATTTGTCATTAAATTATCATTTTTGTAAACACTTATTACTGCATTATTATTTTCGTCATATTTGCCACTGAAAATGAATTTATATTCGTTTTTAACACCATAAAGTGTGTGAGTATATTTTACGGCATATTTTTTTGCGTCATACGAAATAGTTGGATATTTTAGTGAGTCTTGACTATTAGCCTTGTTTTCGTAGTCAGTTGTCTTTATAGTGTAATTAAAGTAGTTGTATTCTGTGCCATCAATAATATCGTTAGAAGAATTGAAATATGATTTGTTAATTTTTTCTGTGTTATAAAGTCTTGGCTCAATTTTTTCACTTTCGTTTACAAGTGTGCCATTAGAGTTGGTTACATTTTCAAAGTAACTTTCATTGTAAACATAAAAGTCAATAGTTTGCTTTTTAGCTGGTTCTACAACAGTTCCAACCTTTGGAGAATATTCAAAAACAAAGGTAAATTTGCCTTGTGGGTCGTCAACAATTGTTCCGTCACTATATTTAAGTGGGTTAGGGTTGCTTGCTGAACTATCTAGATTTAACACTTGATAGTAATATTTTGTAGCGGTTGCAGTTTGGTCCTTAATGCTTTCGTTAGTAAGCAATGGCTTGCCGTTTAGATAAGCATTAACTTGCAATGTATAGTAAATTGTATTACTCGTGTCTGTCGAAATAGTTTGATGCTTATAAACTTCGTTTTTGTCATCATCAAGACTTACGCTTAAATTTTCAATATTAAACGAAACTAAAACAACTTCCTTACCTGTGGAAGTGTTGTTTAATATAACTAGTTCGTTATTTTTGATTGTTTGATTTTCGCTTGACTGTACTACTACACTGGTTTCGGTATCAAAAAGATAACTTTCAGTTGCATTGTCTTTTGATGCCGATATTTTTTTAACTCCTATTGGACTTTCAATAGGTGTATCAACAGCAAAAACTTCATCTTTTTGTCTTAATCTTAATGCCAAAAAAATTCCACCAAAACTGGAAAGTAGCAAACTGAAAATTGCTATTATTGGAAATAAAATTTTAGACTTTGTATTACTTCTCATATAGATTTCTCCTATCGTAATAAAATTACGAATATATTTTAACACACAAACAAATTTATTTTCAAATAAAATAATATAATTTATTATATAAATAATATTATATACTTATTTTAAGTAGCAATTTGAAAATTATACAAAACCCTGTTATTGATACTTAATATCACATATTATTTTATTAAAAATTTTATTCAATTTTAAGAGAAATTTGCGTTTTAATGATAACAAATATCAATAAAAAAACCACTGTAAACAGTGGTTTTAATTTATTTTCTAAACTTTGAAAAGTCAAAGTCGTCATCGTCATCATCTTCTTCTTTTAATACTTTGGCATTGCGTTCCTTAATATCGTAATAAACTGCTTCTTGGTCAAGGTATTTGCTAGGTTTGTACATTATTGGTTGACGAGTAAAGTTGTATTGTGGGTTTTTATATGATGGCGTAAACTTTGTTTTTGCAGCAAAGTCACCAAACATACTTACAACTACGGTTTCTGCTGGCAAATGGTCAAGTTCGTCAGGGCTAATGAGTGGCCTTTGTTGGTACTGACTACTTTCGCTTGTACTTGAACCGTTTGATGAACCAGTATTCTTGTCTGTGCTTGTGCTTTTGTTTTGGCTGATAATGTTAATTTGAATATTACCACAATTTTTACTAAATTCTTCACGAGTCTTGGCATCTTTTGTTCCAATAAATATGTGAATATTACAATTGTTTCTAATAGTCGCTGCGTCTTGCTCTCCGTAAATAGAAGCAAGTTGGGTGTAGTCTTGAAGTACGAGCATAAGGTAAATTCTTCGGCTTCTACCAGCGGTAATAAAACTTTTCATTTTTTCAAATTTTGGCAAGTTACCGAACTCATCAAGTAGGAAGTAAACATTTCGTGGGAGTTCTGGCTCGCCACCAGTTTGTTTTGCTCGTTGGTTTGCTCTTTCGATAAGCATTTTGTATAGTTGTGAGATATAAATATTTGCAATTGCGTGTCTTGTGTTTTTTTCGTCTGGGATAATAATGAATAGGGCAGTTGGCTTGTCGGCAAATTGACTAAAATCAATGTCAGTTCCGCTAGTTAGGTAACACACGCCAGTATCAGCAAATGTATTTAATGAACCTGTTACATGTCCCATATAACCTTTACTTGTTGCACCTGCGTTGTTTACAACAGTTCCTGCTAGGTCATAAGAAGGGCTGGTTTTTGGTCTGCCATTAAAATATTTTCTTAAAGTTACAAAGTTGTCGTTTCCTTCATCTCTAATACCAGAAATTTTGTATAAATTATAAAAGTTAAATTTTTCTTTTGTCATTCCAAGTTCTGGGTTCAAACTATCTTCTAGCATCGCAATCATAATTGCTCTAATGAAGCCTTGTGCACCTCGTGACCAACTTGGGTCTTGTCCTTGAACAGGGCAGAGAGTTTCGGCAATATCCTGAATATCTTCCATAGCAATGTTGATTAACTTGTCTTTCATTGCTGCAATGTCTTTTTTTAGAGTATCAAGTTTGTCGTAAGCAACTCCGTCAAATTCGTACCACGCTTTTGAATAGTCTGCATCAGGAATAGTTAATAGTTTTAGTACTTTTGGGTCGCCTTCGTGTTTTTTTACTTCGTTTACAAGATTGTGTGCTCTTTGGTAAGAATCATAGGCTCTTTCAATAGGATTCCACCTTGCACTTTTATCTGGCTCACGAAGGTCAACTACTTGAACATCGTAGCCACTTTCTTTAAGTTTTACTGCGTTATGAGCATATAATTCGCCTTTTGGGTCGGAAATTACCATACTAGGCTTGCTTTTTGTTTCACTTAAAATTTGAATAGTTGGGTCAACAAGCATTGTTGTTTTACCAGAACCAGTTGTACCAATTACAATGGTGTGGATAGGCTTGTGCATATTGATTTCTGTTTTGCCCTTGATATATTCTGCTCTAATAGGAATACCATCTTTATTTTGATTTTTTAGATTGGAGTAGGTGTTAAACATAAATTTTGGGTTGGTTCTTAAATCTTCAAGAGAAACCCATTTTGTGCTGTAATATTGTTGAACTTTATTACCCTTGTCATCAACAACCTTGTTACCTTTTGAGCTAGTAGGCTTGTCGGCATCAAATTTGTTGAACATCATTATCAAAACTACAAGTACAACTCCACCTGCAATGGCAAGAGTAGTTGTGTCAAACAAATAATCAACATTCCAAACAATTGTTTTTGCTTTGATAAAACTCGTTATTAAGTAGCCGATAATTAAACTTCCAATTAAAGTTAAAACGGCTTTTAATAAAAATTTTCCTACTTTTTTCATTTATAACCTCTAAAATTTTTTTAATAATTTTTTGTGATATTGCAGATAAATTTTATCATAAAATTTTTGCAAAATGCAAATGATAAATAATGAAAATATACTATCTTATATATATTTTATCATTTTGCTAAAAATTTAGAGCAAATTTATGTCAAAATAGTTTTTCACTAGATTTCCACAATAATTTTATAAATGGTTTGTTGATAAGTCCTTAAAAACAATGAGAAATGATAATTTGTTTCAATTTGATATATTTGGAAAGTCAAAATATTCGTAATGACAATGAATAAATAATTAAAGTGATAAAATATTTTTCTAAAATTTACAAAATATTATTGAAAAAAAATTAAATATGTGTTAAAATGCAAGCAGGAGAAAGATTATGGACGCATTTATAATGAATTTATTGCTATTAAATGTTGAATTTTTACAACCAATAGTAGATGTCTTGAATGTTATTACAATTCCAGTGGTTTCGTTGCTCGCAACAGGTGGTAGCATTTATGCTATTATTTTGGCTGTTAATATGGCAAAATCTGATAGTGCTGAAAAAAGAGAAACGGCAAAAAAAAGAATTATTGGCGTGTTAATTACTATGGCAACTTTAATCATATTGATATTTGGTCTTAAATTGTTACTGGAAAACTTACCAAACTGGGTAGGTGATTCAGATGCCACTAAAACAATGATTGGTTTGATTTAACAAAAACAGCGATTACTCGCTGTTTTTTAATGCTAAATGATAATTATTCTTACTTTGCTTTTTAGTGAAAATTATTTATTATTTTTTGTTTTTTTGCAGTATTTTTTTATAAAAACAATTTTTATTTTTTCTGTCAAATGAAAAAATTGGCAATAAAAATAAATCTAAAAAAAATGAAAAAATATGTCAAAAAAAAATGATAAACTATTGAATTTTATATTTTTTGTGATATACTATATGTAAATAATATATAAGGGAGATAGTGACAATGAAAAAACTTAAACGATTACTTTTGATTATGTTAAGTGTTATTTTTGCATTTTCTCCACTTGTTTTTGTGGGCTGTTCGTTCGAAGATTTTCCAAGTGACAGTGGTGGTGGTTCGGGCGAAACTGGCGGTGGCTCGGGCGGAAGTGGTGGCGGTTCAGAAACACCAAACCCACCAAGTCCAATAACTCCAACTTACAAAGTTACTGATTACTTAACAGCAGGCAAGGTTTCGTATACGGTTAGTACAAGTTCTGCAACACAAAACGAAGAATTCAAAAAATTTGCTAGCGAAACTTTGGAAACTACTCAAATGTTAGCCCTTGATACTATGGTTGGTTTGCTTCAAAACTATGGTGGTGGGCAAGAAGAATATTCTTCCATTGAACTTGAAAACTTAAAAAAAGGTTTTGGCTCATATACCATTTCCTTATCAAATAAAATTGAATACATTGAAAACGAAACTATTAACAATGTTAGCACGCAGGTAAAATATACATATAATCCAGATTTGGACGCCAACAAAATTAGTTATAAAAATGCTATGGCAAGTCAACAGTGGGTGTTTATGCCAACCGGTGCAACAACTTCTACATTTAGTTTGTTTATAGGTTGCGACATAACAGATATTAGTTCGGCAGATAAATCTAGCAACTTATGGAAAATGACTTACGCAATACTATCGATTGTGGACAAGTTCTATCAAAATACAAACACATTTGATATTGTTTATGCGGAATTTTTGAGAGATTACGATGCTATTGCAAATACTTCAAGCAAAGATTATAAATCGGCAGCAACAGATTTGTCATTCATAGTTAAGCATAGTGGTATTATGCCATCAACAGTTGATGCAGTATCAACGGAAGAACAAGCATTTGTTAGATTTATTTTAGATAGAGTGATTGGCTCTAATGCTATGGCTAATGACCGAAAATTCTTGGTATACGATAACTCAACAGGCGATTATATTGCTCCAAATAGTAGAGATAAATTTGAAGGCGAAAGTTACTATTATGCTGATGAAAAAGCAGGTTTAAGTTACGATACATCTAATAATTCCAATTCAAAATATGATGGCTTGTCATCTTTTATCAATCAAAATGAGTTGCTGTCAGTTAAGCAAGCCATTGAGCAGGTTTATGCACAATCAGTTGCAAACGAACAACTAACAGTCAAGGTTTGGCAAGATTTTAATAACGACAACAAAGTTGATATTGCTTTGACTAGCGTAAACGGAAAATCTATTGCAAAATATAGACCACTTTCGTATTTTAGAAATTATGAAAACACAACTTCTTACATTGTAGACAATGTTTTGAAAGGTGAGCATAATGATAACGAAAAATTGGAGATAAAAAGGGACGGAGTTTTTGAAAAATATTTAGGCAATAACAATTATCCAACAATTTCAAATGTATTTTCAAAGGACTTTACTTATAGCGAAATGGAAGTTTCATCTTCTACAACCAGTTCAAGCAGTTGCAAGATGGAAAAAAGAGCATACAAAAGTTTGCTTTTATGTACAAAAGATAGGGGACTAGACAAAAACTCTATCGGTTCAATTTATATGATTTTGGAAAGTACGGAAGGCGTCCAAGTTAATCTTAATGTTTATGCAAGATATTACCGCAATGGCAGTGGCTTTGCACAATTTGATAACGGCAAAGGCGATGACAAATCTTTATTCTTGATTGCAAGCAATCAAAATGTCAATGGTCCATATTCTGTAAAGAATGTTGGCGGAAAGTGGGAAGAAGGTTGTATGTTCTCAGTGGAATTTGATGAAATGTTCAAAAAAGCAAAATTCAACGGAATAGCAAATGACCATACTTTCAACTATGAATATGAAGACATTAACGGCGATAAAAAGCAAAAAGAACTTTATTATATAGAGCCTTTTGCTACTGGTTACTATGATGTAAGCAAAAAATTAGCAAATAGACCAACAGGGCACGCATCAATTTTTGCTCCATCACCAAAAACTAACCCAGAATATACTTCGATGATTGGTCCAAAGGGCGAAAAATTGTATTCGTATAGCGATAGCAATTTGAGTGCTGTAACAAAATCTTGCGAGTATATTGAAATTATCTTTGCCGCTTCAAACGACAATCCATTTACTTTTGGATTCACGGGCTTTTTGCCAGCGACAGAAGGTTTGTCATAAAAAACCAAACAAAAAATTAAAAAACTATGTACTTTTTGAATTTTATTTGCTATAATAAAAAAAATAAATAAACTGTGGAGAAAATTTATGAATTTAACTTTACACTTTTCACAATTAAATAGTTTTGTTAGTGACATCTTAAATTGGGTGGGCAACTTTTTTCAAAACTCTTTTAGTGTTATTGGATATAGTTTGCTTCAACTATTTTATAGACTAATAATTTGTTCATTATTTGCAATATTAGATGCGGTTCAATTATTGTTTAGAAAACTAGCAGGACTTGATACATATTATGTAAATGGAGAAGCAACCAATGGAGATATTGTTTTATCTTTATTTAATAACCAAACCGTACAAAATGTGTTTTGGTCATTGGTGATTTTGGCTGTTGTTTTACTAATTATAGTAACTATCGTTTCATTGATAAAACAAGAAACATTGGCCAATGGTGATAGCAACAGAAAATCTAAGTCAAAAATCTTTTCTAGTGCATTAAGAGCATTGTTAAACTTCTTTATGGTTCCTGTTGTAGCGATTTTAGGTATATTTATGGGAAATGCCTTACTGAAATCGCTAGACGGTGCAACAAACCAAGGCGAAATTACTCGTGCAAGTGTAATGATATTTAGGGCTTGTTCACAAGATGCAAATAGAGCAAGATTGAGTGAGACATTTAGAGATGACTTGTACGGTACAAATGGTAAAGATGGTATCAACAATATGGGAGTTATCTCTGCAAGTACAAAGGAAGGTATTGCAAATGCAATTGATATGGCATTTGAGCAATCAGCTTCATTTACTCCAAAAAAATTCGATTTTGACAATTTAGACGGGTTAGGAAATATTTTCTCAACCAGTGATGAATGTTACTATAAATATGTTTTATCAATCAGTAATGATAATGATTTAAGTTCATTTAGTATTTATAACCCAGACCAAGTGTTTTACTACTATGATTTATCGCATTTCAACTATATTCTTGCATTGATTGCACTAATTATTATCGTTTGGATTTTATTAGAAGCAGCGATTGGTTTAATTAAGCGTATGTTTGAAATCGTAATTTTATTATGTATTTCACCAGTTGTATGTTCAGTTATGCCTTTAGATGAAAATCCAATAAAAGAATGGAAAAAAATGTTTATTCAAAATGTTCTCCTTGCTTATTCAGTGGTAGTATCTCTTAACTTGATGATGATGTTGTTTGGACCATTAAAAACAATAACATTATTTGGAGCAAACGATGGCTCTGTGTTAAGCACAATTGGTGGCTTGGGATTAAATAGTTTCTTACAACTTTTAATCACTTGCGCTGGCTTTATGTTCTTTAAGAATTTCTCAAAAGATTTGGCGGCACTAATAGGTATTAAAGAAGATTTATTTAATCAAACAAAAGACCAAATGCAAAGAGTTACCAAAGGAATTGGTACAGGTGTTGGTATTGCGGCTGGTTTGATTGGTGGAGCAGCAAACAAGGCTATGGGTATGACTCAAAAGTTGAATCCAAAATATATTGAAGCCAAAGATGAAATGAAGCAAGCTCAAAAAGAATTAAAAGCAGACCCAAACAATGAGATTAAAAAACAAAATCTTGCCAATGCTACTAAAAAATTTGAAGATGTAAAAACGGAAAAAGTATCAAAATATGACGAACAAGCAAAAGTTAGATTAAAACAAGCAAAATCAAACATAGTTGGCTTTGCATCGAATGGATTGGCAAAACCATTTAAAGATGGACTTGGCGGAAAAGGTATTGATGTTTCACCAAAGGCCATAAAAACTGGTGTAACAAATATTGCCAAAACGACAGGAAATGCATTTAGTGGTATCTATCATATGCGTTCAAATAGAGTGAATAATGCAATAAACAAAAAGGCTGAAAGAAAACTGGAAAAAACAAATAAAAAAATTGCAGAACTTTCGGCAAAAAACACTCTCAATAATCAAGCTGATTTGAGTAGTACGGAATCATCAACAAAAAAGATGAACCCACATTCTAACAAAACAGTTATTGCACCTAGTTATACTCAACCAGAAGAAAATGTTGAAAAGTCTAGCACATTTAAGCCAACAAGACAACCAGGGGTAAGATATACAAGGTCAAAAAATACATATATGAGAGCGATTGAAAAAAACACAAAACCAATTGAAAAAGCCTTAAAAAGTAAGGAGGGAATTACCTACATTAAAGGTTCAACTCAAAATAAAAAATAATTAAAACTTTGTATCAATAAGGTTAAATTAACAAAAGGTCAACATTTATATGTTGGCTTTTTTGTTTAATAGCAAAAATTGTTTGAAAAAATTATAAATTGAGATATAATAAAATTACAAAAAAGTTAATACATTTCAAATTTTGAAACAAACTATTTTTAGGAGTAATTATGTACTACATACCAAGAAAAACCAAAGTTAGAACAGAATTTTTACCGGGTGTAACTTGGCCAGATGTAATTATTGGTCTTTGCGTCATCGGTCTTTTTGTTTTGCTTTTAACAAGTAATTTTGCCTATCATATTGTGGCAGCAATAGCATTTTTAGCATTTGGCGTGCTACTATTTTTGCCACTTGCTGACGGACAAAAAATGTATATCACAGTTTTGTTGATGTTTAGATTTATGGCTTACACCAAAAAGTATTCCAAAAACAAATTAAAACACTATGAAGACATTAAAAAGCTTGTCCCTTACGAATCAATAATTGACGAAAAAATCATTGATTATGGTTCGTACTATGGTATGGTTTTGGAAGTTAAGCCAGTAGAATTTTTGCTCCTTAACGAAGAAAAACAAAATGCTTATATTCGTTCGTTTAGAAGTGCACTTATGCGTATTAACACCGACCAAGACGCTAGTCTAGTTAAAATAAATAAGGCAATTTTAATGGACGAATATATCAATGATGATGAAAAAAAATATGATTCTATGCTTCGAATGCAACAAAAAGGCGAAGTTTCGGAAGACGAAGTAGAAGCAAGAACGGTTATTTTCCAAACCAGAGTTGCAAAAATGCTTGAAGCAAATGATGTAAACAAGCAATATGCAGATTGTTACTATTTGACAATTTATGATAAAAACAAAAGTTCGCTTGTTGATACTGTCGAAGGAATTATATCTTCGCTTGGCAGTGGTCAAACTCCAATTAGAGCAAAAATCTGTCGTGGAAAAGAACTTGGCGTATTCTTAAAAGCAAACTATACCAAAATGTTTGATGAAAGAGAAGCTGAAAATAAGAGCAGTATTAGTTTGATTGACTGGGCAACACCAGAAAAAGTTGAATTCAAAACAGGTTACACCAAAATTGATGGTGCTGAATACCGAACCTTTTGTATCACTGACTATCCATTGACAGTTTACAACGGCTGGCTATTTCCAATTACAAGTATGCCAAACACAAAAGTTGTAATGAATTTTAATCCTATATCAAGAGTAGATGCCGAAAAAATGCTCGATAAGGCGATTGTCGAAATGGAAGCAAAAGTCGGCTATTCCAACAAG
Source organism: uncultured Clostridia bacterium (assembly GCA_934747255.1). Taxonomy (GTDB): domain Bacteria; phylum Bacillota; class Clostridia; order Christensenellales; family UBA1242; genus CAKVNM01. The sequence goes on along the minus strand of CAKVGH010000004.1, from coordinate 35,056 downwards.
ACCAGTAAGCGTATTGAAAACGAAACTCACTTGCAAACATTAAGACAAGTTTTGACAGATATTAAAAATAGTAACGAAGGTCTGTTTAATGTAAATATTCACATTACTTGTGAAGAATATATGAAAAAGGAAATTAGGTCATTATTAAAAGAAAATGGCTTTAAGTTTACCGAAATGTTTGGTCGTCAAGTGGACGCTTTCGTCAGTCAAAACATTTCTAGGCTCGACACAATTAAGGAAAACAAGCGTGGTATCAACACAACAGCACTATCTGCTTGCTTCCCATTCATATCTAGTGCAATGAGCGACCCGGGTGGTTTCTATATTGGCTATAACAATCACGGCAATGTATTTATTAACTTTTTTAGACGAGACAGTGAAAGAGTTAACTCAAATATGATGATTATTGGTAAGAGTGGTGGTGGTAAATCATTCGCAACCAAAAACTTGCTTGCAAATATGGCAGGTGATAACAGTAAAATTTTCGTTCTCGACCCTGAATACGAATATGCTACACTTTCTAACAACCTTTGCGGAAAAGTTATTGATGTAGGTTCTGGTTTGCAGGGAAGAATTAACCCATTCCATATCACACCTTCGCTTCAAGCCGAAGAAGGTATGGCAGAACAGGAAGACTATGCTGGACACTTGCAGTTCCTTGAACAATATTTCCGTGTTATTCTGGACGGAATGAACTCGGACGCATTTGAAAAAGTCAATAGTTTGGTTATTGATATGTACAAACAAAAAGGCATTGATTCAGCAACCGATTTGACTAAATTGACACCAGAAGATTTCCCAATATTTGACGACTTATACAAAATCGTACTTGAAAAAGTAGCAAACGAAAAAGATGAGTATTTAAGGCGTATGTACCAAATTATTCAAACATATATTCAAAAATTTGCAACAGGTGGACGAAATGCAAACTTATGGAATGGTCCAACAACTTTGGAAACAAAGGAAAACTTCGTTGTTTTTAGTTTCCGTTCGCTACTTGCTAACCAAAACAAAGTATTAGCAAATGCACAGATGCTCCTTGTATTGAGATATTTGAACAACGAAATTATTAAAAACAAAGAGTTTAATGCAATGATGGGCTTTAAGGAAAGCGATTCCGATAGGCGTAAAATTATTGTAACAGTCGATGAAGCCCACGTCTTTATTGATGCAAAATACCCTATTGCGCTTGACTTTATGCAAACACTTGCAAAGCGTATTAGAAAATATGATGGTATGCAAATTATCATCACACAGAACATTAAGGACTTCGTAGGTTCTGCAGAAATTGCAAAGCAATCAACAGCGATTATTAACGCATCGCAATTTACTATGGTTCTATCTCTTGCTCCAAATGATATGACCGACCTTGTCGAACTTTATCGAAATGCGGGTGGTATTAACGAAGACGAACAACAAACAATCGTTCAAGCAAATCGTGGTGAAGCATTCCTTATCACATCGCCACTAGCAAGAACTTTCTTAAAGATTCACGCTTACGACCAAGTAAGAGATATGTTTGAAATCGAAGGTTACACAAGACCTATGATAGAAAAAATGCACCAAGATAAATTAGAAATGGAAAAACTGGACAAACAGTTAGGAAAAGCGTAAAATTTTACGCTTTTTTAATGCAAAAAAGTTTTATTTGGGTATTGCTATTTATAAAATATTGTGGTATTATATATACGAAATTATTGTGAGGTATTATATATGAATAATAGTCAAGCACACAATGCATTACGATATATCAATCAAACAATGGATGAAAAAATTAAAACTTTTGAAAAACTTTGTAGTCATAGTTACATTAACGAAAATGATTACGAAGAAACTTTTTGTTCACTACTTGGTGCGTATTATAACAATGTTAAGTCAAAAAACTTTGATGATGTTTTTAATGCTACAATAACAGAAAAAAATATTACAGACGACAACATTAAAGAATTGCAAGGCAAAAAAGTCAAGGTAAAGAGTGTTGCAGAATTAAAAGAAAAAATTGCTTCTTGTCTTGGTGGTAAACACATTTTTTACAATGATTTTATCAACGACTTGGCAATACAAATTAGTTCTATTTTGAATAACGAAGATACTATTAAAAGTACGCCTTTCGAATTATTAACAGACTTAAATCAAATTAGATTTGAAGCAGGACTTTCAAGAGTACTCGAAAGCGATGACGACATTTTGAATAATTGTTACATAGATAATAAAAATGTCATTCCTTCATTCAACGAAGAAAAAATCGCACAAGCATACGAAAAAGTAAAAACTTTAATATTTGAAAAATTTAATTTGTATGTTGATGAGTATAATGGCGATACTGCCAAAATTGAAGATGGTAAACTTTATGTTTCAAAATCTTTGGGCAAGGAAACTTACGGAGTTGTACTTCAAACTTTGCACGCTGTTATGGCTGTTTGTGAAAAATATGTTTGCAGTTGTAATTCATTAGAAAGTTACTTAAAACTATATGTTTATAATACACCTGTTGCAAAGGCACTTGAAGCATATAACGAATTAAATGACAAACAATCAGTAGAAGCAGATTTTAAGATACTTTCAAATTTAATTGCAACAGAAAACTTTGTAAAACTTGTTTATGACAAAGAAGAATATGCACAAGTGTTAAAACTATTGAACTATTCAATTTGCAAAAAACTTTCATTTATTGCATCAAAACTTAACAAACAAGGCGTAATTTATGCAATGTCTACTGCCATTATTGATGATGTTACAAAAGTATTTACTTGTTTTGGAATGACTTTGGACGAAGTTAAAACACTCAACAATAAATTGGGATTAAGAACAACCAATCAAGACGAAATTACTTCATTAGAGAGTTTGGTTTTGGCTGAACAAGAATATTTGCTCGACTTCCAAAATGTTGATTTAGCAAATAGAGTTTTAATAAATTACAATAACTTAAAAGAAAAAGATTTTTATCATTATTACTATGGCGGTTATATTAGTAAAATGAACAAATTGCTTGAAAGTGATGTAGATGACAATGTTGACATTGAAGTAGTTAAAAACGATATGGTATCAGCAAAGACAGGTCTTAACAAATCAAACAATTTAGTAACAAATCATAACCATATTTCAAAGGAAGAACTTATTGCTTGTGTTGATTGTTTTGGTTTTGTTAACGCAGCAAGAGAAACAGTTGAAAAAATTGAAAAAGAACTTAATATTAGCGTTTCTGCAAGAGAAGAAATAGTTAATGCTGATGAACATTTAGACGAAAAAATAGTTGTTGATTACGAAGATAAAATGAATATTGCTTCAAACAATATAGCAACAAGTGAAAGCACCCTTGATAATATTGAAAATAATGTATCCAATAAGACTATCAGTGAAGATAATCGAGTAATTGATATTGTAGATGACGAAGAAAATACTCAATCAAATGTTAGCGAAAGCGATAGCAATGCAATAGTTGATGAAAAAACAGATACAATAGCAGAAGTTGTAAGTGAAGAAAATAACTCTTCAAATTCAAACGAAGTTTCACAACAAAATACTATTGATGAAAAAATTGATGAGACTACTCTTGAAAATGAAGAAAAATTACAAGTTGCAGATAATACTGTTAAAAACGAAGAAAAAAACAATTTGGAAGCAGAACTTTCTCAAAAGCAAGCACAAATTGATAATCAAAATAATGTAATTAGCAAACAAAACACTGAATTAACACAAAAGGAAGAAGAGTTGACACAAAAGGACTCATTGTTAAGCCAAAAAGACAAAGAGTTAACTCAAAAAGATTCTTTACTCAATCAAGCAACTGCCGAAATTACACAAAAAGATACTTTATTAAATCAAAAAGATGCGGAACTTTCTCAAAAAGAAAAAGATATGCTCGAATTACAACACCAAATTGACCAATTAAAAGCACAACTTGCTCAAAAGCAGTCAAACTCACAACCAGTAGAACCAGCACCTGCTAAAAGAAATTTCAACACAATAATGCAAGAAAAAATCAGCAATACGCTTACTACTTCGGTAAAACCAGTTATTGTCTCTATGTTATCTCCAAATCCAGAAAAATTAAGTGATAAATTACTTTTATCTAATAAAAGATACGATTCAGTTAAAAAACTTATCATTCTAATGTATAAATTATACAATATGGAAAAAAGCACAGACGAGAATTTAGTAACATTGATTGAATTGACAGATAAACAAACAGTAAAAAATTTAATGCTTTTGAAATCAAGTCTTGAAAAAATATTTATTCCATATTTATCAAGAAAATTAAGCAATTCAGTAGTGGATTATGATACTTTGAAAATGAATAATGTAGAATTGGTTAAAAAGATTATTTGTTCATCTTCAAATAAATACTCAAAAATGTTTATAAATAAGTATAACAATGAATACAATAGACTTATTGAAACATTTGGAGATGAAGATTCATTTGAATGTCAGTTAGAAATGATGGAGTTAAAAGAAAAGTATTACGGAAATAACTCAAAAGATGGCTTATTCAAACAATTAAATAATGTTTTACCTGAACTTATGCTTAAAGATGTTATCATAACTGAACTTAATGAAATTGCTAATTGTGAAAAATCTGGCGAAAAATATAGTTTTAATGAAGCAAAAGCACAACGAATTGTTGACGAAATTTTCTTGGAAAACAAGGAAGAAGAAACTGATTCAATGATGTTTTAAGGAGTAAAAAATGGATAATGAATTTTTGAAGGCAAAACAACTTTCTCTTGATATTTTTGAAAAAATGTTGCTTGCAAAGGAATGGAACAGTAAGGAAGATTTTGTTAATGTAGTTGTTAGTCAAAAGGAAAAACAAGCACAACAAAATGCTCCAAAAATTATTGTTAGAGCATACGAAGAACTTTATATAATGCTTCGCGGTATAACTTTTAATGAAATGAAAGAGATTAAAGCAGTTTTATTAAAACAAAAAAGTGGAAAGTAATTTCCACTTTTTTTTATAATTTTAATAAAATTTTAATGTTTTTTTGCATTTTTAATGCATTTTTTTAACATTTTTTAATATTTTTAACTTAACTTGAAAATTTTTAATGCTTGTTTTATAACTATTAAATTTAATATTCGTCTTTGTTAAAAATTTTTTCTTTGAGTTTTTGTAGAGTCTTAATTATATAAAACAAAATTTATTTTTTATTGATTAACAGATATAAATTATTATGTTTTTAATAAACATCAAGAATAATTAAAGTATTGAGTATGATTTTATTTTAAGAATGATTATACTTTTCTAGAAAGAATTAAAATTCTCTCTAATACTCGTTTTTCCATTTCTGTTTGACCGCATTTTAAGTAATCACGAAGATTGAAAATTTTAGGGTCTTTTAGAGAGTTTCTAACACCGGTTGTGAAAGCGAGTCTAAAATCTGTGTCCATATTAACTTTGCAAATTCCGTTTTCAATAGCATTTTGCAAGTTTACTTTTGATACGCCTTTTGCGTTGCCGATATTTCCGCCAGACTTTTCAAAATCACAAAGTAAGTTTTCATCAACCATACTTGCTCCGTGCAAGACTAGGGGAACATTTACAGCCATTTTTATTTGTTTTAATCTGTCAATATCTAAAAAACTTTCGCCAGTAAATTTATAAGTCCCGTGACTTGTTCCAATGCTTACCGCAAGACTATCAACATTAGTTTGATTTACAAATAGCAAGGCTTCTTCGGGTTTTGTAAAGACGCTTGACCTAGAACAAACTTCGTCTTCAACTCCTTTTAATGCTCCAAGTTCGGCTTCGACACTAACATTTCGTGGGTGGGCATATTCTACAACCTTTTTGGTAATTTCAATGTTTTCATCCATAGGCTTGCTGGAACAATCAATCATTACATTTGTAAATCCAGCATCTATTGCTTTTTTACAAATTTCAAAATTTTTGCCGTGGTCAAGGTTAAGACAAACATCAATATCAACATTTTTTGCTTCCGCTTTTACCATTGCAACCAAAGTTTCAATACCAATAAAATTTATTGCACTTTCGCTTGCTTGAATTATAACAGGGTAATTTTGTTCGTTGGCAACTTTTAGTATAGTTTTCAGTTGTTCCAAAGTGGTAAAGTTAAATCCGCCAACTGCCTTTTTTGATTTCTGTGCGTTTTTTAACATTTCAATATTATTTACAAGTGCCATAACTATCTCCTTAAAAACATTATATTATTTTATTTTGTTCCCGCAAAATTTTTTTAATATAAAAAAATAAATAAGCAAAAATAAAAATAGATTGAAAATTGTTTTCAATTTATTATGATTTAATTTATAATAAAAGTAATAGGTGGTAGTATGAAAAGTAAAAAGTCAGTAAAAGATAAAAAACTTAATACCGAAAAAAACTTAAAAAAACGAAATAACAATGCCGAAGTTTTGCAAGAAGGCAAAAGTTCTATAAAAAAAATTACGGTAGTTGTTCCTAATGCTGTTGATGAAATGGTAGATGATTTTGCTCAAAAAGTCACAAGTTTGTTTACGCATTATCAGTTTGATTTTGTTTTTGTTACAAGTGAAAAAAGTGCTTTACAGAGCCTTAATAATGTTAAGATTGTAAAGGTTAAAGAAGATTTGTCCTTTAACAAACGAGTAGTCGAAGCCTTTAACTTTTTAACTGGCGACTCTGTTATTATTTGTGATATGACAAACGCTGACTGCGAAAAATATCTTCAAGATATGGTTTCCGCTTGGGAAAAAGGCTCAAAAATTGTTAGATTACAATACAAGCCAAATAATCTAAACTTTTGGCAAAAGATTGGCAAATTCTTTCAAAGATTGCACCAAAAGGTACTCAATTTTTTAATATCGTTTGGTGGACTAAACAAACAACTTGACTGTTCTAATGCTTTTCAACTATATGACAAAACAGTTTACAGACTAATGGTTGCTATTCCAGAAAAAAATGCTTATTTAAGAAATTTTGATGAGTTGCGATATTTCCCATCATCAGTAACGACTACGACAGAAAAAGTGGTAGTTGAAAATGACAAGCCAAAATGGAACAAAAAATTTTTAACAGCAACAATTTTGCTTTCGTTATTCTTAATGTCAATTTTGCTAACGATAGTTTTAATGCCAGTAGCAAAGCAAAATAATTTCGCTTTGTCTTATACAGCCATTATGATTTTTGTATTATTTGGGTCATTAAGTATAGGTTTGTGCTTTTTGTATTCGGCTTTACTTGATTTTAAGTTGGGCAAAAATTAAATTTGCGAATATATAATATATATTTTGCCAATAATAATTATTGGAGAAGTATATGGAAAATAATAATAAAATTTTAGCAAAAAATTTAGTAAATTACTCCTGCAATGTTCAAAAGGGAGAAAAAGTTTTAATTGAAGCGAGTGTTTTAGCAGAACCACTCGTTTTGGAAATTGTAAAGGAAGTCTTTGATAAAGGGGGCTTCCCTTTTGTTAAACTAAAAAGTCAGTTGGTGTTAAAAGAACTTATTTTGGGAACAACCGAAAAACATTCCAAACTGATGACAGATTATATGAAGCCTATTATGGAAGATATGGACGCATATATCGGCATATCGGCAAGTAATAATTTGTACGAATTGTCTGCGGTGGATAAGCAGAAAAAACAAGTATATAATGTGTACTATCAAAAGCCTATTCATCACGATATTAGAGTGACAAAAACAAAGTGGGTAATACTTCAATATCCTACTGATAGTTTTTCTCAACAAGCAGGCAAAAGCACCGATGAATTTAGGGATTTCTACTATAAAGTTTGTAATTTAGATTACGCCAAAATGAATGACGCTATGGATAATCTAAAAAATCTTATGGAACGAACTGACAAAGTGAGAATTATTTCCAATAACACCGATTTGAGTTTTTCAATCAAAGGTATTAAAGCGGTAAAATGTGCGGGCGAAATGAACATTCCAGACGGCGAAGTTTACACCGCACCTGTAAAGACTAGCGTAAATGGAGTTTTGTCTTACAATGTGCCAACAATGTATAATGGAATAAGATTTGATAATGTTAAATTAAAATTTAAGGACGGCAAAATTATTGAAGCCACAAGTCTAAATAACAGCGATATGCTAAATCACATTTTAGACACGGACGAGGGAGCAAGATATATCGGCGAGTTTTCATTTGGACTTAATCCATATATTTTAGAGCCTATGATGGATATTTTGTTTGATGAAAAAATAGCGGGTAGTTTTCATTTTACACCAGGTAGTTGCTATAATGACGCCTACAACGGCAATGATAGTGCTGTGCATTGGGATATGGTTCAAATTCAACGAGATGACTATGGCGGTGGCGAAATTTGGTTTGACGATGTTTTAATTAGAAAAAATGGACTTTTCGTTTTGCCAGAACTTGAATGTTTGAACCCTGAAAATTTGATATAATTTAACAAATTTGATTTTTGGCTAAAAATTTATTGTTAATTTAAGCATATTTGTTTTACAATTTGATTATGAAAGGAGATTTTTATGGAAAAAGCAAAAATTGGTATTAACGGATTTGGAAGAATAGGTAGACTTGTTTTAAGAGTATGCCTTAGTAGAGATGATGTAGAAGTCGTGGCTATCAACGACCCATTTATATCAACAGACTATGCAAAGTATTTGTTGATGCATGATAGCACACAAGGCTACTTTGACGCAGATATTAGTTTTGATGAGCAAAACTTAATTATTAACGGCAAAAAGATTAGATTTTTTGCTGAAATGAATCCAGAAAACATTGATTGGAAGGGAACAGGTGCTGAATATATTGCGGAAGCAACAGGCAAATTTACTTCTTACGACAAAGCAAAAGCACACTTGCTTGCAGGTGCAAAAAAAGTTATTATTACAGCACCAGGCAAGGAAATGCCAATGTTTGTCATGGGCGTAAACCATACAGAATACAAAGGTCAAGATATTGTTAGCAATGCAAGTTGTACAACAAACTGCCTAGCCCCACTTGTAAAGGTTATTGATGATAACTTTGGTATTGAAGAAGGACTAATGACAACTGTTCATTCTTACACTGCAACACAACTTACTGTTGATGGCCCAAGTAAAAAAGATTGGCGTGGCGGTAGAGCAGCAGCAATAAACATTATTCCTAGCACAACGGGAGCAGCAAAGGCAGTGGGAGAAGTTATTCCACACCTAAAAGGCAAACTTACAGGTATGAGTTTTAGAGTGCCAACTGCAACAGTTTCTGTTGTTGATTTAACCTGCAAACTTTTGCATACAACCGATTATGACACCATTAAAAAAGTTGTAAAAGAAGCCTGTCAAACAAATATGAAAGGCATTATGTCATACACCGATGAACCAGTAGTTAGTACAGATTTTGTTCACGACCCACACACATCAATTTTTGATGCAACGGCTGGAATTATGCTTAATGACCATTTTGTAAAACTTGTTGCTTGGTATGACAACGAATGGGGTTATTCAAACAAAACTGTTGATCTAATCAGTTATATGCGCTCCGTAGACTGCAAAAACTAATAAAATGACTAAAATCTGGTTAAAAAATATTAAAATACTAGCAAAAACAATCTCCTTTATGCTAAAATGCAAATGGGAGATTTTTTTATGGTATGTCCAAAATGTTATGGCTCGATTGATAAAAGAACGAAGCGTTGTAAGTCGTGCGGGTTTAATCTAAACTCGGTGGAAGGAGCACTTCATAAAGATGTAAAAAGAGCAAGAAGGGAAGGCTTTGGTGCAGATGTTGTGTACACCAATATTTTGCCTGCGGATATATCACGAAAAAAACTTTTGTATTTGTGCATTTTTTTGGGACTTGTTGGCGGGCATAGTTATTATGCTGGAAAATTCATAAAAGCCATTTATTCGACAATATCATTTGTGTTTGCGTTAACTTTTGCAATAATTTCTATTTTCTTTTTGGAAACATATTCACAAATGGGAATTGTGGGAGTATGGTGCTCGTCAGTGTCCTATCTTTTAATGGGCATAAATCTTATAATGTTTATTTTCGATTTGGTAAAGATTATAACAAAAAAATATAAAGTATCTGTCTATAAGGACAGTTTTTCGATTTAGGAGATAATATGAAAACAGTAGTAGTAGGTATGAGTGGCGGTGTTGATAGTTCAGTTACCGCATTGCTCTTAAAAAAGCAGGGTTATAGAGTTATTGGACTGCACATGAAAAATCAAAACTCTGCTCAAGAAACAAAAGACGAAGTGTTTGTAAAGGACCTTTGTGAAAAACTTGGTATTGAATATAAAATTGTTTCGTTTGAAGACGAAATGGAAAAGGTAAAATCGTATTTTATTACCGAATACAAGAGTGGCAGAACGCCAAACCCTTGTGTAATGTGTAATAAAAATGTTAAGTTTAAGCCTTTTATTGACTTTGCAAACCAAGTTGGAGCAGATTTTTATGCAACTGGTCATTATGCTAAAATCGTTCACGAAAACGGCGTGCATACCTTAAAAAAAGCATTGGATAGCGATAAGGACCAAACATATTTTTTGAATCAACTTTCACAATCGCAACTAGAAAAAGCACTTTTTCCACTAGGAGAAATCAAAAAAACAGAAGTTAGAAAAATTGCCGAAGAAAACAGCTTAATGTCTGCTCACAAAAAAGATAGTTTTGATGTGTGTTTTGTTGGCTCGCAAAAATTTAAGGACTATATGAATAAAATTTGTCCAGAAAAGTTTGGCAAAATTGTAGATTTAGAAACCAACAAAGTTGTTGGCAAACATAATGGTATTTCCAAATTTACTTTTGGTCAAAGAAAGGGACTTGGAGTAGGCGGACAAAAGGACGAACTTGGTAGATGGTTCGTTGTAAACAAAGATATTGAAAACAATATTTTGTATGTTTCTACAAATGAAGAAAAATATTTGTTTTCAAAAAATGTGTTAGTAAAGTCATTTAATTGGATACCTAAAAAACCAAATCAAAAGGAATTTGATTGTTTTGTAAAAGTTAGGTATCGTCAATCAGACCAAAAAGCACACATTATAATAAATGATGATGAGAGTGTAAGCATATCGTTTGAAGTTCCACAAAGAGCAGTTACTGCTGGACAATATGCAGTTTTGTATACACAAACCGACTGTTTAGGTGGTGGAGTAATAGATAGTGCTTGCTAAAAAAGGAATAATATGGGACTAATAGATTTTAATAATTTTTCGCTGTCATTTGGCGATAAAGTTATTTTTCAAAATGCAAATTTTGTTATAAATAAATTTGATAAAATGGGCATTGTTGGTATAAATGGAGCAGGTAAAAGTACGCTTCTAAAAATGCTCACAGGACAAATTTTGTATGATAATGGGTCACTCGTGATTAACCCAAATATAAAAATTGGTTATCTTGACCAACACGCTTTGATTGATAGCGAAAAAACAGTTATGGAATATTTGCAGGAGAGTTTTGCTAGCCTTTACGAAGCAGATAAAAAACTAATAAGTTTATACGAAAAAATGGGCTCTGCAACAACCGATGATGAGATTATATTGATTACAAATCAAACGGAAAAAATAATGCAAATGCTCGAAGTTAATGGCTTTTATGCCCTTGATGGGAAAATACGCAGAGTTGCAGACGGACTCGGTGTTACAGATTTTGGGCTTGATACATTAGTTAAAACACTTTCGGGCGGTCAAAGAGCAAAAGTTAGGCTTTGCAAATTGCTACTCGAAAAGCCAGATGTAATTTTACTTGATGAACCTACAAACTTTTTAGATGTGGAACATATACAGTGGCTGGAAGATTATATTGTAAACACCGAAGGTACTTTTATTGTAATCAGCCACGATGAAAAATTTTTGGCAAAAATAACAACTTGTATTTGTGATATTGACGATAAAACAGTAACTCGATATAACGAAAATTTTGAAAAGTATGTTTTAGACAAAAAGTTAAGAAAAGAGCAACAGCAAAATGCTTTTAATCGTCAGCAAAAAAAGATTGAAGATATGACTAAACTTATTGATAGGTTTAGGTATAAAGCAACAAAAGCAAGTATGGTTCAAAGCAGAATAAAAGTGCTTGACAAAATGGAAAAAATCGAGCCACCAAGTAGCCATTCCAAACCAAACTTTTTGTTTTCGTATAAGCCACTTGGTAGCAAAATTTTATTGCAAGTAAGCAATCTTAAAATAGGTTATAATGGCGTTCCGCTTCTTAAAAAGAGTATAAATATTGAACTAGAAAAAGGCGAAAAACTTGCGATAACTGGATTTAACGGAATTGGTAAAAGTACATTTTTGAAGACTTTGGCGGGCGTTATTCCAGCAATTAGTGGTGAATTTAAGTACGCAACAAATGTTGTGCTTGGAATATATGAACAAGACAACATATTTGAAGATGATAGTATGACTCCTGTTCAGTATATTTTGAGTGAATATCCAAAATTAACCGAAACCGAAGCCAGAAGCAATTTGGCTCGTTGCGGGTTAAAGTCAAAAGAAGTAAACGAACCACTAAAATCTTTAAGCGGTGGCGAGCAAGGTAAAGTAAAAATTTGCAAACTAATGCTTCACCCTTGCAATATAATTTTTCTTGATGAACCAACCAATCATCTTGACCATAATGCAGTAGAACAACTATCTGTCGCAATAAAAAAATTTGGCGGAACAATTTTGTTTGTTAGCCACGACAAAAACTTTGTTAGTCAAAATGCAGATAAAGTTTTACTTATGGAAGACCTTTTGAATTAGTTTGATTGTAAAAATCGATTGATATTGGAGTTAATATGAAAGAAGTAAAAATTAGCAAAAGAGAAAATACTTTTCAGCATTTAATTGTTTTGAAAACAAATAGAACAAAGCGTTTTGAAAGCAAAGAAATATTTGTTGAAGGTGTTAGAAATATAAATTTAGCATTAAAATATCACTGGAAAGTAAAACATTGGATTTATGGTAAATATTCAAAACTTTCTGACTGGGCAAAAAATACAATTAACAAAAATCAAACCTTTGAAAATTATAGTTTTAGTGATGAACTATTATCTGAAATAAGTGGCAAAACAGATACATCAGAATTGATGGCTGTTTTTGAAATGAAACAAATGAAAGTGGAAATAAACGATAAAAAATCACCGCTGATTGTTTTGTTTGATAGACCATCAAAAAAGGGTAATTTGGGCTCTATAATAAGAAGTGCTGATGCGTTTGGTGTTGACGGAATAATTGTTACAGGTCATAGCGTTGATATTTATGACCCAGAAGTAATAGGTGCTTCAATGGGGTCGTATTTTACTATGCCTATTGAAAAAATAGATACAAATGCTGATGTAATAGCAAAATTTGAAAGCATTAAAAAAACATACCCAAATTTGCAAATATTAGCGACTACGGAATTAGGTAATTCAAATATTAGGGAAATAGATTACAATTTGCCTACCATTATTATGATTGGAAATGAAAGTATGGGTTTAAGTAAGTTTTTACTTGAAACCGCAAACATTCAAGTTAAAATTCCAATGGTTGGCGAAGCATCATCATTTAATGCTTCGTGTGCCGGTTCTATTTTCCTTTATGAAGCATTTATGTGTAGAAAAGGAAAATAAAAATTACTAAATAGCATTGTTAGGTTTATAATAAAGAAAATTAAAAAAGTAGTTTATTTAACTACTTTTTTTATAATTTTTTTAGTTTTTGATTTCAAATTAAGAGTTTTTTATGCAAATCAAAAGATAGTCAATGGTGTGTTGAATTTTACACAAATATTTTAGATAGTTTTTATTCTAAAAAACTATTCTCCCATATCTAGTGGTACTTCAACATACCCTTGATTCATTTTGCAGAGTGGACAAGTATCCCACGCTTGTTTTGCGGTGTGTTCAAACCCACATTGGTTACACTTCCATTTTCTGCTCTTTGCAGATTTGTATAGTTTTTTGCCTTTTAGTTTTTCGTGTAATTGTTGAAGCAATGCGCTATGACAGTTTTCAACTGTTGCAACTAATTTGAAGGTATGAGCAATGTCTTCATAGCCTTCATCTTTTGCAATTTTTGCAAATGCTGGGTAAATGTGGTCATATAGTTCCAACTCGTTTTTGGAGTGGTACTTAAAGTTTTCACAAAGTGAGCCACATTCAAATGGATAACCAAAAGTCATATCGATATTTGCTTCCACTTTCTTTGAGTTTTCTTGAAGATAATCCCAAAATACTTTTGCGTGACTCATCTCGTGTTTTGCCAAGGTTTTTAGAACAGATTTAACATACTCTAAATTTTCAGTTTCAGCTTGCTTTGCCATAAATTGATACTTTGCGCCTTCCATACATTCGGCTGCAAAACTGCGGGCCAAATTTACTTTTGTTTTACTTTTTTCAAAATCTACTTTCATTTTAATCTCCTTAAATTTTAGTTTTTGATAGAATTATATTTGCCTAAATTTTTTTATTTAATCAAAATGTGTTTTATAAATTAAAAAATTATAATATAATTATCTGTATGAAGAAATTTTTTTGTTGTATAAGTCTATTGCTTGTTGGTTGTTTTTTGTTCTGCGGTTGTGCGGAAATTTCTTATTCCGTTATTGTTGACTCAAACGGAAAGATTGAACAAGCATTTCAAGTTGATTTGGATAAAACTGCAATCGAAAATGCAGGTTACACTTTTGCAAGTGCAAAGCAAAAAGTTTTAAGCAAAATGCAAACCGTTGTTAGTAATCAAAACACAAAAATTATGTACTATGCAATAAGTATTGATGCAACTCCTAGTACTTGTGGTGTAAAATGTGAACTTGTTGAAGTTGATGAAGATAGTTTTTATGCCTATATGAGTTACGAAAATAATGCTGTATTTAGAAGTTTTAATACTTATGCAAGCGGTGGTTCTAGTGGCAGTAGTGAAGATGATGATAATGATACAAGAACTCAAATTGTTAAAGGACTATTTTATAACAAGATAATCACATTTAATAAGACTGTGTATTACAACTTACAAAATAGTGAATTTGCCCAGGATATGCTAGCATTATTTGATGGCTCGCAAGAAAATACAACAGCATTTACTTTGAGTGATGTAAAATACAATTTTTACTACGGAGTGCCAACAAACAAGTTGTATTCAAATGCTAATGAAACTTATTCTCAAAACGGCACTACAATACATCATTGGGTGTTTGATGCTGACAATCTAAATCAAGAGATAGCAACTTACCAAATAGTTATTAACCCAGTTGCGTGGTATTTGGTTGCCATTGCGTTGACACTACTTGTATTATTTGTTTTAATAGTGGTAATAATTTTTAAGAAAAAACCAAAAAAAGTTGAAAATACTATTGCTAATGAGCAAAATTAGTGCTATACTTTGCAAGCAAAGTTATAAAAAATAGGTGAGCAACCTATTTTTGATTTTTAAGGAAGGTATTATATGAAAAACGAAAGAATAAGAAATATCGCCATTATAGCCCACGTTGACCACGGCAAAACAAGTCTAGTTAACGAGATGTTAAAGCAAGGCGGAGTTTTTAGAGAAAACCAAGTGGTTCAAGATAGGGTTATGGACTCTGGCGACCTTGAAAGAGAAAGAGGAATTACAATTCTAGCCAAAAATACTGCTTGTATGCACAATGGTGTAAAAATCAATATTGTTGATACTCCGGGGCACGCAGATTTTGGAGGCGAAGTTGAGCGTTCACTAAAAATGGTTGACGGTGTTTTGCTTGTTGTTGATGCTTTTGAAGGTCCAATGCCACAAACACGATTTGTTTTGGAAAAGGCGCTTGCGTTAAACCTAAAAGTAATTGTTGTTATCAACAAAATTGATAGACCAGATGCTAGAATTAAGGAAGTTGAAGACGAAGTTTTGGAACTCTTTATGGACTTAAATGCTAGTGATGAACAACTAGATAGTCCAGTGGTTTATTGCTCTGCTAGAACCGGAAAATCAAGCCTTAAACGAGATGAAATGGGCGAAGATTTCAAACCATTACTAGATAAAATTGTTGAGTATATTCCAGCACCAGAAGGCAACATTAATGAGCCATTTAGAATGCTTGTATCATCGACCGAAAACAATGGTTATGTAGGCAAAATGGGTATCGGTAAAATTACCAGCGGTATTGTAAAAAATGGTCAACAAATTGTTTTAACAAACTACCATCACGAAAAAGAAGATGAAAAATGCAAAATATCTAGCGTGTTCCAATACGAAGGTATGAAAAAAGTTCCAGTGGAAAGTGCCGAAGTTGGTGACATTGTTGCCATTGCTGGCTGTGCTAATGTTAGAATTGGCGATACTATGTGTGCTACTGATAGAGTAGAAGCATTACCATTTGTAAAAATTAGCGAACCTAGTGTAGAAATGACTTTTAGAGTAAATGATTCACCATTTGCTGGAAAGGAAGGTAAATTTGTTACAAGCAGACATTTAAGAGAAAGATTGTATCGAGAAGCAGACAGAGATTTGAGTTTGAAGGTTAGTGATACCGAAACTACCGAAGCATTTAGAGTTTGTGGCCGTGGCGAAATGCACCTTTCAATTTTGATTGAAAATATGCGTAGAGAAGGCTATGAATTTCAAGTGTCAATGCCAAAAGTTTTGTATCAAATGAGAGATGGTGTTAAGTACGAACCTATCGACTTGCTTGTTGTAGATGTGCCAGAAGAGAATATGAATGCAGTAATGTGCAAAATGGGTATTAGAAAAGGCGAACTTGTTAATATGACAAGTCACGGTAGCCGTATTAAAATGGAGTTCAAAATTCCAAGCAGGGGTTTGTTTGGCTACAAGAGTGAACTTTTAACAGATACTCGTGGCGAAGGCATTATGAGTTCTGTTCACTTTGATTTTGAGCCATACAAAGGCGATATTGAAAGAAGAAATATGGGTAGTTTGATTTCTTACGAAACAGGCGAAAGTATTGTTTATGGATTATACAATGCGCAAGACCGTGGCAGATTATTTATAGGACCAAACACACCAGTTTATATGGGTATGGTTGTTGGCGAAAATCCAAAAAATGAAGACTTGGTTGTAAATGTATGCAAAACAAAGCATTTGTCCAACTGTCGTTCTAGTTCTAGTGACGAAGCATTGCGTCTTGAACCACCAAAAGTTATGAGTTTGGAAGAGGCAATAGAGTTTATCGGCGATGACGAATTGCTAGAAGTTACTCCACGAAGCATTAGAATTAGAAAAATCATTTTGGACCACCAAATGAGAATGAGAGAAAGAGCAAAAAAACTCGGTCTTAACACAAAATAAAGAAAAATAAAACTCGCATTTTTTGTGAGTTTTTATTTTTAATTAAAATAATACTTGCAAATTAGCTGATTTTATTTTACAATAGAACTATATGACTAAAAAAGAATTTGTAAAAATCTTTAAGAGATTTTTTATTACCTTTTTGATATGTTTACCAATATTTGTTTTGATTGGTGTGTTTTTGACAGGTAAAATTAGTAATTTTTTGATAATACTAATGTATGTTGTCATAGGTGCGGTTGCCTTTGTAATTGAAGAATTGTGGTGGGCAAAACATCAAAAAAAATTAGAGCAAAGACGAGAAGAAGCAAAATTAAAGCGAAAATACAAAAACTTTTATAATGTTACCGAAACGGAACAAAAAGACAAAAAAGGCTCAAAATCAAGCGATAAAAAAGATAGTTCTAATAAAGATAAAAACGAAGAAAAATAATTGCGAGTATAGTAAAAAATACAAATTAAACACGCAATTCTGTTTACAATTAAAGGAGAAAAAATAAATCAATGGATAGTAAGATTGTTAGAAAAATGCCATATAGCATTGAAACCGAACAGGCGGTTTTAGGCTCAATGATGATTAGTGAAAACGCATCAAGTTTTGTATGTAGTGGCTTTACGGAAGAAGCATTTTATTCATTAAGTCATAAAAAGATTTTTACAGCAATGCAAAAAATCTATGCTAAAAACAGACCTATTGATTATGTGACTGTCGTTAGCGAACTTGAAAAATCTGGCGATTTGGAAGCAGTTGGCGGTGTTGAATATTTGACAACGCTAACAAACATAGTCCCAACCGCTGCTAATATTGGTCATTATGCTGAAATATTAAAGCGAGATTTAATTTTAAGACAACTTATAACTGCTGGCGAAAAGATTGTCCAAAAAGCATACGAAAGTGACGATATGGTTGATGCACTAAAATTTGCCGAAAAAGAAATTTTTGATATTGGCGACAAGCAATCACTTTCTAGTTTGGAACTTATTGCCGGCTCGGTTAAAGAAGTACTCGATAAATTCCAACTTATCAGTCAAGATAAAGATGCTCTCAAAGGATTAAAGACAGGTTTTTATGCCCTTGATAAGATGACGAATGGTTTGCAAAAAGGCGACTTAATCTTGCTTGCTGCTCGTCCAGGTGTTGGTAAAACATCTCTTGCTATGAATATCGTTAACAACTGTGCCTTGCAGTCAAAAGCAAAGTGTGCATTATTTTCACTAGAAATGCCAAAAGTTCAACTTGCTCAAAGAAGTTTGTGTTCTCACGCATTTGTTAGTATGGAAAAAGCTTTGAAAGGCGAATTAAACAGCGAAGAATGGGCAGCATTATGGCAAGCTAACAAAGACTTTAGCGAGGCACAAATTTATGTTGATGATAGTTCGCTTAATACCCCAATGGATATTTTATCAAAATGCCGTAAGTTAAAAAGAGAAAAGGGCCTAGACCTTATTATGATTGACTATTTGCAACTTATGAGCAGTACAACAAGTGGTAGCGATGCCAATCGTCAACAACAAATCAGTGATATGACAAGAATGCTCAAAATTGCGGCCAAGGAACTTGATGTTCCAATCATATTGCTTTCACAATTATCTCGTGCAACCGAACAAAGAACCGACCATAGACCAATGCTTTCGGATTTAAGAGAGTCGGGCGCAATCGAACAGGACGCAGATATTGTAATGTTTATTTACAATCCAGATAATTATACAAATGATGAATCTAAAAAACAAGGAATAGTTGAACTCATTCTTGCAAAACATAGAAATGGTGCAGTGGGAACAATCAACCTTAAATTTGTAAGAGAACATACAACATTTATGAATTTAAGCAAAGATGCCGATGCGGGAAGTTTGGAAAAATCTATGCCAAATTTTGACACAAAAAAACAGCCAAATGAACCACTTCCAAAAATCGTACCACTAGATGATAGCAACATTACAGATATTTTCTAATTTGATAAATGATACTCGTTTAGTTTTACAAAGAAAAATTTTATTGTTATAATATAACAAATGGAGGCAAAAAATGGAAGAAAATCTTAAATACCGCAGACACGATATTGAAGGTGGATATATTTACAATAAAGCGGACATTGATTATTATAGAACAAAGCAACGAGTTGATGTTTCATGCAACGGTTTGCTTGGTGATTTTAATATGGTTGGCAGTTATGTTGTAAACAAAGCCTTGGTGGAAGAACTTATCAAAATGTATAAAGTTTACACTGATACTTTTCACAAGACCATTTTTTGCGAAAGTCTAAAAACTTTTGATGATAAAAAAATTAAATTTTCACTAAATATTATTCCTGACTCTCCGCTAAAAGGAAAGGTTACTGCAAGTTTAGTGCTACTCGAAGAAGTGGAAAAAGTCAATGGTTATTATACCGATACAAATTCTGTTGTTATTGATTCAAGAGTTTTCAATGACAGAAATGGTGTTGAACAGGAAATTTTTGAAAAATATAACATTCACAAACAAGATGAAACAGGAGCAAAGGTTGAAAATGACTATGAATTTCCTGCTATTTTGAGAAGATTAAATTACTTAAAAGATGTAAAAAAAGAGTGTGATGAACTTTGTGTGGACATTGAAAAAGAGCTCTATGAAAAGCGAATGGAGGCCGTATTAAAATCAAAAGTTGCTCCAAAATTTATAGAGGAATTTAATAGGCAAGTTTTTCACGCAAAAGAACCATTCTTGAACAAAAAAGACAAGTTGTTTTATCGTTACATTAACCAAATTTTTGATAATGTAGTTGAAAGTATTTCGCTAGAACTAGAAGATTTGGTATTGATAAATGCTTTAAGAAAAATTCAAGCAAAGTATGCTGAAGCACAATATAATATTGAAACAATGGTAACAATGAAATTGCAATCGCAATTAGATGCTTCACAGAAAAAGGAATACGAACAATATCAAAAGATTACAAAAGTAAACATTGTTGATACAGAAAAACAAGAAAAACCAGAAAAACAACAACCAAAGGACAAAATTCCAGTTAAGAAAACAGAGCCAAAGGTTGAAAAGGCAAACTCATCAGTTGTGAAAGAAAAAAATAAGCAATCTAAAAAACAGCCTAAAATAAATGTAGAAACAGAAGGTATGGAAGAAATGATGTAAAAAACGAAGGATTATTCCTTCGCTTTTTCTTATTCTGTTTTGATATATAAATTAAATTATAATATAGAAATAAAATAAATACAAATTCTAATAATTAGTTGACAAGCGTCTTTTGTTATGTTAAAATAATCTTGCACTTTTGAAAGGTGCTATTTTTTAGGGAGGAAAAAATACCTATGAGAGATAAAATCACACTCGCTTGCACAGAATGTAAGCAAAGAAATTATGATGATATGAAAAACAAAAAAAATACACCTGATCGTATCGAACTAAAAAAGTATTGCAGATTTTGTAAAAAACATACAGTTCATAAAGAAACAAAATAATTATAAAGAGGTTTAGTATGGCAAATCTTAATGAAAAGGAAGTTTTGGTTGAAGAAGACAATAAGTCAGCCAAACAAGAACAAGTAGGTTCAAAAAAGAAAAAAGAAAAGAAGCCAAAAGAACACAAGGTTGCACGAAAGGTTAAGGAAACAACAAGTGAACTTAAAAAGGTTTCTTGGCTTTCATTTGGACAAGTTTGCAAACGAACAGGTATTGTTGTTGGCTTCGTTTTGCTCGCAACACTCGTTTTGTTTGGAGTTGACAGATTGCTCAGCCTATTGTATCAGTTAATTATTGGTTCAATCGGTTAAAGGAGGCAAAATGGAAGAATTTGAAATTATCAAGCCAGACACCAAAGCAAAATGGTATGTTTTGCATACAATTTCTGGTTATGAGAATGTCGCAAAGGAAAACTTGCAAAGAGTAGCCGAAAAGAACAATCTTCAAGATAGAATTTTCGATATTGTTATTCCTATGGAAGAAGTTATTGAAGAAAAGCCAGACGGCAAAAAAGTTTTGGTGGAACGAAAAGTTATGCCAACTTATTTGCTTGTTAAAATGATTTATGGCGATGATATTTGGCACAGAGTTGTTGGTACTAGGGGGATAACAGGATTTGTTGGACCAAAGGGAAGACCACTTGAACTCACCGAACAAGAAATTCAAAATATGCGACTAGAAAAAACAAAAGTTGATACATCTATTCAACTAGACGACAAAGTGGAAATTTTAGACGGTCCACTAAATGGACAATTAGGCACTGTTATCAGTGTTGAACCAGAACTTAACAAGGCAAAAGTTATGGTAGAAATGTTTGGTAGAGAAACACCAGTTGATGTTGCTCTTGACCAAATAAGAAAAATCAATCAATTTTAATTAAACCAAACGAAAGTTTGTTTTAATAAATGTGGGAGAAGTGTAAATTTGTTATGCACTCGTTAAAACCACAAACACTCTTTTTGATAAGAGTAGGAGGAAAAAATGGCAAAGAAAGTTAAAGCAGTCATTAAATTACAACTCCCAGGCGGTAAAGCAACACCAGGACAAAGTGTTGGTTCTGCTCTTGGACCTCACGGAATTCCTACAATGGATTTCTTAAAACAATTTAATGATAGAACAGCAAATCAAGTTGGAATGATTATTCCTGTAATCGTTACGGCGTATGAAGACAGAACATTTAGTTTTGTTACAAAAACACCACCAGCAGCAGTTTTGATTAAAAAGGCTTGCGGAATTGAAACAGCATCTGCAACACCAAACAAAACAAAAGTTGCAAAGATTACAAAAGAACAAATCAAGCAAATTGCAGAAACAAAGATGGTTGACCTTAACGCTGCCTCTGTTGAAGCCGCTATGAGTATGATAGCTGGCACAGCAAGAAGTATGGGCGTAGAAGTTGTTGACTAATTTATGGGAGAGTGTAAATTTGTTATGCACTCGCTAAAACCACAAAAAAGGAAATATTAAAAATGAAAAAAGGAAAAAGATACACAGAAGTAGCAAATCTTGTTGATAAGTCAAAGTTGTACGAAGTAAACGAAGCAATAGATTTGGCACTTCAAACAGCAAAAGCAAAGTTTGATGAAACATTAGAACTTCATGTTAAACTTGGTGTTGACGGCAGAGATGCTAACCAACAAGTTCGTGGCGTAGTTGTTTTGCCAAACGGAACAGGTAAGACTGTAAAAGTTTTAGTTATTGCAAAAGGAACACCAGCAGAAGTTGCTGAAAAAGCAGGCGCTGATTATGTTGGTGCAGAAGATATCATTGCAAAAATCAATGGCGGTTGGACAGATTTTGATGTCTGCATTACAACACCAGATATGATGGGTGTAGTTGGTAGAGTCGCAAAAATTTTAGGACCAAAGGGCTTGATGCCAAACATTAAGAGTGGTACTGTTACAATGGATGTAGCAAAGGCTATTAGTGATGTTAAAGCAGGTAAGGTTGAATATCGTCTTGACAAGAACAATATCGTTCATGTTATATTCGGTAAAGTAAGTTTTGGAACACAAAAACTTGCAGAAAATATGACAGCAGTTATGGAAGCGATTATTAAGGCTAAACCATCAGCAGCAAAAGGTATTTACTTAAAGAGTGTTGCTATTGCTACAACAATGGGACCTGGAATTAGAGTTAAGTATTAAAATTAAAAGTTCACTTTGGTGAACTTTTTTTATAATTAAAACAATTTTTGCATTAAAGAAGTTAAATCTTTTTTGAAATTTAATATTGTTAATATTATAGGCAAAATCTAAAAAAATGAAAAAATAATTAAAAAATACGAAAAAAATATGAAAATTTTATGATTTTTTCAAGTTTTTTATTAAAAATATGAAATTCTGTTTATATAATTGTAATTTTTTTTACTATAAATTAAAAATTTATTTTTCAATAAAAGTTCCACATTTACCATCATATTTTGCATCAAGAATTGTGATTCCATTAGCTATGCAATCGCCTTGCTTGTTGAATAAACATTTTGCGTTGCATTTAATTTTTACATCGTCCTTTGCTCTAAATGGAGCAATTTCAGGTGCTTGTTCAAACATTGTTTTGGAAAGCTTTTCTTGTTTTGGTTTGTGTTTATCATTTTCAAAAGTTCTGCAATCTGTGTCACGGCTCACATGAATTTCCTTTGCTTTGCAGGCATATTGTTTGTTGTGCTTGCAACAAGTTTTGTTACATCTTAAATCCATAAATCAATCTCCTTACATTTATTTTGCCTAATTTCATTAAAAATATAACAATCAAAAAAGAATAGTTTTTGACATTAAATAAGTTGCTACAGATATTGACTTTTTTTGGTAAAATTATTATAATTGAAATAACAAACATAAGGAGAAAAAGTTATGAAAGTAGTTTTATTGACCGATGTAAAGGGAACAGGAAAAAAAGGCGATATTTGTGAAGTAAGTGCTGGATATGCGCAAAATTTTTTGCTTAAAACAGGCAAGGCAAAAATTGCTGATAATTGTGCAATAAATGAAAATAAACAAGCAAAACAAGCCAAAGAGTTTCACTATGAGCAAGATAAACAAAAAGCCTTAAATTTGAAAAAAGAACTTGACGGAATAACTGTTAATGTTTCGATTAAGGGTGGCGAAAATGGTAGAACTTTTGGCTCTGTAACTAACCAAGAAATTGCTGTTGCACTTGAAAAGAAAGGCTATAAGATTGACAAAAAACAAATTGTTGTTAGTCAACCAATTAAACTCGAAGGAGTTTATGATATTGATATAAAACTTTTTACGCAAATTGTGGCAAAAATTAAAGTTAGTGTAGAGGTTAAAAATGAAAAAAACAACTAAAAAATTATCTTCCAAAATAGCAGATGATGAATATGTAAAGTCAAAAAGCAAGAAAAAACACAAATTTGATGTTGGTGATTTGGCTTTAACAATTAGCATTGTTCTTTCAGTTGGTGCGGTATCATCGACCATTATATCAAAAAAAGTGGCAATGAAAAACTTTGAAGGTGTGAACACAGAACTTTTTCAAAAAACAACATTTGATGTTCCTGTGGTATTACCTATAAAAAATGGTGTAGTAAACCTTAATATTATTGATTGTTTTACAGATACCCAACTTCATGAAATTAAGGCAGGAATAGAAAAGTTAGATTTTGATGCAAAAGGTATTGAATTTAATGTTTCTTATACTGACGAAGATGTGGAAAAGTCAATTAACATTAAGTCTTATGATTTTATTGACCCAAGTGAAAAAGAACTTTCTTTTGGTTATGCAGATATTTATAAAAATAATTTTACTGCAAAACTTTGCTATCCACTAACGGTATATTTGAATACAGAAAAAATAGAGTATTATGGTGCAAATTTGAACAATGTTGTAAGACACGAACTGATGCATTGCTTGGGCTTTACAGATTTAAGAGATCATTCAAAGTATAAAGATTATTTAATGTTGCACACAGATTTGGGCTATTTTAAGGAGTTAACGCAAGACGAATATGATGCACTAAACAAAATCTATTCACCAGAAAAAACTGGTCTTGTAACAGTTGAAAAGCCAACAGAAATTAGATATCATTATAATGAAGATGTTGATACTAAAAAATTGATAGCGGAAGAAGAATTGGCGTATTAAAAACTAGTTTAATTTACATAAAAAGTTATGAAACATATAGCGATTTATAATTTGTTTTATATCATTCTTGATAAAAATTATAAAAAAATGATTAAAAATTAGTGTTTTTTTATAAAATTTATAAAAAAATTAGGATTTAACTATGGAAAATGAAAAAAAGGAAGTAAAAAAGCGTAAGCATAACAAATTGGTTGCAATATCAAATTGCGTTAGTTTGGGTATTATTATAACGATAGGAACAACTTTGCTTGTGTCAAAAAAAATTACTGACAAACGCTTTGAAAATGTAAATAAAGATTTATTTAGAAAAACTATTTTTAATGTGCCAGCGGTGTTGCCAGTAAAAAATGGTAAAGTTAATTTGAACATTAGAGATTGTTTTTCACAAGATGAAGTTGATGAAATAGTGGAAGCGATTGAAGATTTGGATATTGAAGCCGAAGGTATTGATTTTGATGTTTCGTTTGAAGATAAAGATATTAAAAAATCAATAAACATAAAGTCTTACGATTACATTAAAAATGATGATATTAGAATGGAAACTTTGGGCTATACCGAATTTTTTGTAAATAATTACACAGCAAAAATTGTTTATCCTATAAATCTTTATATAAATACTGAAGATATAGAATTTTATGGTGCTGATTTTAACACTGTTGTTAGACACGAATTGTTGCATTGTTTTGGTTTTGCTGACCTTTATGCCGACAAGTATGAAGATAGCATAATGTATTATGGCGAAAGTGGCTATTATAAGCCACTTGCGGAAGAAGAATTGGAAGCACTTAATACAGTTTATTCGCCAAAAAGAACGGGGCTCGTTCAAGTGGAAAAGCCAACAAAAATAATCTATAAAAGAGATAATGAAAATCTTGAATTGGAAGAATTAGAAACAGAAAGCAAGTAAATAGATTGAAAAATGTAAAAAATTTCTTTATTTTAATGAAATATTATAAAAAATAATTAAATTTTATTAAAATCATTCAAAAGGACTATATATAAAAATGAAAAACAAAATTGATACAGAAACTCGAATGAGTAGAATTCCACAAAAATACGCATTAAAAACTAAAATTGAAAAAAGGGCAGATAGAGCATTTTCTGTACTTACATACTCTATTTTAATCACTCTATGTGCAAATATTATTGGTTCAAAAGCAGAGTGTTCAAAAAGGTTTGAAGGTGTTAATCAAGAATTATTTGTAAACAATGCGTTCAATATTCCAGTAACATTGCCAATAAGTAATGGAACAGTAAATCTTAACATAAAAAAGTGTTTTAATAGAGAACAATTAAACCAAATATTAAAGGGTATTAGCGAACTCGATGATGTTGCAAAAGGTATCGACTTTACAGTATCGTTTAGTGACCGTGATATGAATAAATCTATAAACATAAAATCATATACTGATATTCGTGACCAAAGTATTGTTGATGATAGTTACGGATTTGCTAATATTAGGGCAAATGCTTTCTCTGGAAAAATAACATATCCTGTAAACTTGTATCTTAACACCAAAGATATAGATAGTAATTCAAAAAATTGTTCATCAATAATAAAGCATGAACTTATGCATTGTTTGGGCTTTACTGATTTGATAGATGACGAGTATATGGACTATTTAATGTACTATACCGATTGCGGAAATAAGGACTTATCGTTTAACGAAAAGGTGGCATTAAATACAGTTTATTCGCCGAAAAATACAGGCTATGCAAAAATTAAAAAGCCAGTTAAAGTAAATTATCAAAAGATTAAAGACACTTATTTTAATCAGGTTTCAGCAAGCGAAAATGAATTTATTTGTTAATTTTTTCAAAAAAATCATAAAAAAATAACGAAAAACTTGAAAAAAATTGATAAAAAAATAAAAAAACTTATATAAGTAATTATTTTATAAAAATATATTAGAAATAAATCTTGTGATTAAACTTGCAAGATTTTTTTAGTTTGACACACCATTGTCATATTTACTTTGCTATTATTGTTCGTCATAAATTTTTTTACAATCATATTTTTTGCGAAAAGTTTAATAAATTCCAAATTTATAAAAAATATTTTTTGGGCTTAATGTATTATATTAAAAAGGATAAAAAGTGTTATAATTTATATATGGAGAAATTTGATTTACAAAGTAAATATAAGCCAACGGGCGACCAACCACAAGCGATTGAAAAGTTGGTGGAAGGTATAAATGATGGATTGAAATCACAAGTATTATTAGGTGTTACTGGTAGCGGTAAAACTTTTACTATGGCAAATGTCATCGCAAAAGTAAATCGTCCAACCCTAGTACTTGCTCATAACAAGACACTCGCCGCTCAACTTTGTAATGAGTTTAGAGAGTTTTTTCCAAACAATGCTGTTGAATATTTTGTATCTTATTATGATTATTATCAACCAGAAGCATACATTGTTTCAAGTGATACTTATATCGAAAAAGATATGAGCATAAATGATGAAATTGACAAGTTAAGACATTCTGCCACTTGTGCGTTAATGGAAAGACGAGATGTTATCATAGTGTCAAGTGTTAGTTGTATTTATGGTATGGGAAGTCCAGAAGAGTATTCTTCATTGCGAATTAGTTTAAGACCAAATATGACAATGCCACGAGATGAGTTGATAAGACGAATGGTAGAAATTCAGTACGAGAGAAACGATATAGATTTGAAGCGTGCTACATTTAGGGTTCACGGAGACATTGTTGATGTTATACCATCATATTCAAGCGAAAGAGCATATCGAATTGAGTTTTTTGGCGATGAAGTTGAGAGTATAAAGGAAATCGAAGTAGTCACAGGTAAAACAGTTTGCAATTTGTCACACTTGGTGCTATTTCCTGCCACTCACTATGCAGTAGGCAGTGAAAAACTTGAAAATGTGCTAAAAGATATCGAGAGAGATGCGGAAAAAGAAGTTGAAGACTTAAAATCTAGCGGAAAACTACTTGAAGCGGAGAGATTGAATCAACGAACGCACTATGACTTGGAAATGATGCGAGAAATGGGCTATTGTAACGGAATAGAAAACTATTCTAGATATTTTGATGGTAGAAATGTCGGGGAAGCACCTTTCACATTGTTAGACTATTTTCCTGATGACTTTTTGCTCTTTGTTGACGAAAGCCACATGACTTTGCCACAAGTTAGGGCAATGTACAATGGAGATAGAGCAAGGAAAACAAACTTGGTTGAATACGGATTTAGAATGAAATCTGCATTTGATAATAGACCGCTCACATTTGATGAGTTTAATGAGAGAATAGGACAAGCAGTATATGTTTCAGCAACCCCAAGCAAGTATGAATTATCACAGGCATCGCAAGTTGTGGAACAAATCATTAGACCTACGGGACTACTTGACCCATTAGTTGAAGTTAGACCAATAAAAAATCAAATTGACGATTTGGTTGGAGAAATTAAAAAGACAATCGAAAATGATGGCAGAATTTTAGTTACAACACTCACTAAAAAGATGAGCGAAAGTTTGACTGATTATTTGACGAATTATGGCTTTAAGGTAAAATACTTGCATAGCGAAATTGATACTTTGGAACGAATTGACATAATCAATAGTTTGCGAAAAAAAGAGTGTGATATTGTTGTTGGAATCAACTTGCTTCGTGAAGGACTTGATATTCCAGAAACAAAATTAGTTGCAATTTTAGATGCTGATAAGGAAGGCTTTTTGAGAAGCGAAACTTCACTAATTCAAACCATTGGTAGAGCAGCAAGAAATGCCGAAGCAAAGGTTATTATGTATGCCGATACAATGACTGATAGTATGAAAAGAGCAATAGGCGAAACTAATCGAAGAAGAGCAATACAAAATGAGTACAATATTGCTCATAATATTACTCCAAAAACTATCATAAAAGACATAAAAAATACATTGGAAATTTCAAGTAAAGTAGACGCTCAAAAAGTGGACGAAAAGAACATTCCTTCACAGATTGAAAAGTTATCTTCGCTTATGAAAATCGCTTCTAAAAATCTCGATTTTGAAAAGGCAATTTTGTTGAGAGACCAAATTTTAGAACTTCAATCTTTGCAAGAAAAAGTAAAAAAATTTGATAAAATGTCATCAAAAAATAAAAAGTAGAAAAGTTTGAATTTTATAAAAAATTTTCAAAAATTATAAAAAAAAGCACTAAAAAACGAAAAAAAACCTGATTTTTTAATAAAAAAACTAAAAAATATGTAAATATGAACATATATAAAACAACTGGGAGATAAAAAATGGACGATAAAATTGTAATTACTGGTGCAAAGGAAAACAACTTGAAAAACATAAATCTAACTTTGCCAAGGAACAAACTTATTGTGTTTACTGGCGTTAGTGGAAGTGGAAAATCGACTCTTGCTTTTGACACAATTTTTGCCGAAGGTCAACGAAAATTTATGGAAAGTTTGTCTAGTTATGCTAGGCAGTTTTTGGGACAAGTCCAAAAGCCAAATGTTGAGAGTATAACAGGGTTGTCTCCAAGCATTGCGATAGACCAAAAAACAACCAATCAAAACCCTCGTTCAACGGTGGGAACAGTGACGGAGATTTACGATTATTTAAGGCTATTATATGCTAATGTTGGCGAGCCATTTTGTCCACATTGTAATAAGCCAATTTCTAGTCAAACGATAGACCAAATTGCTGACAAAATTATGGCGCTGGGCGAAGGACAAAAAGTGATTATTCTATCGCCAGTTGTTTCGCAAAAAAAAGGTCAGTACAAAAAAGAACTAGAAGATTACCAAAAGCAAGGCTATGCAAGAGTAAAAATAGATGGCGTTTATCATACGCTTGATGAAGAAATTGAACTTGAAAAAAATAAA
The DNA here is from genome assembly GCA_934747255.1 of uncultured Clostridia bacterium. Classification (GTDB taxonomy): domain Bacteria; phylum Bacillota; class Clostridia; order Christensenellales; family UBA1242; genus CAKVNM01. The sequence goes on along the minus strand of CAKVGH010000004.1, from coordinate 5,497 downwards.
AAACATAATATTTATGTTGTAGTTGATAGGCTTGTAATTAAAACTGATATTTTATCAAGACTTACAGAATCTATTGAAACGGCTACAAAACTTTCTGGTGGTAATGTAATTATTGATAATGATGGAAAGGAAACTCAATTTTCAAATAATTATGCTTGCAGTTCGTGTGGATATAGTTTGCCTGAAATTTCGCCAAGACTATTTAGTTTTAATAGTCCATTTGGTGCTTGCGAAGAGTGTTTGGGTTTGGGTATAAAACGAGAGTTGGACGAAAAACTTGTGATTGGCGATGCCAATAGAAGCCTAAACGAAGGCGCGTTGCAGATTACGGGTTGGAATATGGACATTGCTCAAATAGCCAAAAGCAACTTTATTGCATTGTCAAAAAAATATAAGTTTAGTCTTGATACACCTGTTAAAGATTTGCCAAAAAATATTTTGAATATGCTGTTATATGGTAATGATGGCGAGAAAATAACAGTCGAGTATAGTTCGGGAACATTTACAGGCTCATTCAATCGTTCGTTTGAAGGAGTGATGAACAACTTAAAACGAAGATATGGTCAAACTACAAGCGATTATGTTAAAACTGAAATTGAAAAGTATATGGTTGAAACCGAATGTCCAAAATGTCACGGCAAGCGTTTGAAACCAGAAGTTTTGGCTATTAAAGTTGGTGGAATTAACATTACGGAGATGACGGAAAAAAGCGTTGTTGAACTAATAGAATTTTTGAAAAATCTAAATTTATCTAAAATTCAAGCCAAAATTGCAGAAAATATCTTAAAAGAAGTGCAAAAAAGACTAGAATTTTTGAAAAATGTTGGATTGGGCTATTTAACATTGAGCCGTATGGCTGGTACTTTGTCTGGTGGAGAAAGTCAGCGAATTAGACTTGCTACTCAAATTGGAAGCGGACTTGTGGGGGTGCTATACATTCTTGATGAGCCAAGTATTGGTTTGCATCAAAGAGATAATGATAGGCTTTTGCAAGCACTGAAGAATTTGCGTGATTTGGGAAACACCCTTATCGTTGTAGAACACGACGAAGATACCATTTTGTCAGCAGATTATCTTGTTGATATAGGGCCACTTGCTGGTGTACACGGTGGAGAAGTTGTTGCGTGTGGAACAGTTGAAGAAGTAAAAAAATGTCCTAATTCTATTACGGCAAAATATTTAACAGGTGAATGCAAAATCGAAGTACCATCTTCACGAAAACGGCCAAAAGGGTTTATTACTCTTAAAAATGCTAAATCAAATAACTTGAAAAATATTTCGGTAAAATTTCCACTTGGTGTATTGACTGCGGTAACAGGAGTTAGTGGTAGTGGCAAAAGTACATTGATAAACACCACACTCGTTCCTGCATTGTCTAATAAACTTAATAAGTCAAAAATGGTGGAAGGTAAATATTCGAGTATAGAAGGACTTGAACAATTAGATAACATTATAAACATTGACCAAAGTCCTATCGGTAGAACACCACGAAGCAATCCTGCAACATACACGGGAGTGTTTACTCAAATTAGAGAGTTATTTGCAAAAACAAGTGATGCAAAACAGCGTGGCTACACAAGCGGAAGATTTAGTTTTAATGTTAAGGGCGGTAGATGTGAGTCATGCCAAGGCGATGGTATTAAAAAAATAGAAATGTACTTTTTGCCAAATGTTTATGTTCCTTGTGAAGTTTGTAAAGGACGAAGATATAATAGAGAAACTTTGGAAGTTAAGTATAAAGGCAAAAGCATTTACGATGTACTTGAAATGACAATTGAAGAAGCCTTAAACTTTTTTGAAAATCTACCAAGCATAAAAAACAAATTGCAAACACTATATGATGTGGGACTAGGTTATATAAAACTAGGACAGCCAGCAACAGAATTATCAGGTGGCGAAGCACAAAGAGTCAAACTTGCAACTGAACTAGCAAAGCGTTCGACTGGTAAAACGATTTATGTTTTAGATGAACCAACTACTGGTTTATCAAGTTACGATGTTGATAAGTTAGTTGCAATTTTACAGCGTTTAGTTGGTCAAAATAACACGGTAATCGTAATTGAACATAACCTTGATGTGATTAAGGTTGCTGACTATATTATTGACCTTGGGCCAGAAGGTGGAAACGAAGGTGGACAAGTTATTGCGACTGGAACACCAGAAGACATTGTTAAGGTGGAAAAATCTTGGACTGGCAAGTATCTTAAAAAGCTTTTATCAAAATAAAAAAAATTAAAAAATGAGCAAAAATTTATGAAAAAATGCAAAAAAATCATAAAAAATGCTCTTTTTTTATAAAAATTTTGAAAAATTGTAAATTTTTGACTTGCGATTTAATATTTTTGCATTGCTCATTTTTTTGCTTTAACTATAAATTATTCTTAAAAAAAGATGAATTTTTTTGTTTATTGCCTGCCAATATTTTTTTATAAATACAATAGATATTTTTTGTCTTGTCAAAACGAAAAATAATTTTTTATGTTTAATTTGTGTTTGTTAAAGTTGTCATATTTATATCACCTAATAGTTGCAAACAAGGGTTGATGATTTAATCTGGTAAACTAAAAATATTGCTTAAAACGCAGTCCTTTTTGTGATGTAAATAATTGATATTTTGCAAAAAATTTCAGTTAAAAATTTGCTTGATAAATTATTATTTTACGCTTTAGTTTTTCAAAAATTGTAATCATCTTTTTTTATAAAAAAATTTTTATTTTTGTTTTTGTTCCGCTAATCTATTTACTTATTATTTAATTTATATTATAATACTAATAACAATAAAATATTGCCAAATTTTTCTACTTGCGATTTTGCTAAATATGAATGCGATGGGCAAATAAAAATTGTAAAACTTGAACAAAATAAAAATGGAGATTATTATGCAAATTTTTCAAAAATCAACTAACTCTAAATCGGGAATAGTAAAAAGCATCATATTTGCTTTGTGTATGCTTGTTTTGTCAATTACTGGTTTTGGAGTTTTCACAAACCTTAATCACAAAACAGTTGATGCTCTTACATATAATTACAAAAACTCAGTAACAGATGCTAAAAGTACTTTGTCACTTAATGCAAATGGTGGCGATAGTTCTTGCACTACTTTATATGTAAGAAGTATGACAACCTATGAAACATGGGACGAATTTTTAATAAATCAATTAAATGGCGATTTTTGGCCAAAGATTTGGAATGAGTCCAAAACCACTCGTGATTGGAGTGTGACGGGTGCGTATTTAGATAAAAATTATGCTTCTTCTAGCAAAATTTCATCAACAAACCTTGTTCCAGTTCCAACAAAATTAAATTCAAATTTTTTGGGATACTATACAGTTGATGATTTGAGTTTTAAGAAGGGTGATACATATAAAACTATCCCAGCAGGATTTCAAGTAATTGATGCTGACGGATATTTTTTGGGATCTGCAACTGCATTAAATCAAGAAGATTTTTATGATATGCTACAATCTCATCAAAACGAGACAATTAAGTTGGTGGCACGCTGGAAATATCTTGGTACAAGATTTTCAATAGAATTTCGTGATTCTTCAAGTAATACGGTAATTGATGGTGCTTATGCTATTTTTGAAGATGACGAGTCACGAAGTGCTTTTCCTGATTTCACAAGTGAAGTTTCATTTTCTTCATTCGAATTAGATTATCAAGGCAGTATATTGTTTAATGGCGATAAATCTTACACAAGAGAATTGTATATAGGAACTCGCTTTAACAAAGATGGTTCAAAATATTCAAGTTATAGTGTTTATATTCCAAATGGCTACATAATTTCATCTAATGATATTGGAAGTGTGTCTTTAGATATAATGCAAAAAAATTCAACTGGAACAATTAGGAGTACAACATTTTTAACTAAAACAAATACAATTCATTCATATAACAATACTTTTGAAGTTGATAATTCCCTCCAATCTAATTTGCTCACTGTTACAATATGGTTAAAACCAATCAAGCGTCAAGTGCATATATATGGCTTGCCAGTAAATAGTGAATATGCAGACATTTGGCAATATGGAACAAAATGGTATAAATCTGATAGTAATGGTAATATTGACCTATCAAATGAAATAACATCACTTCAAGATGCAGACGGCAATTTGATGAGTTCGTTACACAAAGAAGGCTATGTTTTCAAAGGTATTAAAGCACATTTGAACGATTACATTGCATCTTCAAATATTGTTTCAAGCGATGGCAGTTTAGTTAAATTTTCTCAATTTGAAAACAATCAGTGGATATTTGAAGATTCACACGAATACGCAGAGGCGTACTATAAATACTTAGGTAAAACAACGCTCGATGCAAACAATGGTTCTTCAACTGAAGAAAATGCTACATTGTTCGTTAATAACATATTTAGTGAGGCTGATGAATATCAAGTATACAACTCCGCAATGGAAGTTCTTTCTTCCGAAACTCAATTAGAGATTCCAACCAAAACAGGTTATACCTTCCACGGTTACTATTACAATGATTTGCAAGTAATTAAATCAACAGGATATTTGGCATCACTAACTCAAAGCAATTTGCAATCAATCCAAGGCCAAACACTAGTAGCCAAATGGTCAAAAGCGGTAACATTAAATAAAAATCTTGATAGTGCAAATGCGGGCATAACAACGATTTATGCAGATGGAGACGGATATCTATATATAGATTCGCAAGTTACAACATCAATTGATGCAGTATCGACATCGTCGTTTACATTGCCAACAGCTAGTGCATATCAATTTGCTGGTTATTATCAATCTAAATCAGGTGCAGATGGATTGAGATCAAGTGAACTGATAATAAATAGTCAAGGAAAACTATCTTTAAATGCCAAAAATGGCGGGATAACAGTAGTTAATTTGTATGCAGGTTGGATTGCAAAAGGTAGTGTGATAACTGTAGCATTGGATAATTTAGGCGGTACAGGTTCTGTTAGCAATTTGTACTACAACACTGCAAGTAACAGATATTATACAGATTCAGCATGCACAAAAATGGTTTCAACAGTATCTGGAGAAGGTTCAGTAACAATATCAACTCCAACCAAAAGATATTGGGAATTTGGTGGCTACTACACCTCATATTCTGGCACTAGTGCTTCTGGGACTATGGTAATTACTGATGCTGGTAAATACACTCTACAAGGCGATTCATCAAATATAACAACCTTGTATGCTAAATGGACTGCGAGTAGTACAGGTTCAATATTTTTGGAAAAAAATTGGCGAGATCAAGTAGCAGATGCAACAACTGGTATTTCATTGGTTTCGACAGACATAACGAGCATAACAGTAGGTGCATCAGCACCAACTGGATATTATTTTACTGGTAAAACTACAGGTGGATTAGATATATATCGTAGTTCAACTGTATCAACGGACATAGCATTTGTGCATCCGGGAACAATCATGTTGGCTGCAAATGATGATATTGGTATATTTGGTTCATTAACAAGTATTAAAAATATTACATTTGGTACAAATATAAATAA